>OMXE01000008.1 GCA_900314935.1 uncultured Prevotella sp.
TAAATTTGTCGATGACAATGTTGCGGTTAAGCGAGGGCAATGATGCTAGTATCAATGCCGAGCGTAAGCAACATCGCACGCTTCTGTGTGCAAAGATACGATTAAGCGAGGGAAATACAAAATAATTTTTGATTTATTTTCCTTGATTCCTGAATTCCTTAGAGACAAGTGTTAGGTTTTTCGAAAAATGAGAAAAGTCTCGAAAAATCTTTCTGTTCAGACGAATCGAATTACGTTAGAACAGAGATGGATGACTCTCGGAATAGAATTCCCAACGGGGGTATAATTACAGTTGTTATCCATTGTCCCTTAATTATCGTTAAATCTTTCGGTTTCCATGCAAGATTCCTGAATTACTGCGTTTATTTTAATAGAAACAATCTATTGGAATATGAAACAACTAAAGATTATTATCATGACCATGATGGTGATGTGTCTTTTCACAGCCTGTAACAGTGACGACGACGAGAATTTCGTTGACTCTGCAGGGACTGAAGTTAACGTCCTGCATATCCGGTCAGACAATGGCAAGACCAGCATGGGAACAATGTACAAAAGTGGCGAGACCTATAATCCCCCTCACTGTTATATCGAAAATGGGATCGTGTATAACGATGGCAATCCTATTACAGTCTATCACATGGGGTTTGGAGCCAACATCAAGGGATCGGATGTCTTCGACATGCTTAATATCACCTTTGAAAGTGATAAGCCAATGAGTTTCAGTAACATGAAGGCAGGAGACACCTTTGACAACAACCAATTCCATGCTGCCGCTGCATACACTCGTACCTGGCCGGAAGCCATCTTGATTCAAGCAACGGCCTTAAGCGGTAAGGTCACAGTGGTCGGCACAAGTAAGGTTGGTGACAAATCGTGCATGACTCTGAGGCTTTCCGACCTTCGCTTTGATGCCATTGACCATTCCTGTGTCTATACTGTCAATGGCACAGTGGAATATGAAATATGGGACATTTATTATGAATGAATCCTTTTTCATCAAGAAAAAACGCAAAAAGTGATGGAAAGGTTTGCAGAATCGGAAAAAAGTTCGTAATTTTGCAGCCCGATTCCGTTTGCGATGTGCGCAACGAATGAGAAGAAAGTATTAATAATCATATTTAAACAAAGAAATGAAAAAAGGTATTCATCCCGAAAACTATCGCCCCGTCGTATTCAAAGATATGTCCAACGGCGATATGTTCCTGTCACGTTCTACATGCAAGACTAATGATACAGTAGAATTTGAAGGCGAAACTTACCCTGTGGTAAAAGTAGAAATCTCTAGCACCTCTCACCCGTTCTATACCGGTAAGAGCAAGCTCGTTGACACAGCAGGTCGTGTTGACCGCTTCATGAGCCGCTATGCTAAGAGCACTTCTAAGAAGTAATATATATACCTTATTATATATATAGAAGAGTTTAAGGCAAAGTGTGTCAGGGTGTAGTTGCATATGCACGCTGACACACTTTCTTTTTTCCCCTATCGCTACGCTTATGACAATCCTGAAACGTTTCCTATACCTGACCCTTATCCTGATCACCTTTACTGCCTGTGGTGGTAGTGATGATGAGGATGAACCGATTACTGAAACGAACAGTAATCGGAACAATACGGTAGTATGTAAGGATGCCGACCGGTTGGAGTTCCCACATCTGAAAGGGGGCAACAACGTGGTTATCGTTCACAAGACCGACAATAACACGGTGGTGAACTACGCCGTGGAATGGGATTGTGACAAGAAGTCGCAGCGATGGTCATGCTACGAGATGAGCAGTAGGTATATGGTGGCTAACACCTCGCGCTACTATGGGAACCCGCAGTATCCGCTGGATCCTGATCTGCCCCTGAAAGACTACCTCGACCGTCCTTCGGAGGATTATATCGTAGGCGATTATTTCTGGAACAGCGGCTTCGACCACGGTCATATCTGTCCTTCTGCCGACCGCCTCTATTCCAAGGAAGCGAACTACCAGACCTTCTACCTCACGAACATGCAGCCTCAATTCAACACGTTCAATGCCGGATTGTGGGCCATGATGGAGAAACAGGTGCGCACCTGGGCTGCCGGGAAAGGAGTCGAGGCACTGTATGTCTGCAAGGGAGGCACCATCGACAAGGAAGAGAATATCCTCGGATATCTCACCTCATCGCACACCCTGGCCAAGACCGGTAAGCTCCTTGTGCCGAAATACTTCTTTATGGCCATCCTCCTGAAGAACGCACAGGGCTATCGGACCATCGCCTTCTGGTGTCAGAACGAGAATATCGACCGCACCTATGACAGTCTGGCGAACTATACCATCAGCATCGATGAACTGGAGAAGCGCACAGGTATCGACTTCTTCTGTAACCTGCCCGACCAGACGGAGCAGAAAGTGGAACAGAGCTACGCTGCCAGCGTGTGGGGGTTAAGATGATGAAAAAGATTTGGGGAGTATTGCTAATTCTGTTGCTGATGACCGCTTGTCAGGAGCGGCAACACCAACGAAGCATCTACTATTGGAGCACTACGTTCCAATTGGATTCCATCAAGAAATCTTTTTTGAAGGAACACCAAATAAATCGAATCTATTTGCGTTATTTCGATGTGGTGGTAGATGATAACGGTGAGCCGATGCCGAACGCTACGGTCAGGTTCAGGGATAGCATCCCCCAACAGTTGGAGATCATCCCCACGGTGTTCATCGTGAACGACTGCATGAAGAAGGATGTCAGCGACCTGCCGGAAAAGATGCTGCGCCGCATTCTGCAGATGAACGAGACACACCATGTAGGGAAAGTGAAGGAGATACAGGTCGACTGCGACTGGACCGGCAGTACACGTAAGACCTTCTTCTCGTTCATGGAGAAATTAAGGACACTTGCCAAGGAACAAGGCATCCGACTCTCGTCAACCATCCGACTGCATCAGCTGTCACAGACACCACCGCCTGCCGACAGGGGTGTGCTGATGATGTATAACACAGGCGACTTCACCCAGCTCAGTTGTGAACACCCCATTCTCGACATGCGTGATGTGAAGCCTTATCTGCCAGCCCTGCGACGTTATAAGCTGCCGCTATCGACAGCCTACCCGCTGTACCGCTGGAAGATTGTCTTCCGCAACGGTCGTTATATAGGCATCCTCCACACCGACGATGAGCTGCCTGTCTTACCCGGCGACAGCATCGCCATGCGCCAACCGGAACTGAGTGAGATACTCGAAGCCAAGGAGGCGGTGTCGAAACAACAAGCAAGGGCCAACGATGAGGTGATCCTGTTCGACCTTAACAATAGTAACATAACAAGATTTAAATATACAGACTATGAAGAGATTCTTAACCATTAGTATGCTGATGCTCCTTGTGAGCACCCGGGCATGGTGTTGTGGCGGCTTCACGCCTACACACAACTATTATATGTTCAGCATGTTCCCGCAGAAACAGTCGCTGTGGAACGACCCCCGTCTGGATCAGTTTTGGGATACCTACACCAACGGGAAGGTCAAGGGTTACTACAGTTGGCAGCGTGATGACATCATTGCCGTGGCTAAGGAGAAGAACGACAAGGATATGCTTACCTACCTCAACCTGCTCGAAGAGTACATGGACAACCAGGACGAGATCAGCAAGGGATGGGACTACCCCACGGAGGAGGAGCTGAACAAGCAGAACGATGTCATGAAGAGAATCCTTCAGGAGGCGAAGGCCTATACGGGAACGAAGCTGCAACCACAGTTCTGTCTGTTGGTGATGCGTGCCAACATGCAGTTGGAGAAGCATGCCGACAACAAGGCATATTGGGAGAATACGGCCTCCAAACTCAGTGACAGTGCCTACCGCGAGCTTATGAAGAATATCTATGCCGGTGCCATCCTCCGTTTAGGACAGCGCGATGCTGCCTGGAATATCTATGCTGAGCAGGGCGACTATATCAGTCTGCGCTGGAGCGCCTTCAAGTACCGTAACCTGGCTGGCATCAAAACACTCTTCGCCGATCATCCTGATTCACCGGTCATCAACTACCTGGTACAGGACTTCGTAAACAGTGCGCAGGAAACGCTCGACCAGCAGCATTCCGCTGAGGGAAACGATTTTGCCGACAAGTCGTGGATTGAAGACGAGATCAACATGGTGGGCGCCAACCCGATCTATGTGGAGGAGGTACGACAGTTCATTACCTTCGCCAACGACGTAGTAAAGAGCAAGAAATCGCAGTACCCCTGTATGTGGAAGGGTGCCACAGGACTCCTCCATTATCTGCTCGGAGAATACGATGAAGCTATAGCCGACCTTGATCAGGCACAGAAGCTCAACGGTACACAGCGCATGAAAGACAATGTGCGCTGCATCCGTCTTCTCGCCTCAACAGGCAGTCCGAAACTCGACAAGAAATACAGCAGCTATGTGGTCAACGAACTCCAGTGGCTGGAGGGGAACCTCTCGAAAGACAGCTACTATGCCTATGCATGGGATCGTATCGTTCACTTAGGACTCTCTCCCTGCTATGAGAAAGCGGGTAATAAGAACTTGTCGACAGCCCTGCTGGGTCTCAACAAACGAAGCGAGTACGACAACGACCCCTCCTCATGGAACAACAACTACAGCAGTGAGTACTATTACAATGCCTTGGATAAGTCAACTGCCGAGCAAACCCTTGCCTACTTCCAATACCTGAGCAGTAGTCAGAAGGATGTGCTGGAGCAGTATGTTATTAGTAAGGTGAACCACGACAATGACTATTTCAACGACCTCATCGGAACGAAATACCTGGCAGAGGGTAACTTCACAGAGGCTGCGAAGTATCTGGAGAAGGTACCGCTGAAGTTCATCGAAAACCAGAACATCAGTTGGTATATGGCGAACCGCGACTACACCAAGGATCCCTGGCTCTATGACCGCGAGAACGAAGGTTTCTCGAGTGGTGAGGACGGACCGGGTAAGGGTAAGATTACGGTGAATAAGAAGCTTGCGTTCTGTAAGGAGATGCAGCAGCTGCAGGCCAAGCATCTGCTGACTGGTGATATTGCCCAGAAGAAACAGCTGGCCTATGATATCGCCGTTCGCCTCTTCCAAGCCTCGTTCAAAGGCGATTGCTGGTTCCTCACCCATTACGGATGGAGTTGTGCCGACGAGCAGAATCCCCTTGAGAAGGATTTCCTGCAGGCAACCGTTACCTATCTGAATGAAGCCAAGACAGCGAATAACTTCGACTTGAAGCAGAAGAGTCTGTATGCCCTCGCCTACATCCCCTTGGACGAATGGCAGGAATACAGTTGGGAAAAAGGTGAATTTGTAACAAAGAAAGACTCACGCCAGTATCAGGCTCTGAAAGAACTGAGCGATTTCCGTCGTGACAACCTGTCAAAGGTAAGCAGTTATATCAGCAAGTGCGATGTGTTGGTTCAGTTTATGAAAAATGGGAACTGATTAGACTCAGTTCCCATCTCTCATCTTTCATCTCTCATCTTTCATCTCTGCAAGTATCTCTCTGCTTCCAGCGCCGCCTTGCAACCGGTGCCAGCAGCTACAATCGCCTGTCGATAGACAGGATCGCATACATCCCCGGCAGCAAACACGCCGGGGATTTTTGTTGCCTGCGTGTTCCCGATGGTCTTGATATATCCAATCTCATCGGTGTCAAGCCATTCCTTGAAGACATCGCTGTTGGGTTTATGACCGATGGCGAGGAAGAAGCCGTCAACGGGAATATCATAATGACTCTCGTCGGCTTCGCCTTTGCGCTTCACCAGATGAACACCCTCTACCCCGTTCTCACCATAGAGACCGATGGCATTATGCTCGAAGAGGATCTCGATGTTCTCTGCATTCATCACCCGTTCCTGCATCACCTTCGAGGCACGGAGGAAGGGCTTACGCACAATCAGATACACCTTCTTACACAAACCCGACAGGTAGAGTGCATCCTCGCAGGCCGTATCACCACCGCCTACCACGGCAGTCACCTTCTTACGATAGAAGAAGCCGTCGCAAGTGGCACAGGCAGAGACACCCTGACCACGGTATTTCTCCTCATCAGCCAAGCCCAAGTACTTCGCTGAAGCACCCGTAGCGATGATCACCGTGTCGGCCTCGATCTGCGTTCCGTCATCAATGGTGAGCACATAAGGAGGCTTACTGAAATCGACTTGTGTCACGATTCCGTCGCGCAGGTCGGCCCCGAAGCGTTCCGCCTGCTCACGCATATCCATCATCATCTGGTTTCCATCAACCCCCTGCGGATAGCCGGGAAAGTTCTCCACCTCAGTAGTCTGCGTAAGCTGACCGCCCATCTGCAGTCCGCAATAAAGCACAGGCCGCAGGTTGGCACGACTGGCATAGATGGCAGCGGTATATCCAGCCGGTCCGCTACCGATAATCAAACACTTTGTCTTTTCCATCAATGATTATAGTAATTCCCTGATTTGTTGTTCAATCTTCTCCGTTTTCTCCGTCGGCTCAAAGCGTGCCACCACCTGTCCTTTCTTGTTGATCAGGAATTTGGTGAAATTCCACTTGATGTCTGACTTTGTCTTGTAATCGGGATCAGCCTTGGTAAGCATGTCGTCGAGGATATGTGCAATCGGGTGTTCCATATCCCAGCCTGCAAATCCTTTCTGCTTCTTCAGGAACTTATACAGCGGATCAGCATCTTCGCCATTCACCTTGATCTTCTTGAAGCGTGGGAACTCAGTACCGAAGTTCAGCTTACAGAACTCATGAATGCTCTCGTCGGTTCCAGGAGCCTGCTGTCCGAACTGATTACAAGGGAAGTCGAGAATCTCGAATCCCTGACTGTGGTATTGCTCGTAGAGTTTCTCCAGTTCCTCATACTGTGGGGTGAATCCGCATTTTGTGGCTGTGTTGACGATGAGCAGCACTTCGTTGGCATACTCCTTCAGTGATACATCCTTACCTTTTCTGTCCTTGACAGAGAAATCATAAACTGTCTTCATTTTAATGGGTTCGTTGATTTTAAACTATTCCTTGCAAAGATACGGATAAGTAAGCACAAAACAAAATAAAAATCAGTTTTTCTTTTAATTTTTCGAACAAAAATATTACCTTTGCAACAATTAAATACCTATTGAATCATGAAACGCATTACATCCATGCTGACGATGGTCATGATAGCCATGCTGTCGTTTACCTTTGTTTCCTGTGAAATGGACGATGATGATATCGCCTACAACCTCGAAGGCATTTGGGAAGGCGAGATCAGAGGCGAATATTTCGACCGTTATGGACATGGTACCACCTACAATGGTGCTCGCATCGAGTTCTACCAGAACCCGTATGAGTATGCTAGCGGAAGTGGAAGGGAGATTGACTTCGATGCTTACGGTTATTACACCGATGTGGTGAACTTCCGCTATACGGTAGAGAACGGCACTATTTACCTCAGCTATAGTGACGGCACCGATGTAGCCATTACCCATTTCACCCTTTGGTCGGATGAATTCCGTGGGGAGTTCCGCGACTACGATACCGGTCGTTACTTGGCCACCTTCCGTTTCTATCGTGTCAACAGCTGGCGGAACGACTGGCGCTACGATCATTACTACCGCTGGTAAGCCACAACCCGCAGAACGTCAGCAGACCGTTGAGCATCAGTAGCTCATAACCGAACTGATAACCCGTTGTCTTCGCCACGATGACATTGAGTGCATAGCATATCAGCGGCGAAGCCACTGCTATATAGGGTACGACCTTGTCGTGCCCTATTTTTCTTTTGGTGAGCAGTCCGAAGGCAAACAAGCCCAACAACGGACCGTAGGTATAGGAGCACAAGATATAGATGAAGTCGATGACACTCGTGCTGTTCACCGCATCCACCATTAGGATGATGAGCATGAACACCACGGCCATGCCAACATGCACCCGTTTCCTCAACTGTTCATCCCCTGCCCTTTCCTTGATATCCACGCAATAGGTGGTGGTCATGGCCGTCAACGCACTATCGGCACTGGAGAACGAAGAGGCCACAATACCGATGGTGAACAGTATCACCACCACCTCACCTAGTCGTCCTGTGGCAGCAAACATCGGCAGTAAATCATCACTGTTCTCCGGTAATGCCATTCCTTCTTTCTGTGCCAGCAGTACCAGAAGGACACCCAAGGCCATGAACAACAGGTTGGCCGGTACAAAGGCGAAGCCATAGGAGCACATATCTTTCTGCGCTTCGCGCAATGACTTACACGTCAGGTTCTTCTGCATCATATCCTGATCAAGACCCGTCATCACAATCACGATGAACACACCGCTCAGGAACTGCTTCCAGAAATTCTGTCGCGAGAGCCAGTCATCCATCACGAACATCCTGCTATGGGTATCCCCAGCAATGGCCTGCACCGCCTCCCCCACATTCATCTCCAAGGCGCCCATTACCTGCCAGATAATCAGCAGCAGGGCCGTGAACATACAAGTGGTTTGGAACGTATCGGTCCACACCAGTGTCTTAATGCCTCCTCGTCGGGTATAGAGCCATATCAGGGCCGTCATCACCAAAACGGTAACGACGAAAGAGGTGAAACCGGGCCACAGTGGGGTTACCACAAAGCGGTGCAGCAGGATGCACACCACATAGAAACGCACGGCCGCTCCTGTCATCTTCGACAACAGGAAGAAGCTCGCACCCGTCTTGTGCGCCTTGTTTCCCAGTCTTCTTTGCAGATAAGAGTAGATGGTGGTCATGTTCCAGCGGTAATACACGGGTAGCAATATGAACGCCACCGCCGCATAGCCTAAGATAAAGCCTAAGCAGGTCTGGATATAGGTCATATCCATCTTCAGCACCATTCCCGGCACACTGATAAAGGTAACGCCCGAGATGCTGGCGCCCACCATACCGAAGGCCACCATATACCATGGCGACTGTCGGTTACCGCGGTAGAAGGTATCGTTGTCCGACCGCCGTGCCGTCCATCGGCTCAGCAGCATCAGTATACCAAAGTACACGATTATGGTTCCTACAATCATCATACAGGGTGCGAAGGTACGAAGAATCTTTCGTTTTACCAAACAAAAGTATCAAGAGCTAACATCGGATCTAAAAACTCGTTGATTCGTTCCCAACGTGGGAATAAAACGTTCCCAGCATGGGAATAAAATGTTCCCAATGTGGGAACATGATGTTGTACTGAAGATAGTGGAGTAAATAGATACTATTTTGTTAATTCATCTAGCAAGCCCTGACAAGCATCCTCGAGCAATTCAAGCGCAAACTCAAAGTCGCGTGTAGAGCCATAATAAGGATCAGGGACAGTCTTTTGCCCGGGATGATGGCGCAGATAGTCACTCATGCGGATGATCTTTTGGAGATCTGCTTGCGTATGAGCTTGTCGAGCAACATCATGATAGTTCTCCTGATCCATCACGGCTATCAGGTCGAAACGAGCAAAGTCTTTCGAAGAGAACTGACGGGCACGATGATCAAAGGTGTACCCATGTCGTTGACCACATTGGCGCATACGATGATCAGGCAACTGCCCCACATGCCATGAGCCAATTCCAGCAGAGTCGATATAGAACTCATCCTCCAATCCCCGCTCCGCCACGAAATGTTGCATGATCCCGTCAGCAGCCGGCGAACGACAGATGTTGCCCAAACAGATAAAGAGTATCCTTTTCATGTTCTCCTTCATTCAATTTGAGCGCAAAGGTAACGTTTTTTGTCGATGTCAACAAGAGAAACAAGAAAAAGTATTATCTTTGCTAACGAATAAGGAAGCGATTCCCAACAACAATGGAAGAGGTTTACAAACTTTACAGAGAAGTGTTTTCCTATATCTGCAGAGAGGAAGAGACGCTGAGGGAGATCATCGGTCATGATAGCAATATCAGGATTGAGAAAAGGAACGACGGTCATGAACTGATTGCCGTCAGCCTCATCCGTAAAAACACCATTCTGTTGTTGGTGGTGAGGGAAGACTATCGACGACAGGGTATCGGAAGTCATCTGCTACGCGAATCCGAAGATATTATACGGGAACAGGGATACAACAAGGTGGTGTTGGGTGTTGGTGATGATTACCTGATGCCTGGCGTACCGACTAGTAAACGCTATTTCCCAGCAGAGCACGAGAACCTGTACCACTTCCTGAATACAGAAGCGAGCGATTTCTTTGAGAGACGAGGCTACAAGCACAGCTGGCACGACTCGAATTGTTTCGATATGCGCATGTCGTTGAAAGACTTCCCGAACGAAAGTCCCAACGTAGGCGATACCATCAACGGATGCCACTACAAATGGGCAAACAAAAGTGATGTGGAAGGAATCATCAAATGTGTGCAGGAAGCAGAAGAGGACTTCGTTAAATACTATCGTAATCCAGATCTTTATGTCTCTAACGACCACGAACGCGTACTAGTGGCCATTGTCAATCATGAAATCGTAGGAACACTCATTGTTGGTTTCGAAACAGAAGGGAAAGGTCAGGGTTGTGTAGGTTGCACCACCGTGAAGCCCTCACAAAGAGGTCGACATATTGGTGTAAACATGGTAATGATCGGTACCAGAAGTCTGAAAGATGCTGGTTTGGATACTGCCACGCTCAGCTACACATATTCTGGTCTGGATCACATGTATGGTTATTCAGGTTATCAGATCTGCACTTATTATATGATGGGTGAAAAGTATCTAACTTTTGGCAAATAATCTATAAACCATTTGGCAAATCCATTTAATCTCTTTACTTTTGCAAACCGAAATGAAGAAGACGACCATTGAACAGCGAAGAAGATGTTTTTCACGGATACTACTTGGAGTATTCGTGCCTATGCTGTTGTTGGCGGCCTTCCATTGGCATGATGACGAGACTGGGAAAGCAAATGCCTGTGTGGAGTGTGTGCATCATGTACCCCATAGCGGTCATCTAACAGCACAATCATTCTCCGTTGACGACTGTCTGCTTTGTCAGTTCCATGCCCTGCCCTACCTGCCTGCAGCCGTAGTGATGCTTGTCGCATTACTTCCTGTTGACAGAATGGTTTGCAACCTGTCAACCGTCGCAGTAGAGAGCGGTCAGTCATCATGCATCTCCCTTCGTGGTCCTCCTATCTGTTTCTGATTCATCGTTAAGAACTGAGCACCTGTTGTTATTCGGCAATAGGTCAGAACATTGATCATTAACAGAAACAAGCAATGAGAAAACTTTTTATCATCGCTTTGCTGCATAGTATCTGTATGATGGCATTCGCAGATACAGCTGCAGGCAAGGCATCATTGTCGGGCATTGTTACCGACGACATCGACAAGGCGCCACTGGTTGGCGTAAGTATATTCTTTCCAGAACTGAAAGAAGGAACCATTACCAATGAAAAAGGCGAATACAACATAACTGGTCTGCCCGCTGTGAACACCACGATACAAGTGAGTTATGTGGGACATCAGACCATCATCCGCGATGTTGACCTGCGGAAGGTCAGTAAGATGGACTTCGTGATGAAAGAGGCCAATGCCATGATCAACGAAGTGGTGGTTACGGGTCTGACCGGTACTGAACTGCTCAGGAACTCCCCGTCGCCAGTAAGCATCGTCTCCCCCCGCGAACTGCAGATGACTCCCTCCACCAATATCATCGATGCGGTGGCCAAACAGCCGGGAGTATCACAGATTACCACAGGAAGCGGCATCTCCAAGCCCGTGATTCGCGGATTGGGTTTCAACCGCATCCTCGTGGTGAACGACGGAATCAGACAGGAAGGTCAGCAATGGGGCGACGAGCACGGCATTGAGATTGATGCGCAACGTGTTCACTCTGTGGAGATTCTCAAAGGTCCCGCCAGTCTGGTATATGGCTCTGATGCCATGGCTGGCGTACTCATCTTCCACGATGAGCCTGTGATGGCCAAGGGGATGATGAGTGGAGAAGTGGAATCGGAATACCAGACCAATAACGGACTCTTTGACTATTCAGCTGACTTCGCGGGTAATCAGGGCGGACTGATCTGGAACTGGCGATGGAGTGAGAAGATGGCGCACGACTACAAGAACCCGTACGACGGCTATGTCACGAACTCACGATTCCACGAACGGGCGCTCTCAGGACTCCTTGGCGTGAACCGCAACTGGGGTTACTCGCATCTGAAACTATCGTACTACCATCTCACTCCCGGTATCGTGGAAGGAGAACGCGATGAGGAAACAGGTGAACTGGAAAGAAGTGGCGATATCAAGTCGTACGGTAAGCTCTCACCCTTCCAACAGATCCACCACTATAAAGCAGTTTGGGATAACTCATTACTGATTGGCGACGGCTCCCTGAAAATGCTCGTGGGCTATCAGCAGAACAGACGACAGGAGTATGAGGACTATGATGAGTGCGGTCTGGACTTCAAACTGAACACCCTGAACTACGATCTTCACTATCAGTCGGCTGAGTGGAACGGATGGAAGAACGTGGTTGGTGTAAACGGTATGTACCAGAAATCCGAGAATCTGGGTGAAGAGTTCCTGATTCCGTCGTATAACCTCTTTGACATCGGCGCGTTTGCCACCACCTGTCGTTCGTTTGGCAACTGGCATGTTAGTGGTGGATTGCGTTACGACACGAGACATCTGCATAGTCATGGACTTTGGACAGAGGAAGAAGGACAGCGTTTCACCACCTTCTCGCGCACCTTTAACGGTATGACAGGTAGTCTGGGAGCCATCTGCAACATCACCGACAATCTGGATTTCCGTGTGAATCTCTCAAGAGGATTCCGCGCACCGAATATGAGTGAGTTGGGCAGCAATGGTGAGCATGAGGGAACACTGCGGTATGAGATCGGTAATCATCAGCTTGATCCGGAATACAGCTGGCAGTTTGATGCAGGACTCGACTACTCTTCCGCCATCGTTTCCGCACAGTTGGCTATGTTTGCCAACCATATCGACAACTATATCTTCCTGCAAAGAAAGGAAGGAGCGGTGGTTGATGACACCCCGGTATTCCAGTATCATGCTGGCGATGCCCGCGTCTTCGGTGGCGAGGCCATCCTTCATATCCATCCCGTAGAACCCCTGCATTTCGAAAACACCTTCTCGTATGTACGTAGTGTCCAGCTTCATCAGTCGGAAGATAGTAAGTATCTGCCCTTCACCCCTGCTCCTCGCTGGCTCTCTACCCTGCGCTACGATTTCATTCGCGACGGGAAGGTGCTGAACAACACCTACGCCAGTATCGAGATGGACTGTAACCTGAAGCAGGATCATATCTATGCCGCTTACGACACCGAGACCGCCACACCGTCATATACCTTATTTAATATATATGCCGGCACCGACATCCTCAGGAAAGGTCGTAAGACTGCCTCGGTGTTCTTCTTTGTCAACAACCTGTTTAACCGTGCCTACCAGAATCATCTGAGTAGGTTGAAATATGCCGATACCAATGAGGTTACTGGTCGAACGGGTGTGTATAACATGGGAAGGAACATCGGAGTGAAACTGATCTTACCCATCGCCTTTTAGCATCAAGTGGAGAGTTCAAAAGCTCTCCACTTTTTTTCAACAAAAAAAGTGTAACCCGCTGACACAACCTATCGTATTTTTTTGTATCTTTGCGAATGTAAATCTACAACCTAAATGATACGATTATGAAAGTAGGTATTCCAAAAGAAATCAAAGACAATGAGAACCGTGTGGGTATGACTCCTGCTGGAGTAGCAGAAATGGTGAAACACGGTCATGAGGTGTTTGTGCAGCACACCGCTGGCGAAGGTAGCGGATTCCGTGATGAACAGTATCAGAATGTTGGCGCCACCATCCTTGGAACCATAGAGGAGATCTATGCCACAGCCGACTTGATTGTGAAGGTGAAGGAGCCTATCGCCCCAGAGTATCCGCTGGTGCGGAAGGGACAGGTGCTGTTCACGTATTTCCATTTTGCTTGTGAACAAGAACTGACGGAGGCCATGCTGAAGAGCGGAGCCGTGTGTATTGCCTATGAGACGGTGGAGAAGAAAGACCACTCCCTGCCGTTGCTGATTCCCATGAGTGAGGTGGCAGGACGAATGGCCACACAGAACGGTGCCTACTACCTGCAGAAGACACAAGGAGGTAAAGGAAAGCTGATGGCTGGAGTGCCTGGTGTGAAACCCGCAAAGGTTCTGGTGTTAGGCGGTGGTACTGTTGGTGAGGCTGCAGCCCGTATCGCCATCGGTATGGGAGCAGATGTAACCATCACGGATATCTCGCTGCCGAGGTTGAAACGGTTAGCTGCCGACATGCCTCAGGTGCACACCCTTTACTCATCAGAGCATAACATCCGTCTGGAGCTGCCTACTGTGGATATCGTCATCGGCTCCGTACTCATTCCTGGAGATGCCACACCGCATCTGATTACCAAGGATATGCTGAAGTTGATGGAGCCGGGTACGGTATTGGTTGATGTAGCAATCGACCAAGGTGGCTGCTTCGAGACCTCCCACCCCACCAAGCACAGCGATCCGGTATATACCGTTGACGGCATCGTGCACTATGCCGTGGCCAATATCCCAGGAGCTGTACCTAACACCTCTACCATGGCACTAACCAATGCCACACTACGTTATGCATTGGCACTGGCTGATAAAGGATGGAAGAAAGCCTGTCTGGATGACGAAGCGCTGCGCAAAGGCGTGAACATCGTAGATGGCAAGATCACCTACGAGGCTGTGGCCAAGGTGTTTGGCAAGGAATACACACCGTTGGAATTATAATGCGGTGGTTTTCGGACTGCGCTTATCGCGCTTATAGCTGCGATACTCGTCCAAAGGAATCTCGATATTCGGTTCTTCCAGCTTTCCTTCGCGGGGAAGCTGGAATTTCATATATTTGATATTGAGTCCTCGCTCTATCCACATCGATTCGTAGTAGGTTTGGATACTGCGAGGAAGGACGAAGGAGGAAGAAGGAAGGAGATTACTATACAGATCTTCTGTCTTCTCTACAAGTGGAAGGTGATTGTGTTCCACCAGATAGGTGGTGTAGGTGAAGAGGAAGTTGGAATCGGTCTTCAAGTGAATGATACCATCATTCACCAGGAAACGACGGTAGCGTTCCAGGAAATAAGAGGAAGTGAGACGTTTCCGAGGATTCTTCATCTGCGGATCACTGAAGGTTAGCCAGATCTCCTGCACCTCATCCTCGGCGAAGAAGCGGTCGATGATCTCAATATTAGTCCGAAGGAAAGCCACGTTCTTCAGTCCTTCATTCAAGGCTTGCGTTGCCCCGGTCCACATTCGTGCTCCCTTGATATCTACCCCGATGAAGTTGATGTCAGGGAAGAGTTTACCAAGACCAACGGTGTATTCCCCCTTACCACAACCCAGTTCGAGGACGATGGGGTTATCGTTGTGAAAAAACTGTTCCCGCCAATGCCCTTTCATATCAAACGGCACATTGTCAACTACAGAGAACGGATATTGAAATACGTTCTCATACCGCTCCATATCAGCGAACTTTGCCAGTTTTCCTTTTCCCATACCTTCCTTTTTCTTGCAAAGATACGAATAAGCGAGTGAAAAGCCTAATTTATTTGAGTTTTTCCGAGCGAGAGTATCTTCGGCGAAGCCAAAGGTACGAATAAGCGAGTGAAAAGCCAAAATTATTTGAGTTTTTCCGAACCAATAAAGAGTTACTCCTGCAATTTCTGGATGCGCGCATCGAAATCCTTGGCACCACCCTTCTCGCCAAACACCTTTCCCAGTAATCGGGCACGTCGGTTGGTAATGGTCTGCGGGGATTCTCCAATCAAAGCGGCAATCTCTGTGGGGATGAAACGCAATTTAATCAGCATACAGATACGGATATCACGTTCGCTGAGCATTCCGTTCCGGTTCACAATTCCCAAGAAATCGGGCAGAATCCGGTTCATCAGGTCGTACAAGTCCTTCCACGACTCATCATCAGGTGTCTTACCGCGGTCGGCTAAACGATGAAAGTAATGAACAGTCTCATCGCTCAGTAAGGTATCCATCAGGGAGAGGTCAACTGGAGTCTCTGGTTCTTTCTGTGTTTCCTTCAACTCGTTTTGCAGATCCTCAATTCTCGACAACACCTTGTTATAGTCTTTCATTTTCCTGCGGTGATAATGATAGAAAGCACCGATGATGATGCACATGACGACCAGCGTACCAATCAGTATGGAGAGATTCCGATAAAGACGGTGCTGCACCAGACGGTGGTCGTATTCTTTCTGCAAGGCAGCGATGGTTTCTGCCTTGTCGTTTACACGGATGCTCTGATACAATCGGTTCAGATGCTCACTTAAATCAAGCGCCCGCCATTCCTCACGGTTCCTATAATACTGCACCAGTTTCTCATACGCCTCGATCCTTACCTGTATATGATCGGTGTTCAACGACTCGAACCAATAATCAGTGGCCTCCTTCATCTTTCCTTCCGCCTCCATGATGTCACCCATTCGCTTGGCACCATAGTCGTTAGGGAAGACCTCCAGCGCTTGCAACAGATACTGCTTGCCTTTTACCGTATCCTTCTCCTCCAAGGCATTACAGCCGAAACTGACGAGAAGGTCTGACTGCACCTGCCTCTCTACCGACGACAGGAGAGGTTTTGCCTGTTCCACATAGACCTTTGCACTATCGAGCTGTCCTTGGTGGATATAAGCTCTTATCAGTTTGTTCAGACTCGCTGCCCTTCTGGAGTTACTATTCATTGCCGCTGCACTGGCTAATGCACGCTGATAATAGGTTAGCATCAGCTCCCTGCAGTTGGCTGCTGCATTCAGGTTTCCGATGGCATCATACACATCGTAGCAGAACACCTTGTCGTTGCAATCATCAATCATTCCCTCTGCCTCTTTCAGACAAGTCACAGCATCCTTCCATCGACCGTTACTCTGATGGGTAATGCCGAGATGAAGCAGTGCTTTGGCCAACCGTGTATAATCCTTCTGCTGCCGATAATAATCCACACTGTTCGTAATTAGAGAGTCGTTGCGAATCTCCAGTCCTATCTTATGTATAGCAGCAATATACAGGAGTCCGAAGAGCGCCGAGTCCTCCTTTGTATCCAACCGCGAGTGTTCAATATCACTCTTATCTCCGTCCTCACCTGGCTTATTCTGCGCGTTCTCCATCTCATAGAGCATCTGCATGGCCTTGTTGGGATCCTCGTCAATGATCTTCTCGGTCTGTTGCAAAACAGCATGGTTGCCGGATTGCCCATGTGAGCAACCCGACAACACACAAATGGAAATCAGAGTAATGATAGAATAGTATTTCATTTCGTTTTATCAAGACTGAACGAGATGGGGAGAGTGTACTTCACACGTACCGTCTGTCCTTTCTGCTTACCTGGTATCCAGTTCGGCATCTTCTTAACGATACGCACTGCCTCTTCATCCAATGAAGGGTACAACGGTTTTACCGTCTGCACTTCGCTAACCGATCCGTCTTTCTCTACGACGAAGGAAATAATCACCCTACCGCTGATCTTCTTCTCCTGGGCATCTTTCGGATAAGAGATGTTCTCACTCAGGAAATTGATCATTCCCTGCATACCGCCAGGGAATACCGGCATCTCTTCCACCACGTCAAATGCATCGTTGTTCTTTACTTGCGCCTGAGCGCTAAGTGTCATCATACAGGCTGCAATAGCCATCAGAATAGTCCTTTTCATTGTTCTATTGTTTTTAGTTAGAAAATCCCCACGGCCTTTCCGCAGGAGGTAACGTGACGAGTCCGGATCTCGCTGTTTCCGTCGGCAAAAGTAGGGAAAACCTACATACGCTCCAAAGAAATCATTACATTTGATTACACAAGAGAAGAAAAAGATTACACAACATTAAAAAAGGGCACCTTTCAGCGCCCTCTTCCTATTGTTTATTCGATGACAACCGTCGTCCATCCGTGCTTGTCTTCGATGGTACCATACTGAATACCACGCAGGGTATCGAAGAGTCTCTTGGACATCGGACCAGGTTCCGGACCGAAGTCATAACGCTTACCTGTGTCAAGGTCGTCGATATAGGATATCGGACTGATCACTGCGGCAGTACCGCAAGCACCAGCCTCCTCGAAAGTCTCCAGTTCATCCTCAGGAATAGGACGACGCTCCACCTTCATTCCTAAGTCCTCTGCCACCTGCATCAGACTCTTGTTGGTGATTGAAGGCAGGATGGAAGTTGATTTCGGTGTGATATAGGTGTTGTCCTTAATGCCGAAGAAATTAGCTGCACCGCACTCATCCATGTACTTCTTCTCCTTTGCGTCGAGGTAGAACTCACATGCATAGCCTTTCTCGTGTGCCAGGTTGTTGGCAAACAGACTGGCGGCGTAGTTACCACCTACCTTATATTTACCTGTTCCCAGAGGAGCAGAGCGGTCGTAGTCACGAACGATGACATAGGGATTGCTGGAGAACCCACCCTTGAAATACGGTCCTACCGGTGTAACGAAGATCAGGAAAAGGTATTCCTTTGCAGGATGAACACCTACCTGAGCACTTGTACCGATAAGCAGCGGACGGATATAGAGTGTGGCACCACTCTCATAGGTGGGAATCCACTCTTGGTTCAGGCGCACCACTTTCTTCACCATCTCACAGAACAGTTCTGTTGACACCTCGGGCATCATAATTCCACGACAAGTGCTCTGCAGACGAGCCGCATTCTCCTCCATACGGAATACACGCACCTTACCGTCAGGACAACGATAAGCCTTCAGTCCTTCGAAAGCCTCTTGTCCATAGTGCAAGCTGGTAGCTGCCATATGCAGTTTCAGATACTCATCGGAGCAAACCTCTATCTCGCCCCACTTACCGTCGCGATAGTAGCAACGCACGTTGTAGTCAGTCGGCATATAGCCAAACGACAGACTCGACCAATCAATATTCTTCATATTATCCTAATTAAAAGAGATGCGCAAAAGTACGCATATTTGTTGAGAACGCCAAACTTTTTCCCAAAAACCTACTTTGCAGCAAGGATTTTCTTGATCTCCTACTTCTCTGCAAGAATCTTTTTGATTTCCCCGTCGGTCTTGGTAAGCTTGTCTTTGCATAGGCGGATGAGTTCCTGTGCACGCTTTAGCTGTTCCGACATCTGGTCGATATCGAGTTCATCGTTCTCCATCTTATGCACGAGGGCCTGCAGTTCTGCAAAGGCTTCTTCGTATTTGATATTCTCTTCCATATTCATTGGGGTTGGGTTTATGATAACTAGTGGTTCTAGTAGTTCTAGTTGTACTAGTTTTACTAGTAATTCTAGTAGTTCTAGTAATTCTAGGTTGTATCAGGCAGCACCTTGGAACGAACGCTTCCATGGGCAAGACGTGTTTCAAGTTCATCACCGGCACTCAACGCTGCAACATCCTTCACTACCTTACCATCATGCAGCGTGATGCTGTAACCACGGCGGAGAAGAAGTGTCGGGTCAAGGCTCTTCAGCTTCTCGGAAACCAGTTGAATACGGTGTTGCTCTGTTTCCAATCTGCGCTCAATAAGCATGATCATCTTTTCCTGCATATTATCGAGTCTTGCATCCTGGCGGGTTTTAACCACAGAGAATAGTCGTGGTATCGCTTCAGCAACCACCGAGAGCTGTGCATCGAGCGTTGAGAGTTTCTGCTGTGCATAACGGGTAATGCGTTCCTGAGCGTCGATCAACACCTCCAGCACTTCTTTCAAATGGTCGATCAAGAAGGCTGCAGCTGCCGTGGGGGTCTTCACCCTTGTATGCGAAACCATGTCGAGAATACTCTCGTCGCGTTCATGACCTATACCCGTAATAATAGGTATAGGGAAGTTCGCCACGTTCTCTGCCAGTGCCAGGGTATCAAAACCCGAAAGATCGGCTGTTGCTCCACCACCGCGGATAATGACGACACAATCGAAAGTATTCTCGCTCCCCCGGAAGATCTGCTCCAGTGCCGCTATCACACTCTTTTCCACGTCTTCGCCCTGCATCACGGCAGGAAAGAGCCGGGTATGGAACTGGAAACCGTATTCGTTATTCTCGAGTTGGTTGACGAAGTCGCCATAGCCTGCCGCATTAGCACTGCTGATGACGGCAATGCGCTGACAGAACAGCGGCAACGGCAGTTCTTTCTGTAGATCGAATACACCTTCATCTTTCAGAACGCGGATAATCTCTTGTCGTTTCCGTGCCATGTCACCCATGGTATAGGTGGGGTCTATGTCTGTGACGATCCAGGAAAAGCCATAGGTTTCATGAAAGTTTGCATACACCTGTAGCAACACTTTCATACCAGCATGCAGCCGTTGTCCTGTTTCCTTCTCGAAATACGGACGAAGCAGTTGCCATGACGACTGCCAGCATTTGGCGGAAGCCTGGGCTATAGGCGTATTCTCGTATCTCTTTCGTTTTCCTCCTTCTTCCGAACGATCATACTGCACCAGTTGCATGTAGCAATGCCCACGCACCTCACGCACTTCCGACAATTCCGCCTCCACCCAGTATTCCTGGTGAAGTTCCTCTTCTATCGTCTCCCGTACGAGTGAGTTCAGTTCATAAAGTGTCAACGCTTTTTCCATCGGCATTCCTCACTCACCTCCCTTCCGTATTTCTTTATTATAGATAGACCAGAAATCGGGTATACCATAACCATAGATATTATCTGGACAGTCGGCCCGGTTTCCACCTTTCCTCACCATCTCCATGATCTCCAGCGCCGTTTTATCCGGGAAGGCCTGCCATAGACAAGCAATCATTCCTGCTACCAGAGGAGCAGAGAAGGAGGTGCCGATATCCTTGCTGATGACCCCCCGTCCGGTGATGACAGAGGTAGGACTGCCCAAGGCCATCACGTCAGGCTTCACCCGTCCGTCGGCCGTAGGACCGATGGAGCTGAAGGCGGCATTATTTCCATTGGCGCTCACCGCCCCAACAGTGATGATATCGCTCGCATCGGCAGGTACATTGATCTTTTTCCAGGTACCCATTCCATCATTTCCAGCACTATTCACTAAGATCATTCCCTTTCGCGCCAGCATGGAGGCTGTTCGGGAAATCATCGAAGAATGACCGTCCAGCTGACAATAGTCGTAGTTTTGCGACGGATCGTCAAAATGATGATAGCCCAACGAACTGTTGATGACATCCACGCCTGCACTATCGGCAAACTCCACTGCTGCCGCCCAATAATCCTCTTCCACCATAGTTTCCGATTGTGTGTCTTCGCACCGTAGGAGCCAATAGGCAGCATCAGGGGCTGTTCCGATGAACATTCCCGGTTCATTGACTGCCATGGTAGAGAGTACCATCGTACCATGATCGATTCCATGGAAGATACTCTCTTGGTTCACAGGCTGGGCAAAATCAGCAAAGCCAAGCTGTCTGACCTTAGTCAGGGCTGGTATCACATCGGCATTCATGAAACCGCCATCGAGAACGGCAATCACCATTCCCTTACCGCGGAAGCCATGACGGTGAAGGCGGTTTCCGCCCAGCATCTCCAACTGGTCGTAGGTTACGCCATCGGGATTATTGTCGATATTATCCCATTGATTGAATTCCGTGTGATAGTTCGTCCTTGGCTTCTGTCGTTCAACGGAATCAGGGGATGTCCATACCTTTCTTACGTCTTTGACAAAGGGATATTTGCTGATCTCCTTCATCACGTCTTGTTTCTTGGTACGAACAAGCAGGGTGTTGTTCCATTTACTTTTGGAGACCATCTCGACACCTGTTGTCAAGACCGCCTCTATATAGTGGGCATTCAAGGGCAGGTCGGTACTGTCGAGAACAAGGTTCTGACGTTTCCTCCTTTCAATCGCCCGCTGAGAAAGGAACTGTTCCGGTCGGTCGAGCGAATAATCCGTGCCATTCTTGTCTTTCAGTTCAATTCTGAACATGTAGCTTTTACCGCCAGGATATTTCACCCGATCGGTACCTCGAGCCATCAGCATCGTCGCTGACAGCAGGAACAGGAACACATTCAGCCATCTCCTCATAGAAAGACAAACGATTATTAGAAATAGTATTCGTGGTGCAAAGGTACGATTAAGTGAGCGAAAAAACAAGCTTTTGTTTGGTTTTGTGCTCGTTTATTCGTACCTTTGACTTCGTCGAAGGTACTCACACTCGACAAAACGAAGAAAAAACACCTTTTTCTTTGTTTTGTGCTCGTTTATCCGTACCTTTGCACTATGGATAATAAATCTGCGACTCTGGAATTAGGTACGAAGCCTGTGGGAAGTCTGCTCATGCAGTATGCCATACCAGCCATCGTGGCCATGGTGGCTTCGTCTCTCTATAATATGGTTGACTCTATCTTCATCGGTCAGGGTGTAGGACCGATGGCTATCTCGGGTCTGGCCATTACTTTCCCCTTTATGAACTTGAGCGGTGCCATCGGTGCATGTATCGGTGTAGGTGCCTCTACATATCTGTCGGTGAAATTAGGACAGAAAGACTACTCCATGGCCCAGCGCATTCTGGGGAACTCCGTTGTCTTGAAGATTATCACAGGTATCATCTTCGGTGCCATCTGTCTGCTGTTCCTGGATCCTATTCTCCGGTTCTTTGGAGCATCCGACAACACCCTTCCCTATGCCCATGAATACATGGTTGTCATCTTGTTAGGCAACGTGTTTACCCACCTCTATTTTGGTATGAATGCCCTACTGCGGGCAGCATCAAAGCCTAAGCAAGCCATGTATGCCACCATCTTCACCGTCGTGTTGAATACGGCGCTCGACCCGATCTTCATCTACACCTTGGACATGGGAATCCGCGGTGCGGCCTTGGCAACCATCCTGTCACAGATCACAGCTCTATGTTGGCAGATCAAGCAGTTCTCCAATCCGCACGAGCTTCTGCATTTCAAGCGAGGTATCTACAAACTTGACTGGAGTATCATCAAGAATATCCTAGCCATCGGCGTTTCTCCATTAGCTATGAACACCTGCTCCTGCATCATCGTCATCTTCATCAATACGGCACTGGTGAAATACGGTGGTGACATGGCGGTGGGCGCCTATGGCATTGCCAACCGTATCGGGTTCCTGTTCTTTATGATTGTAATGGGAATCAACCAAGGTATGCAGCCGATTGCAGGATACAACTACGGTGCCATGCATTTCGACCGCATGCTGAAGGTGCTGAAACTATCCATGATATCTGCCACTGCCATCATGGCTTTTGGCTGGTTGGTGGGAGAGCTGATGCCCTATCCCTGTGCCCGTCTGTTCACCACCGATGCTGAACTGATAGAACAGGCGGTGAAAGGTATCCGCCTCAACATGATTGCCTTCCCACTGATTGGCTCTCAAGCGGTCATCACCAATTTCTTCCAATCAATCGGCAAGGCAAAGATCAGTATCTTCCTCTCTTTGTCTCGTCAGATGATTTTTCTCTTACCCCTGTTAGTCGCACTCCCGCCTATGCTGGGGGTTGATGGTGTTTGGTTGGCCCTACCTGCCAGCGACACAGTGGCTTTCATCGTGACTTGGATCATCATGATCAGATACATGCATAAATTCAAACTACAACATCAAAAGCAGATCTATGCAGCATAAGAATATCATCATCAATGTGGGCAGACAATTAGGAGCTGGCGGACATTCCATCGCCAAACTACTGGCTGATGAGTTCAATTGTAAGCTTTACGACAAGGAGATTCTGAACCTGGCAGCCAAGGAAAGCGGATTCTCCGAGCGTTTCTTTGAACAGAATGATGAACAGAAAGGCTTCCTGAAATCACTGTTCCATCTGCATGCCCCACATGTAGGAGACAATAATTTCTACAACAGTCGGTTCTCGCAAGAGAGTCTGTTCCAGTTCCAAAGCGATGCCATCGTCAAAGCTGCAGATGAAGGTTCCTGCATTTTCATTGGTCGCTGTGCTGATTATGTGCTACGCGACCGCGACAACGTAGTAAACATCTTCATCACGGCCAATATAAAAGACAGACTGAAGGCGGTCATGGAAAGGGACGAGTGTGATGAATATACCGCGATGAAGATTCTGAAGACCAAGGAAAGTGCCCGCGCTTCCTACTACAATTACTACACTGGTAAGAAATGGGGGGTCGCAGAGAGTTATGATCTCTGTATCAATTCCAGTATACTCGGGTATGAGGAGACAGAGAAGATCATTGCTGCATTTATTAAAGAAAAGATGAAACTAGTATAACTAGTATATCTAGTAAAACTAGAGAAACTAGAGAAACTAGAAAAAAGATTATGAAGAAAATCGGCATCATCAGCGATACGCACAGCTACTGGGACGAAAAGTATCTTCACTATTTCGAGCCCTGCGATGAGATATGGCACGCCGGTGACATCGGCAGTGTTGAGGTGGCAGAGAAGTTGGCTGCCTTCCGTCCGTTCCGTGCTGTTTGTGGCAACTGTGATGGTGGAGACCTCAGACTGATGTATCGTGAGCTCAACCGGTTCAAGATTGAGGATGTGGATGTGCTCATCAAACATATCGGAGGCTACCCAGGCAACTACGACGCCAGCATCCGCTCCACCCTCTTCACCAATCCGCCTCAGCTCTTCGTTGCCGGACATTCGCATATTCTGAAGGTGAAGTACGACAAGACGCTCAACCTGCTCCATATTAATCCCGGAGCAGCTGGTCTGCAGGGCTGGCACAAGGAGCGCACACTTATCCGACTCACTATCGACGGAAAAGATTTCAAAGATTTAGAAATTATCACTTTGGGTGGTAAATTGTGAAATAGTTAAATTTTAAAATAGTAAGATATGAAGCGAACGATTGTAATTACCGGTGGCGCAGGCTTTATTGGAAGTCATGTGGTGCGCCTGTTTGTGAACAAATACCCGGATTACCACATCATCAACCTTGACAAGCTGACGTATGCGGGGAATCTGGCTAATCTCAAGGATATCGAGGACAAGCCCAACTACGAGTTTGTGAAGATGGATATTTGTGATTTCGATGCGTTCTACCAGTTGATGCAGGACAAGAAGGTGGACGGCATCATCCATCTGGCAGCAGAGAGTCATGTGGACCGTAGTATCAAGGATCCCTTCACCTTTGCCAAGACCAATGTGATGGGAACACTGTCTTTGCTCCAGGCTGCCAAGCTCTATTGGGAGTCGTTGCCAGAGAAATACGAGGGCAAGCGTTTCTACCATATCTCTACCGATGAGGTGTACGGTGCATTGGAACTATCGCATCCCGAAGGAATTGAGCCGCCGTTCACAACAACAGCCAGCAGTGCTGAGCACCATCTTGCTTATGGCGACAAGTTCTTCGTGGAGACAACGAAGTACAATCCTCACTCACCCTACTCGGCTGCCAAGGCTTCTTCCGACCATTTTGTACGTGCTTACCATGACACTTACGGAATGCCTGTTGTGGTGACGAACTGCTCTAACAACTACGGTCCGTACCAGTTCCCCGAGAAACTGATACCTCTCTTTATCAATAATATCCGTCATCGCAAGCCTCTGCCTGTGTATGGTAAGGGAGAGAACGTACGCGACTGGTTGTTCGTGGAAGATCACGCCCGTGCCATCGACCTGATATTCCATGAGGGAAAGATTGCAGAGACCTATAACATCGGCGGTTTCAACGAGTGGAAGAACATCGACATCATCAAGGTGGTGATCAAGACCGTCGACCGTCTGCTGGGACGTAAGGAAGGTGAGGATATGGATCTCATCACCTTCGTTACCGACCGTGCCGGACATGATCTCCGTTACGCCATCGACTCGTCGAAGCTGCAGAAGGAACTCGGATGGGAACCCAGTCTGCAGTTCGAGGAAGGCATCGAGAAAACCGTACGCTGGTATCTCGACAACCAGGAATGGCTCGACAATGTCACATCAGGTGATTATCAGAAGTATTACGATAACATGTACGCCAACAGATGAAAAAGATTTTGCTTTTAGGCTCAGGTGAACTGGGTAAGGAGTTCGTGATTGCCGCCATGCGTGCCGGCCAGTATGTCATTGCTTGCGACCGTTACGACAATGCCCCTGCTATGCAGGTGGCCGATGAGCGCGAGGTATTCTCCATGCTCGACGGTGATGCGCTGGAGGCGGTGGTGAACAAACACAAGCCCGACATCATCGTGCCCGAGATTGAAGCAATCCGTACCGAGCGTCTCTTCAAGTTCGAGGAGCAGGGCATCCAAGTGGTGCCATCGGCCCGTGCCGTGAATTATACGATGAACCGTCGTGCCATTCGCGATCTGGCCTCAAAAGAATTGGGGTTGCGCACTGCAAAATACTTCTATGCCAAGACATTTGAGGAGTTCAAGACAGCGGCAGACGAGATTGGTTTCCCCTGCGTGGTGAAGCCCTTGATGTCATCATCAGGACACGGACAGAGTTATGTTCATAATGATGATGAATTGGAACAGGCTTTCAAAGACGCCATGGAAGGCAGTCGCGGTGATGTCAAGGAAGTGATTATCGAGGAGTTCATCGACTTCGAATCGGAGTTTACGCTGCTCACCGTGACGCAAAAGAACGGTCCTACCCTCTTCTGTCCTCCCATCGGTCATGTACAGAAAGGGGGTGATTACCGTGAGAGCTGGCAGCCCTACCAGATTTCCGATGCAGCCTTGAAGCAAGCACAGCACATGGCCGACCAAGTGACGAAGGCCCTGACGGGTGCTGGTATCTGGGGTGTGGAGTTCTTCCTGACCAAACAAGGTGAGGTGATCTTTTCTGAACTTTCACCACGTCCACATGACACAGGAATGGTTACCCTTGGTCATACCACCAACCTCTCAGAGTTCGAGCTGCACTTCCGTGCCGTAATGGGACTGCCCATTCCTGCCATCCATCTGGAGCATGCGGGAGCCAGCGCCGTGATTCTCTCACCCAAAGAAGCAAAGACGCCAGTTGACCGTTCTCTGTTTAACTACAACCTTGAGGAGGCGCTGAAGGAAGACCGCACTCGTATCCGTCTCTTCGGTAAGCCCGAAGCACATAAGGGACGCCGCATGGGTGTTGTCCTCTGCTACGGAGAGGTAGGTGATGATGTCAATGCGTTGCGTGATAAAGCCAAACGATTGGCTGCTACCGTATTGGGTACCGACCCTTATATGAAGAAATAGCATATGTTAGGAAAAATCATCAATCTGACAAAGATTGTCGATCCACGTGGAAACCTCACGGTGGCCGAACAGATGAAAGACGTACCGTTTGACATCAAGCGGGCATATTGGGTGTATGATGTTCCTGGAGGAGAAAGCAGGGGCGGTCATGCCCACAAACGACTCCAGCAGTTTGTCATTGCCCTCAGTGGTTCGTTCCATGTCACACTCGACAACGGTCATGAGAAAAAGACCATCCTGCTGAACCATCCATGGCAAGGACTGCTGATCGACACCAACACCTGGCGTACCCTCGACGATTTCTCTTCAGGGGCCGTATGCCTTGTATTGGCTTCTGAACTTTATGATGAGGATGATTATATCTATGATTACGACGAGTTCCTAAAATACATCGGATGTTCGAAATAAGACGATATGTGCCTGAGTATGCCGACGAATGGAATCAGTTCGTTGCTGAATCGAAGAATGGTGTCTTTCTCTTCGACCGAAGGTATATGGACTACCACTCAGACCGCTTCTGCGACCATTCGCTGATGTTCTATTCAGACGGTCGGTTGTTGGCAGTACTGCCTGCGCATCTATCTGGGGACACACTTTGCTCTCACAACGGTCTTACCTATGGCGGATTGGTGATGAGTCCCCGTCTGACGGTTGTACAGACCATGCATCTCTTCCAGGAGATGAATGAATATCTGCATTCTCAAGGTATTCGTCATGTCAGTTACAAGGCAATTCCATGGATCTACCATCGTCTTTCGGCTGAAGAGGACTTATATGCCCTCTACCATGAGTGTCATGCTCGTATCGTGGCAAGGGACTTTGCCACCAACATCTATCTCTCTGCAGGTTTACGATGGGAACGGGTTCGCCGCCGTGGTATTGTCCGTGCCCGGAATGCTGGTGTTGTAGTAGAACGTTCCGACCATTATGAGGCTTTCTGGCAGGTGCTGGCAGATAACCTCATGAACAAGTACGGAGTAAAGCCAGTTCACTCTCTTCAGGAAATAGAATTACTACATGGACGCTTCCCTCAGAACATCCAACTCTACCAAGCTGTCAGAGAAGGTAAAGTGTTGGGAGGTGTCGTGCTTTATATTTCTTCCCAAGTAGTGCATGCCCAGTACAGTTCGGCTTCCCCTGAGGGAAAGAAGCTGGGGGTGATTGATCTTCTCTATGACCAGATCTTCAAAGATTATCGTGATTATCCCTATTTTGACTTCGGGCGCTCTACCGAGCATCCTGACGGCAGTGGACTGAATGAGAACCTGGTGTTCCAGAAGGAAGGCTATGGCGGACGGGGACTCTGCTATGATATCTACGAGTGGGATATTAAAAGTGACAAGTGACAAGTTTGATTTGCTGACGTTATGATTAAGTATCTCCCCCTGAAACAGATTAACGACCGCTACGATGCGGAGTTACGCGAAGCTGTTGGTCGCGTAATGGACAGTGGCTGGTATCTGAAAGGTGAGCATACCCAACGCTTTGAAAAGAACTATGCGACCTATATAGGAACGAAGTACTGCGTGGGGGTTGCCAACGGACTTGATGCATTAACATTGATCCTGCGTGCCTATATAGAAAAAGGTGTCATGCACCCTGGTGATGAGGTCATCGTACCCGCCAACACCTTCATCGCATCAATATTGTCTATTTCCGAATGCGGTCTGACCCCTGTATTGGTGGAGCCCTCCATCGATACTTTTCAAATCGATGATTCGCAGATTGAAGAGGTCATTACCGAACGAACCAAAGCCTTGATGATTGTTCATCTCTATGGACGATGTGCCTATACAGAGAAAATCGGGATGATTTGCAAGAAACATCACCTGAAACTCATTGAGGACAATGCACAGGCACATGGGTGCTTTGCGTCAATGGACAATGGACAATGGAGGCGGACCGGCTCTTTGGGTGATGCTGCTGCCCACAGTTTCTATCCCGGGAAGAACTTAGGGGCTTTGGGAGATGCGGGTGCTGTTACCACCAACGATAAGAAACTGGCGCAGATTATCGAGGAATTAGGTAATTACGGCTCATCGAAGAAATATGTCTTCGACTACCAAGGTCGTAACTCCCGCTTGGATGAGATACAGGCAGCTATGTTGGATGTAAAACTCAGACACCTGGATGAAGATAACCAGTGCAGACAGGCCATTGCCGATCACTATATCAACAACGTTAAGCATCCGGAAATACTTCTCCCTACACCTTCTCAGAGTGTCTATCATATCTTCCCCATCCTTTGTGAAAGACGTGATGAGCTCCAGCAATATCTGAAGGAGAACGGGGTGGAGACCATGATCCACTATCCTATCCCGCCGCATAAGCAAGCATGCTACAAGGAATGGAACGACCTTTCCTTCCCGATTACCGAACGAATCCATCGTCAGGAACTGAGTCTGCCCTGTCATCCCGCCATGAAACAAGAAGAGGCCGACCAGATAGTCAGCCTCCTCAATCGTTTCCGTTAATGCTTTAGACGAGAACCACCGTGGCACTACGGGCAGCCTGAGCACCCATCACCAGCACCTGTGCGATATCCGCCGTCTTCGACGGTCCGCTGATAAACGTGCCGTAGCCATAGTCGTTGAACTCGATTCGCTTGTAGGCCTCGTGCATATTGTTCACAATCTCACTCTTCTTCAGTAAGATCACCAGATTCTCGGAGATAAAGCATACCGCCTTCTCCACCATCTGCTGTGGAATCCACACACAGGCATTCTCAGCAACGCCGAACATTCCCCTGATGATACCCACATCCGTTCCGTTCAATGCCTGAGCCGAACCGATGGTATCCGGATTACGCGTAGCAATAGTAATCTCAGGTAAGTTACTGGCAATCTCCTTGGCATCAGGATACAATTCCTTAATCAGTTCGTTGATATCCTTTCCTGCTTCCAGTTCCACCACTTTACCGCCCACCGACTGTGTCATGGAGATGAACTGAGCCAGAGGATCAGGATAGGTAATACCCCTAATATCGGTCAGGTCGGGCATATCAAACTGTTGATGTATGTTTTTCCTGTACTTTGACAGGATTTCTTCCTTTGTACTCATACGCTTCTATTCATTGTCAATTATCCATTATCAATTGTCAATTCACTTTACCTTGCCTTTTCGCCAGAGTTCCTGGAACGAGTTCTTGGGGAAGGTCATCATCTTATGACCGCTCTGGGCCCATGGGTTGATACCACTCTGCATCAATGCGCCAGGAACCCAGTTGGCCAGCGGGGCGAACTTCATAGCGGTGTTATAGATACCGCTGCTGCCGAACAGCACACCCATACCCTTGCACATCATCTTCTTCTGCGGATTCGCCGTACCGAAGTCATCTAATTGCTGGCGCCATTGGTAGATCTGGTCGCCCAGGTTCACCTTGACAGGACAGACGGTCTGACAACTCAGACACAAGGTACAGGCACTCACATTACCACTGTGTTTCTCCTTATTGCGAAGCATACCCAGGTTGATGCCGATCGGACCGGGAATGAAGTAAGAATACGAATAACCGCCGGAACGACGATACACAGGACAGGTATTCATACAACTACCACAGCGGATACACTTCAGCAGTTCCCAATGGTCAGGATTGGCAATCCAGTCACTCCTGCCGTTATCCACTAACACGATATGCATCTTCTTTGCGGTAGGACGCGCCTTGCGGAAATGCGAGGTGAACGTGGTTGTCGGCTGACCCGTTCCTGCCCGGCAGAGCATACGCTGGAAGACCGCCAGACAATCGTAGTTGGGAATCACCTTCTCCAAGCCGATGGCAACAATATGCAGCTTCGGACAAGAAGTGGACATATCCGCATTTCCCTCATTAGTGCATACCACAATGTCGCCCGTTTCCGCGATACCGAAGTTCGCACCCGTCATTCCCGCATCGGCAGTAAGGAACTCATTGCGCAAACTCAGTCGTGCCATATATGTCAGATAGGTAGGATCATGGTTACCCTTTTCCGTTCCCAGCTTCTCTTCGAACAGCTCGCCCACATCGTCATGATTCAGGTGGATGGCCGGCATCACGATATGACTCGGCGCTTGTCCTTTCAGCTGGATGATGCGTTCACCCAAATCGGTCTCCACTACCTCTATGCCATGTTTCTCCAAATAAGGATTCATCTCGCACTCCTCGGTGAGCATCGATTTGCTCTTCACAATCTTCTTCACCTCATTCTCCTTGAGGATACCATAGACAATCTCGTTGAACTCCTCAGCATCCTTTGCCCAATGAACGATACATCCATTCTTCTCGGCATTGGTGGAGAACTGGTCCAGATACTCATCCAGATGACTGATGGTGTGGCGTTTGATCTGCGAAGCCTTCTCCCGCAACTGCTCCCACTCCTCCAGTCCGTAGGCCATATTATCTCTCTTGGTGCGAACCGACCAGAACGTGGCGTCGTGCCAGCCCGCATATTTCTGGTTCTTCAAAAACGCTTTCGCTGCGTTACTATGTGCTGTACTCATATTCTTTGAGCTTTAATCATTGAACATTGACTTTACAACCCTGCGGCGAGAATCTCTGCCACATGTTTGAACTGGATATTCAGGTTCTGCTTCTTAGCCACACCTGCCATGTGCATCAGACAAGAGCAGTCGGGTCCTGTAATGAATTCCGCCCCGGTATCCATGTGGCGTTTCACCTTGTCCTTACCCATCTGCTCACATACTGCAGTTTCCTCAACAGAGAACATTCCTCCAAAGCCACAGCACTCATCAGGGCGCTCTGGTTCAACTACTTCGATTCCCTCTTTCAATTGGAGAAGATCCTTGATCTTGTTGAACTTCGGTTCGTTCTGCTCGCTGGGCGAACTGAGTCCCAGTTCACGAACGCCATGACAGGAGTTGTGCAGACTCACCTTGTGTGGGAACTTCCCAGGCAGCTTGTCCACCTTCACCACATCATGCAGGAATTCCACCACATCCATGATCTTATCGGATGTAGTACATTCATGTTTTCCTTGGAGTAAACGCGGATAGTTGATCTTCACAAATGCCGTACAGCTCACAGACGGAGCAACGACATAATCAAAACCCTTGAACTTGTCTTCGAACTTCTCGGCTAAGGGAATGGCCTGTTTCTCAAAACCTGCATTCGCCATCGGCTGTCCGCAACAGGTCTGGTTGAGCGGATACTCCACATCCAGTCCAAGACTTGTCAAGAGTTTGTATGTGGCTACGCCCACCTCTGGATACACGGCGTCCACATAACACGGGATAAATAAACCGATTTTCATGTAATTACTATTGTTCGTTTATTAGTGATTTTTAGTTAAACTGCTATTCGTTAGTGTTCGAATGCAAATATACAAAAAAAATCGACACGAACAATAGTTTGATGAAACAAATTCCGATTTATTTTCACTTTTGTCATCGGGAGAGTTCATAACGAACACCCACCTGCAGGTTGAAATTGAAGGGATGATCCTTGAAATAGTTATCCACCCGACTCTTATTGTCGAGATAGTATTTCATGCCTGGCTCCACATACAAACCCATCTGGGGCAGTACCTGATACTGCACACCTGCAGCAGCATCGGCAGAGAACTGCACACGGTCTTTCCTGGCTTTACCCTTCATGCCCTCTGTGGTGTAGGAACTCTTCACATTCATATCGGCTGCCCCTCCGGCAATGCCATACAAGGAGAAGCCTTTCCATGAAAGCAGTTGATAACTGAATCGCACGGGCACTCCAACATAATGCAGCTCCTGTTCGTTCACCACCTTGGTATCGTTCATCTTCTGGATGAAATCCGACGAGAGTTTGGTATAGGTGACACCTGACAGTACCGACAAACGGGAAGTAAGCGGATACGACAACGACAGACCGAACGTTACGGGCTGATGATGTTTCGTGATCTCCTCATAGTTGTACAGATAGATGGGAGCACGGCGTGTATTAACCGAATAGCTTATCTTCTCCACCTCGCTATACATCGCCGCCTTGTCCATGCTCATCAATACAGGATCACGATGCAGATCGTTACCCCCCATCGCATTCTGCGCATAGAGCATGGCCGACAACTTCGGCTGCTCTTGCTTCATGAGTCTTGTTGTTTGGGGACGCTCATAACCCAAAGAGCGGTGGGAAGCCGAAGAGACAGACTGAGAACTCGCTTCCAGCTTCCGCATACGCTCATTACCATCGTTTCGTGCCATGGTCGTTGTTTCAGTCGACTGGCTCGCTCTCAAATCTTCATCTTGCTTTCTCTCTTCATGATTGATAGGCTCTTGCTTATCTTCCTCAATGGTTAGCGTGGGATGAGATGGGCTTAGTGGGCTGGATGGGCATGATGGGCTTTCTAGATGAGCCAGATGAGCTAGCTTATCTAGATTTTCTAGTTTATCTAGATTATCTAGATTATCTAGGTTTTCTAGGTTTTCTGGTTTATCTAATTCTCTTGGGGCTTCCGTTGGCCCTGCTTTCTCTATGATTGCGGCCGTTTCCACCACTTGTGCCCCAGTATTTACCTTTTTATGGATGTAATAGCCGCCTCCAACTACTAACAGTAAGGCAGCAGCGGCAGCAGCCCAACGTCGTAAAGGCACGATGCGGGCTTTCTCTTGAGAACCACTCTTTTCAGAAAGAGTGTTCTCAATGCGCTCCCACAGCTCGTCGTTGACAGGCTCTTGGTAGTCTGCCATCCGCTTGCGAAGCTCTGATGTCCACTCTTTCTCGTTCATTTTGTTTGTTGTTTGATGTAATCCTTAATTTTCTTTGCCAGTATCATCCTTGCTCGTAAGAACTGTGAAGATGATGATTTCTCTTTGATGCCTAACTCTTCGGCTATTTCCTTATGACTCAGTTGTTCAAACACATAGAGGTTAAACACCGCCCTATAACCTGTTGGCAATTCCTCTATCAGTCTTTGCATCAGCTCCAGCGGCACAGTGCCTATGTCGGGTGCCTCCTCTTCCACCTCATCGGGAATCTCATTGCTTAGGGTGAACCGCTCATTCCGTTTCAGGTACGACAGTGATTCGTTCACCACCACCCTTGTCATCCAAGCCTTCAGCGATCCCTCTCCGCGATATTCAAAATGATTGACAGCGGTAAGTATCTTAACGAAACAGTCTTGCAGCACATCCTCTGCGGCCTCCCTGTCGGTAAGATACCGCAGGCACACCGCCATCAGATAGCCGGCAAAGCGCTCATACAGCCTCCGCTGCGCTCCGCGCTCCCCGTTCTTTATCCTGAACAATAACTGTTTCTCTGTCTCCACTATTTGTCGTTAGAGATGAATGCCAACTCCATCATCGGGTTTAAGCTTACCGTGATTTCATTTCTATTTGGCAGAAGGAAGGTGATTCCTTTAATGTATAGTTTTATAACCTGTGATTTCTTTCCTGCATTATAAATGCCATAGGTGTCACGATCAAACACCATACTGAACGGTATCTTTTCTTCCCCATTATCGACTACAAACGAATAATACATAGCTGAATAGTCTTCCTCATAACCTGATGGTGGAATTATATTGACATGCTGTACAGAGCTATTAAAATAAAGATTCGCCTCTGAGTAACCTATCAGGACAGGAAGAAGAACCAATGGATCTGCCTCCACCTGATACTCATTGATACCTTGTGCAGTAAGATACCGGAAAAATTCGAATTCCACCATGCTTTGTCCATCCCTATACAGTTCCAAAACCTTCAATACTGCCTCAATGGGAAGACTGGTAAAGGAGAAGACTTCCCCATCATAGCTCATTATGCAGCTATCTGCAGGAATGCCATTAACCACCCAATAGCCTGGGTGTTCTCCGTGTCTTAACAAGCTGGACATCGTGAATACCGATGCATCAACATTACTTTTCGAAACATCATCCTCGTCTTCACTTTTACACGAGGTGGCCATCAGACACATACAGGTCATCAAACCCATTATAAGTATATACTTCTTCATACTTGCTTTTATTTTGTTCTACCTTCTAAACTGCAAATATACAAAATACTGCACGGAAGAGTGCAAAAAAAACAAAAAAAATGAGTTTGCCCGTTACAAACTTCCTGATGATAGGCTGGAAAGCAATTATTCCCAACATGGGAATAAAAAGTTCCCAACGTGGGAATAAAATGTTCCCAGCATGGGAATAAAAAGTTCCCAACGTGGGAATAAATTGTTCTAACGTTGGGAAAAAGTGAGAAATGAATTAGTCCGAATGGTTCGGACGGTTCTTTCTATTGTTTTTTCACGTGTTTGAACGCACCTTTCTTCTTGTAGAAGTCCTGCAAGACATAGAACGCCTGCTTGGTTCTACCCTTGTCAGAAACGATTCCCTTGCGGTTGAAGAAGTCCTGTGTGCCATGCAACTGTCGGCGCGGCGAACGGAAATCCATGAGGATCCAAGGAGTACAGCCCGCGAAGTTCGAGATCTTGTCGTACATCTTCAGTGTCTGACGATACACCTCAGCCTGATATTCCTCGGTCCACTTCTCGTCTTTGTCGCCAAAACGACCAGCCACGGCACCTGCACCGAACTCGCTCACCACCACGGGTTTGTCCTGATCAAAGAACCACTTACGGCGCTCACAGTCAGACGGCTTTCCCCCATACCATCCCAGATAGTTGTTGAAACTGAGGATATCCACCAGATCACTGAGGTTATCCTCCACGGTAGAGATATTATCATGTGTTTCCGTTTCCATGGCCATGCTGACCAAACGGTCGTTATCCAACTCGCGAGCTCTTTGAACAAGACCCGTCAGGAAATGATCACGAGCCTGTCCTCGCGGTGTTTCATTGGCAACGCTCCACACGATGACAGCACAACGGTTATGGTCGCGCTGGATGTTATCAGTAAGCTGTCGGTAGGCATTGTTATAGGTATCCTGGTTATCCCATTGGATTGTCCAATATACAGGAATCTCGCTCCACACCATCAAGCCCTCTTTCTCGGCCATGCGCACCATCTGTTCGTTATGCGGATAGTGAGCCAGACGGATAAAGTTACAGCCTAAGAACTTCGCCCATTCAATCAGCACACTGTCATCTTGTTCTGTTGTGCAACGTCCTGAGCGGAAAGGAGCCTCCTCATGAATACTGATTCCACGCAGGAAAACCTGCTTACCGTTCAGCAGGATCTTCTTTCCGTTGGTGTCGATATGGCGGAAACCTATCTGATCTTTCAGATGTTCGCCCTCGCATACCAGTTCCACATCATATAATTTAGGACGGTCAGGTGTCCACAGTTCAGGATCGGCATCCAGCACAATCTGAGCCACACCGCTCTGATTGGTTGTTATCCGTTCAAAGATGCTCAGTTCAGGAATGTTCACCTCGATCTTCACGTTAGCCACAGCCAGGTTCAGTCGTGCCTTCACCAATACCTTCTCGTACGAACCTTCCTGAAGACGGATCTCGTAGTCATCCACATGGGCCATCGGTGTTTCCACCAACATCACGTCACGGGTAATACCACCATAGTTCCACCAGTCGCTGTTCAGTGTTGGCACGCCTTCTGCATGACGGTCGTTATTCACTCTCACAACGATGAAGTTATCGCCTTTCTTCACCTTATCAGTGATATCGAAGTTGAAAGGAGTGAAGCCACCGATATGTGTTCCTATCTTCTCGCCATTGAGATAGACATCCGTCTGGTAGTTCGAAGCGCCGAAATAGAGATAAAGCAGACGGTCCTTCTTCAGGTTATACTTAAAGGTTTTCTTATACCACACACTCCCTTCGTAGAACAGCAGTTCAGGTCGCTGTGTATTCCAGTCGCCCGGCACCTTCAGCGTTTCCTTCTCAGAGAAGTCGTATTCCACATGGTCGCCTTTCGACTGCGGTTTCTGGTCTTTGAAGAAGCCGTTGGGTGAGGCATTCATTCTATAGTCGTAATATCCCGCATCAAAGGGATCGATGATAGTCTGCCACTCTCCGTTCAACGAAGTTGTCTTCCTTGCATAAACATTCTGCAATACCTTTGCCGCCTGCATGTCGACCGACAAGGAGAGTAAGCAGAATAACATGATGATAAGCTTTCTCATTTCCTGTATGAATTAAATTGGGGCAAAGGTACGAATAAGTGAGCGAAAAACCAAAAAGTATTTTGAGTTTTTCCGAACGGGAGTACTTTCAACGGAGTTAAAGGTACAAATAAGTGAGCGATAAACCAAAAGTATTTTGAGTTTTTCCGAACGGGAGTACTTTCAACGGAGTTAAAGGTACAAAGAAACGAGAAGGAATGAACGTAATAACTGTTAATCTTTAATAAAACACTCTCCACATGTCATAATTCTTCATCTCCTTTTCTTCATTCTTAATTATTTATCGTACCTTTGCACTCGTCTTTTTGGAGAGGTGCTCGAGTGGTTGAAGAGGCACGCCTGGAAAGCGTGTAACCGGCAAAACTGGTTCGCAGGTTCGAATCCTGTTCTCTCCGCAGGATTAAGACAGGATTCAAAGCTCCGAGGCAAAAGGCCGAGGAAATCCTGTTCTCTCCGCTAATTGTTTTGCTTATGAAACATCTCGTTTTGATTTTCCTTCTTCTTTTTACTCCCTTGGTGGTTTCCGCTCAAGACGGGAAGCAGTTGAATGATTCCGTGGTAGCGGTATCCGACTCCTCCGCCCTCGACTCTCTGAATGCCGGTCTGCCTGTTGAGGCTGTTGATGAGAGTATGCTGGACGATGAAGAGGGAGGAGTGCACAAACGACTGAAGAAAACGTTCCTTGACGGAAATGCAGCCTTCATGTCGTTGGTGGCCTTGGTACTGGTATTAGGTCTGGCCTTCTGTATTGAACGCATCATCTACCTCAGTCTGAGTGAGATCAACGCCAAGAAGCTGATGACTGATCTGGAAGAGAAAATCATGGACGGGAAGATAGAAGAGGCGAAGACCATCTGTCGTGAAACCCGTGGACCGGTGGCTTCCATCTGTTATCAAGGACTGATGCGCATCAATGAGTCGATGGAAGATGTGGAGCGTTCCATTGTGAGCTACGGCTCTGTGCAAAGTGCCAATCTGGAGAAAGGCTGTTCATGGATTACCCTGTTCATTGCCATGGCTCCCTCATTGGGATTCTTAGGAACAGTAATCGGTATGGTACTGGCTTTCGACAGGATTCAGGAAATGGGTGATATCAGTCCTACCATCGTAGCCTCAGGTATGAAAGTAGCGTTGATCACCACCATATTCGGTATCATCGTAGCTTTGATCCTGCAGATCTTCTACAATTATATCCTTTCGAAGATCGAACACCTGACCAGTCAGATGGAAGAGAGTGCCATCTCACTGCTTGATATCATTATGAAATATAAGCTGACACGCTAATGAACGACATTCTGATAGACATCGAACTGGTGGTGATATACCTGGTGATCTTCGTCACAACGGTCATCACGATATGGTCGGCCGTACGGTCATTGAAGAAACGCGACCGTTCGCAGAACATCGTGAACAATATTCCTGTGACGAAGATTGCGTATGGTGTGACTGCCCTGTTGGTTGTCTGTCTGCTGCTGACGTTTCTCTTGGGCTCTTCAAAGCCGATCCAGTTGGGAGAGAAGCTCTATACGGATTCGTTCTGGCTCAAGATCTCTGATATGTTCATCTATACATCGGGCATCCTGATTGTGGTTGCCGTAGGCTGTTTCATCTACGGTATGTCAGGACTGAGCCGTAAATCGCATGTGGAAAGCGAAAGGAGGGAACATGTTCCGTCGGAGAAAGCATAGCATGCCGGTATTGAATACCACATCAACAGCCGACATCTCGTTTATGCTGCTGATCTTCTTCCTGGTCACTACCTCTATGGATATCGACAAGGGATTGTCGCGACAGTTGCCGCCTCTTGACGATGAGAAGGAGGAACAGGTGATTGATATGGACAAGAGTAACATGATCAGACTGGCGATTTCGGCAGATAATCAGCTGAGCATTAACGATAGTGTAGTAACCCTGCAGCAAGTTCGGCAGCAGGTGATGGATTTCGTGGAGCATTGTCCTGACCGCAAACAGCACGTTGTTTCTGTAGAGGTGGCACGCGAAGCCAATTACAACACCTACTTCAATATGCAGAACGAGATCGTTGCCGCCTACCGTCAGCTACGGGAACGAAGAGCACAGAAGCTGTTCGGACGTTCGTTCGCCCAATGTTCCGAGGAACAACGCGACTCGCTCCGAGCCCTCTACCCCCAGCGCATTGCTGAAACCTATCCGAAAGGAGGTGAGGAATGAACATGTTCCGCAGACATTCCAACCATGAGATACCCGGTCTGAACATGGCTTCCATGCCCGACCTGATCTTCACCGTGCTGTTCTTCTTCATGATTGTAACCCATATGCGAAGCACGCCGGTAAAGGTGCAGTATCAGATGCCGCAAGGAACGGAACTGACTCGTCTTACCAAGAAGTCATCCGTCACCTATATATATATAGGTAAGCCAGTAGGAAGTAACGACGAACAGATTCGCATCCAATTGAATGATAAGTTCGCCGATGTGAACAGTATTCCTGCCTATATCGAATCTGAGCGGGGAAGGATGTCGTCAGAAGATGCACAAGCCATGACCGTAAGCATCAAGGCCGACCAGCAAACCGATATGGGAACCATTACGGATGTGAAGCAAGCCCTCAGACAGGCAAAGGCACATCAGATTAACTATTCTGCCGAAAAACGGTCATCCAGCGCGAAATAATAACTTATCGTGCAATTTTTTGTTTGATTTGTTGCAATTATCAAAAAAAAAGCATAACTTTGCAATCAAACAACTTAAAAAGAATGGCTCATCAATTAGATTCTCTGGACAAGAAGATTCTTCGTATGGTTGCGAAGGATGCCCGTGTCCCATTTCTTGAGGTAGCACGCGAATGCAATGTCAGTGGTGCTGCCATCCATCAGCGTATTCAGAAACTCACCAGTTCAGGTGTACTGAAAGGATCGCAGTTCATTATCGACCCTGAAAAGATTGGTTATGAAACTTGCGCCTATATCGGTTTGAACCTGAAAGATCCGGAAAAGTTCGATAGTGTTGTACAAGCCTTGTTGGAGATTCCCGAGGTGGTGGAGTGTCATTACACCACAGGCGACTATGATATGTTCATCAAGATCTACGCCATGAACAACCATCACCTGCTGAACATCATCCACGACAAGCTGCAGCCGTTAGGACTGTCTCGCAGTGAGACCATCATCTCCTTCGGTTCAGCCTTCAACCGTCAGTTGCCGGTTGATGACTTCCCCCAGGAGGATGAATAAGCAAGGGTAAGGTTTACTTCCTGATATAATTCACGAAAGCATATTCGTACCGGTGTTTCTCATCGGTACTATGTTCTTCTTTCCATTCCTCTACCCAATCATCATAAGGGGGAAAGAAGGCATCTGCTTCGGCAGGAACATCGTTGACTTCAGTAAGACACAGGCGGTTGGCAACGCTAATCGCCTGTTTATATACACTGGCGCCACCTATTATATATATATCCTCCTCAGGTCCGCAGTGGCGCAGCGCCTCTTTGAGGGAAGGATAACACTCACAACCAGGAAGCTCTTTCGTGGTTCTACTCAATACTACATTTCTTCTATTGGGCAATGCACCCTTGGGCAGACTCTCAAACGTGCGCCTTCCCATGATAATGGTGTGACCGGAAGTTAACGACTTGAAACGTTTCAAATCGTTGGGCAGCCAGTACAACAGCTTGTTCTGATAACCAATCGCCCTGTTCTTTGCCACCGCAGCAATCAAACTTATCGTCATTTTTTATCTTTGATCTTTGAACTCTAATTCTCAATTTTCAATTCTCAATTTTCAATTATACCGACACTTCCGCCTTGATATGCGGCCATGGATCATAGTTCTCTAACTGGAAATCCTCATACTGGAAATCAAACAGACTCTTCACATCGGGGTTGATGCGCATGGTGGGAAGAGGTCGTGGTGTTCTCGTCAGCTGTAGCTTTGCCTGTTCCAGATGGTTCAGATAGAGATGGGTGTCGCCTGTGGTATGGATAAACTCGCCAGGTTTCAGGCCTGTAACCTGCGCCATCATCATCATGAGCAGTGCATAAGAAGCGATGTTGAACGGCACACCTAAGAAGGTATCTGCACTGCGTTGGTAGAGTTGCAGACTGAGTCGGCCATCGGCCACATAGAACTGGAACATGGTGTGACAAGGTGGTAAGGCCATCTTGTTCACCTCTGCTACATTCCACGCACTCACAATCATACGACGGGAGTTAGGGTTGTTGCGGATCTGGTCGAGGACATACTGGATCTGATCGATCGTACCTCCGTCATAGTCGGGCCATGAACGCCACTGATGACCATATACCGGACCGAGTTCTCCATTCTCGTCAGCCCATTCATTCCATATTCTCACCCCATGCTCCTGCAGATACTTCACATTCGTATCTCCTTTCAGGAACCACAGCAGTTCGTAGATGATGGATTTCAGATGGAGTTTCTTGGTGGTGAGCAGCGGGAAGCCATCGTCGAGGTTGAAGCGCATCTGGTTTCCAAAGATGCTCACCGTTCCTGTTCCTGTACGGTCGCCTTTCTGCGTTCCTTCCGTCAGGATACGGTTTAAGAGGTCTAAGTATTGTTTCATATCGTTTTGTTATTTGTTTCGATGAATGATCTGACAGGGAGCAGTGATGTGCGAACTCTTGATTCTCCACTCTTGAGGATAGAGATTGTTCGTGCGATTACCGAGGTTCTTCAGGAAACCTAACGGGAGTCCTTGGCAGGTTACCAATGTATAGCCCTTAGGACTGTCAGCCAAGCCGGGAAGTGTTTCCTTCCGTAAGTAGCTGAGAGCCTCTTCCACTGTCAGTTCCACTGTTGGAAATGCCTGCGGATGACGTTCTATAGACAGGGCTAACGACTGGTCCGGGATCAGATCCTTCCCTTTTATCTCTCCGATGGTAATTCCTGCATGCATCACCTGAAGGACTTTAGCTGTCTGATCGTAGAAGGGTTTCCATTTCCGCGGGATGGCCAGCACCTTGGCGCCTTGCTGGACGAAGTCATAATCATCGGCTCGCAACAGCCATTCTGCCGGTAGCTCCACCTTCTGTTTCTTCTCTTTTCTATCTTTTTCCTTGTACTTTCGCTGACCTGTATTCACAGCATCGCCCTCTTTTCGAAGTAATGCCATGAACAACCCTTCGCCTCTTGTCCTACCAGGCAGGAACCGATAGACGGGTTCCGGGAAATCTTTCACCAATGACCCTGTGATGTTCCACGAAGGATCAACGGTAACAGGTAACACCTCTGCACCTAACTCATCCCTGATATACCGCACATTCTCCTCATCCTCCAATGCATTGAACGTACAAGTGGAATAGATCAGCAGTCCTCCAGGGCGCAGACAATCCCATATATCCGTGACGATCTCACGCTGCAGGTGCCAGCATTTCTCCACATTTTGCCTGCTCCACTCTCCTATTGCCTCTGCATCCTTGCGGAACATGCCCTCGCCAGAACAAGGAACATCTGCCAGAATCACATCGAACTGCAGTCCTGAGGAAGCGTAGTCGTACGGGTAATTATTCGTCACCATGACATCAGCATGTCCGAACTTCTGGATATTCTCCATGAGGATCTGGGCCCGCTTACGGATGGGCTCGTTGCTTACCAGCAGACTCCCTTGAGGAAGGACGGTTCTTGCCACTGTTGACTTCCCCCCAGGTGCTGCACAGAGGTCGAGCATGGTTACTGGCTCCTTGACATATTGGCGCAGCACTGCATCGAGGAACATCGATGAAGCCTCCTGCACATAATATGCCCCGGCATGGAACAACGGATCGGAAGTGAACACAGGACGTATAGGCAGATACCATCCCTGAGGGCACCAAGGTACTGGAGTACCTTCATCAGCCGTCATATCCTGCGCCTTGAATGGATTCATACGGATACTCACTGGAGCCTCCTCCGCGAGTCCGTTACGCAATTCCGTCCACAGGGACTCCCCCATGAATCCTTCCATGTATTGTATGAAATCCCTTGGTAACTCCATTCCGTTGATGCTTGATGGTGCAAAATTACAACTATTATTTCGAAATCATGCACGCATTCATGAAAAACCGTCGGTTATTTCCGTTGTTTCTCCGTCTCACTTCGTACCCACTGATAGAAGCGGTCCACGAACTCTATCTGTTCGCGATTCGGCAGCATGATCAGTGAAGCACCATTACTGAACTGCATCGTGGTAGGCTTGGAGGCATCAAACGTAGGCCAGTAAGGCAGTCCTTTACCATTGGGATTCCCTGTCTTGGCGAAGTTCACCCAGTACTGTTGGATGATTTCTGCCAACGCCGACTCAGCAGGATACTTGTCAGGCTGCATCAGGAACTCACCATTCAGGTAGAGGATGTCATCAGCATGTGCCACTCCTCGACGACGTGGGTCGCCAGAGAAGCTGCGTGTGGAAGGCTGGGCAAGGAAGGCTGCATAGGCAGCACCCTTACCCGTCTTTGACTGTAAGTTCACCCAAGCGTAGGAAGGCCAGGCAAAGCCCATGTCACGAAACGCATCACCGTTGCCATGGAAAGCCTCATCAACCGTATTACCGGGATAAATCTTCAAGGCTTCCTCTGCAAAGGGACCAAACGTGGCACGCACTGATTTCTGGTAATCCTCAGGTTCTATACTTCTCGAGAACAAAGCACCTTCATCAGAGTTAGTCATCACGATAACAGGAACATCGTTATAATCCCCCCGTTCATAAAGACGATAGAGGTCGTCTGTAATCACATACCCATCCACACAAGGCCAGAAACCGCCGAAGCCTACGTCATTTCCACAAAGAGCCATGGCGTCCATCTTTCGCAGTTCCTTCAGGGATTTCTTCTTCAGATGCTTCTGAAAGGCGAGTCCATGCTGCTCTGCACCCTTCTGCGAGGCATTGGTCACCAATGTTCTGTTACCATCCTGCCAAGGTGCGAAAGAACCACCGCTCTGACTGATGGCTGCCCGGAAGAGTCCTTTGGCCAAAGGTGAAGCACAGAGAATGCTACAACTGATGGCACCGGCACTCTCTCCGAAGATGGTTACTTTCGAGGGATCACCACCGAAGTTCTGGATATTACGTTGCACCCATTTAAGGGCAAAGATCTGATCCAGCAGACCATAATTGCCTGAATGACCGTTCTTCGATTCCTTGGTGAGCTCTGGATGTGCCATAAATCCCAAGGCGCCTGTTCGGTACTCCACACTGACTACCACCACCCCTCGCATGGCAAGATGCTTCCACAGGTCGCCACCGTAATGCTCTGTCTGGAAACCGCCTCCGTGAATCCATACCATTACAGGCAGACGGTCGTTGACCGATGTGGCAGGCGTAGCAATACCCAGATAAAGACAGTCTTCACTCATCATGTCGGCTGTACGACCAGGACGAGTAGGCTGTGGAGGCCAGGGGCCGAATTGATCCGACTTCAACACTCCTGTCCATGGTTTTGCAGGCTGAGGTTCTTTCCAACGGAGGTTTCCTACAGGCGGTGCTGCATAAGGAATAGCTTTATAAACAGCAAGTGACCCGTCGACTACTCCTTCAATGTCACCCGTTTCCACATGTGTCTTGAGAAGTGGCTGTGCTTGTATCATCGATGCGGTCAGCAAACCGATGATGATCAATAAGAATCTTCTTATTCTCATAAATGCAAATGATTGATTGAACTTTTCGCAAAGATACAAAATAAAGATGAATCATCATGAATCTTTTCAAGAAAAACTTGGGGATTCGAGAAAAATATTTTAATTTTGCACGCACATTGTGAAATGAAACTTCTACTTACAAAGAAAGGATGAATATGAAGATAAGAATCAGAATGATAACATATTGTGCCTTACTCATCATGAGTGTTGTTTCGGCCAAGGCACAAAACGATGTAGGAACCTACCATGGTTCAGATATCTATACCGCAGGTGCAGGAGCGGAATACCGGAACAAATTCAATCATCTTGATGTAGCCATTACGACAGGTACGACTGGTATCGGCGCTGAACTGGCCATGCCTGCCAGCGATATGGTGCAGATCCGTGCCGGTTTCGCTGTCATGCCATCGTTCAAGAAAGCCATGAACTTCAGGGTAGGATTGAAGAATGATCCCGAGAAGGATAAGGACGGCAATAAGATTGTGACGAAATTCGACAGGATGTCGGAAGTATTCAAGCAAGCCACCGGTTACCAGATCGACCGTAATATAAAGATGTATGGTCGTCCTACGTACTACAATGCCAAGGTACTGGTTGATGTCTTCCCCTTCCCGAACAAGAAATGGTTCGTTACCGCCGGCTTCTACTATGGTAATGAGCAAATCGCCAAGGCCTACAATGCCTATGAGGACATGAGCAGTCTGGTAGCTGTAGGTATGTATAATCACATTCACGACAATATTGTGGCTGGCGAACCCGTTGTGACAACTTCCGCAGGAGGACTCGAATACACCATTTGGTTTAATAAGGAAGATGAGGATGATGCTAAGATCATTAAACGATTTGAGCAATATGGACGCATGGGTGTGCATTTAGGAGACTTCGATGATGGTACACCTTATTATTGTTATCCCAACGAAGAAGCCATGATGGAGGTGAAGGTCAAGGCCAACCGCTTCAAGCCCTACCTGGGGTTCGGCTATGGTTCAGAGATTCCGAAGACCGACAAACTCTATAATTTCGCCTTTGAATGCGGCTTCATGACCTGGGGCGGCACCCCAAAGATCATCACCCACGACGGTGTTGACCTGGCAAAAGACGTGCATGGCATCCGTGGCGACGTTGGATCGTATGTCCGTTTCTTCAAAGGATTTAAAGTCTTCCCTGTATTAAACCTGCGTATCTCCAGAAGAATTTTCTAATTTTTTCATGCTGATGCAACTTTTTGTGTATCATTATCGTCTAACAGACAAAGTAATGAATCAACAAACAAAAGACAAAAGCATGAAAAGGTATTTAATTACAATCCTACTGGCAGGTGCACTGCTTGCTCCGGTCACGATACAGGCACAGAAGCACCGTCATCACCCACAGGTGGTGAATCCCACAACGGTACCCGACTCCTCTGGTATCGTTGCCTACTCTGACACGACTTCCACCGATACGGCAGGTACATCTACTCCTGTATATATTGATGAGTACGATGACGATGATGACTTCTTTATGTCCCCAAGCGACATGAAAGATCTGGTGGGAGGTGGTCTTGGCGCCATATTGGCCGTGATCTTAGTCCTCCTCATCGTTCTGGCACCCTTCATTTTCGTTGGCTTTATCATCTACCTGATCTTCAAGAACAGGCGTCAGCGCTACCAGTTGGCAGAGAAGGCAATGGAAAGCGGACAACAGATTCCCCAAGAACTGGTGCGCACAGAACATCAGAGCGACGAGTATCTCTGGAAGAAAGGCATCAAGAATGTGTTCTTAGGTATCGGTTTAGCTATCCTGTTCAAATGTTTAGGAGCAGATCCGCTTACAGGAATCGGCTGGCTCGTTGCCCTCTATGGTGTAGGCCAGGCCGTGATTTCCAAGACTTCATCCCGTAAACGCGACAGGTATGATGACAACATCAACCCTCCCGTGGAATAGTTCTTCGGTCATCTATTTTACCCATTAACCCCATTATACCTTAAACCCCATTTAATCATGGAACAGAAAAAATTATTACGATCAAACGATAGAGTTATCGCAGGCGTCTGCGGTGGAATCGCAGAGTATCTCAATATTGACCCTACAGTGGTACGTGTAGCATATGCTGTGCTCACCCTGTTCACAGTGTTCTGCGGAATCATCCTATATCCAATTCTTTGGATCATCATGCCTGAGAAACGTATGTATTAAGATGAAGGTTAACAGCGATCTCTCCCTCGTCACGCAGGTGGCGGTGTTTCACAACAAGCGGGCTTTCGACCAACTTGTCAGGAAATACCAGTCACCTGTTCGTCGGTTCTTCTTGAGCCAGACACTGGGAGACGGACCGCTGAGCGATGACCTCGCCCAAGAAACCTTCATCAAAGCCTATACGCGGATTGCCAGTTTCAAAGGACTCTCAGGGTTCTCTACCTGGCTTTACCGCATTGCCTATAACGTGCTCTACGACTACCGTCGTTCGCAGCACATCACTGAGGATATCGATACGACAGCCATGCGACTCGTTAGTGAAAGACCTTCCGATTCCACGCTGCGCATGGATATCTATGATGCACTAAAAACACTCAAGTCGGACGAACGTACCTGTATCACGCTACAGATGATGGACGGACTACCTATCGACAAGATCTCTGAAATTACCGGAATGCCGCAAGGCACCGTAAAATCGCACCTCTCAAGAGGAAAGAAACAACTAGCAACCTATTTAAGTGAGAATGGATATGGACGATAAGCAAAAAGAACAATACAGAGAAACCGTAACCAACGAACCGATTATGGTAACGGAAGAGGATGAGACACTGGTAAACAGTTTCTTCTCGGACCATCATGTAGAAGTCGAGGACAACGGCTTCACCCATCGTGTGATGAGAAACCTGCCGCAGACTGCTTGGCAGAAGAACCGCATCTGGACTGTCCTCTGCTCCGTTCTCGGCATCCTGCTGTTGTATTACACCAAGGGCTTAAGGACACTCTTCGGCACCTTCTTCGGATTGTTGGCAGATGCTTCTACTAATATGGTTTATCAGCAGAACCCGCTGATTGTCTATCTCACCATCCTTGCTTTGGTGATGACAGGCGGGTACATGGTGGTTACCTCAGAGCGTTGGAAGTAAATACATACAATATATTATTCGATAAAGAGGAAACCGTCGTCTTCATCTGACACGGTTTTCTCTTTTTTCTTCGGCGGATTTTTCAGTTGACCGTTCTCATCAAACATACCGTAGGTGGTACGTAATACCACAAACTCCGTCCTACGGTTCAGCTGATTACAGATCTCTTCTTTCTCAGGATCGTTCAGTGCTTTCACGAATTCCTCAGTCAGCACATCGTTCTCCTTCAGCCAAGAATATTTCTCCGTGAGTTTCTTCCGGATAGTCTTGGGCTTCTCCACCCCATAGCCCATGGGCGTGAGTCGTTCTTTAGGAATACCATGTGCGATAAGGTAATTCACCACCGATTCGGCACGGCGCTGCGACAGTCGTTTGTTATAGTCGGCGCTTCCTCGATAATCGGCATGAGCACTCAACTCTATCGTTACATTGGGATTCTCGTTCAGCATACCCACCAACTCATCCAAGGCAGCAGCCGACTCCGGTCGTAACGTGGCCTTATCGAAATCGTAGAAGATATTATCAATGAGTACGGGAACGCGGATGCTGGCCAAGGGGAACTGCAACGTGTATTCCTCCGACTCCTTGGCCGGTTTCACGCTGATCTCCTCCCGATGGTTCAAGTAACCTTTACACGAAGCCAGCAGGATATAATCCACGCCCGGCTGCAGTTCCTGTTCAAACGAGCCGTCACCCTTCACGCTCAGCTTCAGGTTCGTTCCATCGTTACCCACCATATACACCTGAGCGGCAGGCAGTTCATAGCCATCCATCTCGTACACCCACCCTTTGAGCGTCTGCACGATCTCAGGATTCTCAAAGCTATAGATATGATCCCAGCCACGACCGTCACCGCGGTTCGAGCAGAAATACCCCTTGTTCCGCAGTCCTTCAAAGGTACAACCGAAATCATCTCCCTGTGAGTTCAAAGGGAAGCCAGGATGTTCCAGCTTATATCTTCCGCTCTTATCCACCTTGGCGATGAAGATATCCAGTCCACCCATGCCCGGATGACCGTTTGAAGAGAAATACAGATCACCATTAGGACGGAAGGTCGGGAACATCTCATCACCCTCTGTATTCACCGGTGCGCCCACATTCTCCACGCCACCAAGACCCGCGGCTGTCAGTCTGACACGCCAGATATCCATACCGCCCATGCCGCCTGGCATATCAGAGACGAAGTACAGCCATTCCCCATCGGGCGAAACAGCAGGATGGGCAAAACTTGACAATGTGTCACGGGAAATCTCCAGTTTGGTAGGCGCGCCCCATGCAGCATCAGAACGGTTCGATGTAACGATGGTGGCATAGCGTGGATAATCCGGATCAGTAGAGCACTGCGTGAGATACATCACCCGCTGGTCGGTTGAGAAGCAACAAGCACCCTCATCATATTCCGTATTCAGACCGCTTTCAATGGTCTGCGGCTTGGTCCACTTCCCTTTGTCGTCTTTCTGCGAGAAGAAGATATCACCCGCCTTGGCACCTGTGATACCACTGACCTCATCGCCCTGTGCCTCCTTACGGGTGGAAGTAAAGAAGAGCTGATCGTACTCATCGCCGAAGAGCATCGGACTATAATCGGCCCTACGGGAATTGAAGATATCCATCTTCTTCACCGTATAGCGCGAACCTAACTGTTTGATCTCAGGAGCAGTACGCGCTGACTCCAGTCCGCTACGAGCCAACTCATTGTCGGGCAGAGAGTCGAGCACGCCCAAGAACTCCTTTTCCGCCTCCTTGTAGTTACCATTGCGAAGCAACTGGCGGGCGAAAGAGAGATGGGTATTGATATCATCCTGTTTGTAACGGATGACATTCCTGTAGGCAGCAATCGCTTTCTGTGAGGAATTGATGCGCTCATAGCATTGAGCCATCTTCAAGGCAATCTGTCCACGACGGTCGCGTTCCTTGGAGGAAGTCTTTGAATAGGCCTGCTTGAACTGTTCCGCCGCATCGTAATACTCACCGATGGCGAGGAACTTCTCACCCTTCTTCATGTTCAGATCGGCACCGCACGAAGAGAACAGGACAACCAACAGGAGTAAAAACAGTGAATACTTGCGCATCATATCCTATAAACGAGAGAAAGCACGTTTTATTGTGTTCCTCCCTGCTTCGGCTTACTGCGCTTGCCCGATGGCTTGTCGGGCATCAGCGTCACCCTGCGGTTGGAGTTGTCGGCCAACACCTGATTCACGATGGCAGTAATCTGCTCCTTCAGTTCATTGACGAACTGGGCAGGATCATATTGCTGATGCTCGATATCACGGAGCTTTTTCTCCCAGATACCCGTCAGCTCGCAGCTCTTCAGCAGTTCCTCTTTGATGATGTCTATCAGTTCAATGCCCGTAGGTGTAGCCACCAGTCGTTTCTTCTCCCTACGGATATAATTGCGTTTGAACAAGGTCTCGATGATTCCCGCTCTTGATGACGGTCGGCCAATCCCATTCTCCTTCATGGCAGCACGAAGTTCCTCATCCTCCACGAACTTTCCTGCCGTCTCCATGGCACGCAGCAAAGAAGCCTCGTTGTAATAAGGTGGCGGGGTGGTTAGCTTCTCAGTGAGCGTCGGCTCATGCGGTCCGCTCTCCCCTTTCACGAAGGTAGGCAGTGTTTTCTCCTCATCCTCCTTCTTCTCTTCGTCAGCCGAAGGAAGCTGAGACGACGGCTGTGCATATACTATTCGCCATCCCGGATCCAGAATTTCCTTTCCCGTAGCCTTGAACTCTATCCCGTCAACCTCGCCCAATACCGTTGTTGTAGCGTACTTACAATCGGGATAGAACACGCTGATAAACCGTCGTGCCACCAGATCATAGACGTGCTGCTCCATATTGGTAAGGTTCTGCGGAATCACCCCAGTAGGAATAATCGCATGGTGGTCGGTTACCTTACTCGTATCGAACACCCGCTTCGTTTTCGGCAACGGCTTACCGCCTAGGGGGCGCACCAGGTCGGCATAAGGAGCCACACCAGCCACTTTTACCTGATACAGACCATTCATGATCTGCGGACACTTGGGATAGATATCGTCTGAAAGGTATTGCGTATCCACACGAGGATAGGTGGTAAACTTCCGCTCATACAAAGCCTGAATAGTGTTCAGCGTCATCTCCGCACTCATACCGTACTTCCTGTTACAATCCACCTGCAACGAGGTAAGGTCATACAGCTGTTTCGGCTGTTCCTTCCCGTTCTTTTTCTCCACCTTGGTCACCGTAAACGGCTTCCCTTGGATCATCTCGAAGCTCTTTTCGCCTTCTTCCTTACTGGTGAACTTGCCCTTGGTAGCCGTGAACAAGGTTTCCCGGTAGATGGTAGAGAGCACCCAATAAGGCTCCGGTTTGAAGTTATCGATCTCCTTCTGACGGTTTACAATCAAGGCTAATGTAGGCGTCTGCACCCTTCCGATGCTCAGCACCTGACGGTTCTGTCCGTATTTCAGCGTATAGAGACGCGTGGCATTCATACCTAAGATCCAGTCGCCTATCGCTCTCGAAAGACCTGCCATATACAACGGCTGATACTCCTGCTGGTCTTTCAGTTTCGAGAACCCTTCGCGGATGGCCTCATCGGTCATTGACGAGATCCACAAACGCTTTACCGGACATTTCGCCTGAGCTTTCTGCATCACCCAACGTTGGATGAGTTCACCCTCCTGACCGGCGTCACCGCAGTTGATGATGCCGTCAGCGGTCTGCATCAACCGTTCAATCACAGCAAATTGTTTCTGGATTCCCTTATCGTCAATCAGCTTGATTCCAAAGCGCGGTGGAATCATCGGCAGGGCACTTAAGCTCCACGCCTTCCACATCGGCGTATAGTCGTGCGGCTCCTTCAGCGTACACAGATGACCAAACGTCCATGTCACCTGATATCCGTTGCCTTCCATATATCCGTCCCTGCTACTGGTAGCTCCAATGATACGGGCGATATCTTTCGCTACACTCGGTTTCTCCGCAATACAAACTATCATCTTTCACAGTTTTGATGTGCGAAGGTACGAAATAATTCTCAAACGACCAAAAATAAGAAAGAAAACTGCCCGAACACCATGAAGGTGAATCGGGCAATTCTTTCTGACAAATCTAAGAATATATAAAGATTGATGTTGGTCTATTGATTGTTTTTTCTGAATGACGGTGCAAAGGTACGGGTGTTTCCTTCGGGAAGCAATTATTCCGTTTCATTTCTGCCGGAGTTGTTGCGACAAACGGTTAAAATTGCGACAAAATGGGGTCATGCCCTCCAAATTTGTCGCATATGCCATGATCTTTTTTGTTTTCGCAGCGTATTTTTTAGTCATTTTTCATAACATATTTGGGAAATAATGCCGATATTTGCAGTGTGAAAAAGAAAATGATATGATCAAGAAACCACTGAACAACCTGCCACGACTATTAACGGCAATGATACTGACGGCACTGCCTTTAGGAATGCCCATCCTGCTCTCATCGTGTGGCGATGTGTTCGATACACATCCTTATGATGTCAACGTGAAAGGCGAGACAGACATCAATGCAAAGCAGATAGCCGTCATTGAGAAACAGTTTGCCAACAAGGACACCCTTCGCGTGGCCTTTATCAGCGACACCCATCTGTGGCTGTCGGATGCGCGCGACCAGGTGGCCGACCTGAACCGAAGGAATGTTGATTTCGTTTTGCACTGTGGTGATCTTACCGATACGGGCACTGGTAAGGAGTTTGAGTGGAGCCGCGATGTCTTGAAGAGTCTGCGTTATCCTTTCGTGGCTCTGATCGGCAACCACGATTTCCTCGGCACTGGTAACCAGACCTACGAGATCATGTATGGGAAGATGAATTTCTCGTTCATCGCCGGAAGAGTGAAGTTCCTGTGTCTTAACACCAATGCCACCGAATACACCTATCTGGCTGCCGTGCCCGACTTCGACTACATGGAGGAGGAGATGGCGAAGGATACTGACAAGTTCGACAGAACCATCATCGTGATGCATGCACCACCCTATAGCGACCAGTTCAATAACAATGTGTGCAAGGCCTTCCGCCGCTATCTGGATTTCTTCCCCGGACTGATGTGCTGTGTTTATGGACACAACCATGAGGACGTGGTCTCCGACATGTATAATGACGGTTTGATCTTCTACGGCATCGACTGTGCTGTTCATCGCAACTACCGTATATTCACCATTACACCCGACGGCTATGAAGTGGAAAAGATTGAGTATTAGTGCAGTCATGCTGATGTGCGCCTTACACATGACGGCAGGCGACAGCATAGATATCAAGCAGAGTAAATACGAAAAGCGTATGCAGCGCATGCAAAACACATGGGCTGCGCTCATTCCCTCCCATTACGTCATCCAGAACGCCGGTAATATGGGCATCGTTTCTATAGGTACGGGCTGGAGTTATGGCAAACACCGGCAATGGGAGACCGACTTACTCTTTGGCTATATTCCCCAACATGAATCTACTCGCGGAAAACTGACCATGACAGTGAAAGAGAACTATATTCCTTGGGACATCAACCTATCGCCCAAGAAGTCGGAAGGAAAGTGGCAGTTTGAGCCATTGACAGCCAGTCTTTATCTCAACACCGTGTATGGTCATGAGTTCTGGAAGAGTCAGCCCGGACGGTATCCTGACAAATATTATCAGTTCATGTCAACCAAGTTCCGCTTGAACTTTGCCCTTGGTCAGCGCATCATGTTCAAGATTCCAGAGAGCAAACGCAGAAGACACAGTCGTATGTCACTCTTTTACGAGGTAAGCACCTGCGACCTCTATATAAGGTCCATGTTCCAGGATAGTAGTATCAAGTTGAAGGATATCCTCGGACTCTCCATCGGACTGAAATTCTATACACTATAAAGAAAGAGGATGAAGTGTTTCCGTGTCACTTCATCCTCTTTCACTTTCAGAACCGATAAACAGCAAACGTCTTGGCAGGGATGGTAATGCGAAGCACATTACCATCGGCTTGCACATCGGCAGTTTTCGGTACCACGTTGTTCTTCTTCTCAATGGTATTGGCCGCATCCATACGGTCGGCATGGAGGGTGGTTACCTTTCCATTGCCCAAGCTCTTGATGCCCTTGAAGGTGATGACAACCTCTTTCGGCTCCGTTGAAGTATTGGTCATCTTCACGATATAACCATTGGTATTCTTGTCATATACCGCACTGGCACAAAGACCATCCTGTCCGGTAACAGGTTTCTTTCCTTCCAGCAGACTCAGCACATGGGTTCCAGGGTTCTGTCCATACAACTGCTGCACATAGTAATTAGGTGTACGAACGGTAGTGAGGTTATCCATCCAGATCAGGTCGGGACGCCATTGCCAGCCTTCCACATGAGCAAAGAGTGGCGCATAGGTAGCCATGTGCACGATATCGGCGTTACGCTCAAAGCCCGTCATGATGGCAGCCTCAGCCAAGGCAGCCTCAAACACGTTCTTCGCTGTGGGGAAGTCGGCAGGATCCTCTTTCACATGACAAGCATATTCGCCTGCGAACACCTTCGGACCCTTACGGTCGTAGTTGTCATAACGAGTAACATTGTTCATGAACCAGTCCTGATCACGATAGTAATGCTCATCCACGAGGTCAGCCTTCAATTTCTTCATCTGCTCCCAGCCATACGAGAACTGCTTCCCGTCGTTATCGTCAGGTGAGGGGCCGCTCGTTCCCACAATCTTCATCTTGGGATACTTGGCACGAATGGCCTTCATGAACTTCTCCAGACGCACAGGATAGAGAGGTCCCCACTGCTCATTACCTACACCGATCTGCTGGAGATTGAAGGGGGCAGGATGACCCATGTCGGCACGCAGCTTACCCCATTTGGTATCTGTTCCACCATTGGCGAACTCGATCAGATCGAGTGCATCATCGATATACGGCTGAAGGTCATCTACTGCTACATGGCAAACGGCCTCATCCTTGTCGTCGTTCTGGAACTGACAAGCCAGTCCGCAACTCAGCACCGGAAGTGCCTGAGCGCCGATCTCCTCAGAGAGCAGGAAGAACTCATAGAAGCCCAGTCCGTAGCTCTGGTAGTAGTTCGGGAACAGACGGTGCGGGAAAGTGTAGTTCCAGCGGTTCTCGTTCAGCGGTCGGTTCTCAGCTGGTCCCACGGAGTTCTTCCACTGGTAACGACTGTTCAAGTCGGTTCCTTCCACGATACATCCACCAGGGAAGCGGAACACGCCAGGGTTCAGGTCCTTGAGATCCTTGACAAGATCCGCACGAAGCAGTCCCTTCCACGCATCAGCAGGGAACAGACTCACATGGTCGAGGTCAACAGAACCCTTTCCTTCAAGGTAGATACGCATCAACCCCTTTGCATCGGTTTTGGGCGACTTCAAAGTAACGGTGTATTTCTTCCAGTTGTTACCTGCAATAGCAATCTGTTGCTTGGTCATCACCTCATCATCACTGCCCACCAGTTCCACACGGATTTGGGAAGATCCTGCGGTACGCGCATAAACAGAGAAATGATAATCCATGCCCTTCTTCAGTCCCATACCGAAGAAACCCCTGTTCTCCAGTCCGGTGAACTTATCACGATGTCCCGATTCCTTCAGGGTGACATAGTGCGGATTACGATCAAATGCCGGATTGGCATCATTCACCTGAACTTTTCCGAAGGTGTTCCAACCCATCAGCTGCTGCGGGAACTCAAACGAGCGGTTCTCCACCATCTCGGCATAGAGTCCACCATCGGCTCCGAAGTTGATATCCTCGAAGAAGATGCCATACATGGTTGACTGGATGGGTGCGCCAAGTTTCTTGGCGTTCACCGTGAACTGATGCTGCGCATTGGCATTCAACGATACCAGTACAGCTAAGGTCGCTATGACCCAAATGTTTGCTTTTTTCATTGACAGTTAGTTTTGATAATGTTATCTGGCTGCAAAGATACAAAAAATCCACCTCATTAAAGGTGGATTTTATGTGCAATTAGGTGGACGAAACGGTATTTTTACCTTTCTATATCGATAAAGAAGCCAAACCGCTTGTTACCGTACTTCACCTGATACTTCGGCAGGGCGAAGCCTTCCATGCTCCAGCTGTTGATACCGCCAACGCCAGCATGCTCACTGTCGATGAAAAGATTGGTGTATTTCGACTTCGGCACGTCCTGTACATGACGCTGTTTCTTGTCGTTTCCTTCGTCAAGATCCTCCACGTTATAGTGCAGGGCCGACATATACAGCTTATGATGAGAAGAGATGTTCAGTCCTTTACCTGCCTCATCGGTCTGCTTCCACCAGCGAATATCACTCTTCGTACCCGTTTCCTGCGGTCGGATATACGGATAGAACTGCTCATCGGCAGTCTGCTCATAGATACCGATGCGCTGAGATTCCTTCCTGTCGGCATAGTTCTCAATAGGTCCACGACCGTAGAATGCGCTCTTGTCCATATCGTAAGGCAATTGGATTACCACGCCGAAACGCAACATATCGGCCACCTTTGCTGAATCTGCTACATTCATTGTCTCATGAATCATCATCCGTCCGCCGGGCAGAATGGCATAGTCCATACTCAGCTGCGCCTTCACATCAGGCATGTCATATACAGCAGAGACATTCACGTATTTCTCACCCTGCTTGGTCTTGGCTTTCTTCGCCTCAAAGGCAGTGAGCTTCAGTGTCGGGTTCCTCCACGCCCGATACCTGCGTTGTATTCCGGCACCCATGTCGTTATCAGTTACTGCACGCCAGAAGTTCGGTTTGATCGTACCGCCCTCACCCAACAACTGCTTACCAGCAGCCTCGTAATGGCAGAGGAATCCTGTTGCACGATCGAAGACAAGTTTCACATCTCCAGTCTGGACCAACACTTCCTGTGCCTTCTTGTCCTCTTTCACCTTGATCTTTGCAGAAGCAAGATCGTTGGCTGCATGATGACTGTCTTCGCTTACCGTCAGCTGTCGATAGGCCACCACCTGTCCTGAAGTCATCAGCGGTTCAGCATTCTTCAAAACGAAGTCGATATTCAAGAGCAGCTCCTTATCAGCATAGCTGTCTTTCAACGGAAGAGGGAGGGTGTAGTTACGCGACTGCTGCGGGGCAACATCCAAATTATCAACGGTACCATCCGCAACAGGAATACCATCGGCCAGCAGGCACCATTTCATCCGTACGTTACTCAGATCCTTGAAGAAGTTCTCGTTGCGCACGCTGATAACCCCTTTCTGAATATCCACCGTCTCAGCCCAGATGTTCTGGTAGAAGTACCCCACCTCATACATCTCGGGGTTAGGAACACGGTCGGGTGAAACCAAACCATTACAGTTGAAGTTGTTATCCGAGGGATCGTAGCTGTTGTAATCGCCGCCGTAGGTGTACTCAATACTAGTATTGCTAGTTTTACTAGTTATACTAGTATTACTAGATTTACTTGGATGGCGATGCAACGCCTGATCCACGAAGTCCCAGATAAAGCCACCTTGGTATTTCGGGTATTTCCGCACCAGATCCCAATACTCCTTGAAGCCGCCGCAACTGTTACCCATGGCATGACTGTATTCACACTGAATGAGCGGCTTGGTAGAAGCAGGGTTAGAAGCATAGCGTTCGCACCAGTTGTGCGAGGCATACATCGGACACATGATATCACTAGGTGTTCCGCTGCCGGTCTGCTCATACTGCACCGGCCTTATTGCATCCTGAGTCTTGATCCAGTCGTAGGCAGCCTTGAAGTTCGGACCGCCAATGGTCTCGTTACCCATCGACCAGATAATCACACTGGGGTGGTTGTAGTTCACCTGTATGTTATGCTGGTTACGCTGCAGGATCTGCTGAGCGAAGAGCGGAGTGAAGGAGATGGCCTCCTTGGGATTGTAGCCAAAGCCATGACCCTCCTGATTGGCTTCCGAAACAAGGTATATACCATATTGGTCGCAGAGATCGTACCACACCGGATCATTGGGGTAATGACTGGTTCGCACGGCATTCACATTGAAGCGTTTCATCAACTGGATATCCTGAATCATGCGTTCACGACTCACCACGTAGCCGCCATCGGGATCCATCTCGTGGCGATCCACACCTTTTATATATATAGGCTGACCGTTTACCAACAGTTGGGCATCCTTGATCTCCACACTGCGGAAGCCCACCTTCTGGGCAATCACCTCCGTCTCTGCGCCAATCTCAGGATACTTACGTTCGGGATAGAGGCGCACCACGAGGGTATAGAGATACGGGTGCTCGGCACTCCATTTCTCTGGATTCTCTACTGTCAGGGTTGCACTGCCTTTCTTGGGTTCCGACTTCTGCCAGCTGCTTACAAAAGAGGAAGCGACTTGGTTTCCTTCTGCGTCATACAGACTCATCCGAACGTCACCCTTTCCAAACAACGACACATCTGCCTGCAACACACCATCACGATAGTCGTTCACCAGATTGGGCACAATGCGCAGGTCCTCGATATGACTCTTCGCATTACGGCAATACAGATAACTGTCGCGAGCCACGCCGCTCAATCGCCAGAAATCCTGGTCCTCGCTCCAGGAGCCATCACACCAGCGGAACACCTGGAAGGCGATGAGGTTCTTACCAGGCTGCACATATTTTGTGATGTCAAACTCAGCCTCGATCTTTGAGTCTTCGCTATAACCCACAAACTGACCGTTCACCCAGAGGTAGATACATGAGGTGACACTACCGAAGTGGGCAATCACCTGCTGCCCCTTCCACGACTCGGGCACCATGATGGTCTTGCGGTAACTACCCACATGGTTATCCTTGTCGGGTACAGGGATATCGCTCACCCCCTCCTGATAGTCTTTCTGCGTGAGCTGCTTGAAATGTCCGCGCCATGCGAAACCGATATTCACATATTCCGGATCACCATAACCATTCATCTCCCAAATCCCGGGCACTGACATCTTGTCCCATCCGGAATCATCGTAATCGGTCTTGAAGAAATCAGTGGGCCGCTGGGAAACATTCTCCACCCACTTGAACTGCCAGTCGCCATGTAGCGACAGGAAACGGTCCGACTTCTCCTTTTCTCCTTGAATAGCCAAGGAGGAGTTTTCATAGGCAAAGAACGAGGTGTGGTTCTGCATGCGGTTCACACCATTCACGTCCATGTCGTGCCACTCAGTAAAGGTCTGTGCCCAGGCAGATGCCTGTGCCATCAGTACCATTGATAACATCAACAGCTTTCTCATACTTTTTTGTTTGTTCTTGATTATTCGTTTTCTTCTGCAAATGTACAAAGAAAATTGCAAATAAGCGACGTCATTGGTTAAAATATACGAAAAATGAACAACCTATTCATTTTTTTACTATATTTGCCAGTGAAAAGCATGGGACCCATGTAATAACATCAAAAGGGACGATGGTGCCTAAGTCCTGCAGGAGGAACTACTATGGATTCTACAAAACAAATGTACAACCAAGAGGACTATGAACTCGACAACGTGTACAACAGTGAAACCGATGAGCTCTATTCAGAAGTGGATTCATCAGTTTGGTACAATTAAGAGTTATGAACCAAAACTACGTATTGAGAGTTGGCTACTGCCAACTCTCAACTATTTTTATGGATCATCGGGAAAACACGTGCTACATTCTCGTCGGTAATCTTTTCTATCTGCTCCTGACTTACCCCGTAGCTTTCAGCAAGTTTTTCAAGGACAAAGCGTACATAGGCACTCTCGTTACGTTTGCCACGCATGGGAACAGGTGCCATATAAGGACTATCTGTTTCCAATACGATACGGTCGAGGGGAACGGAAGCGGGCAAGACCTCAGGCAGGTGTGACTTTTTAAACGTGAGTACACCACCAATGCCCAACACGAAGCGGTCGAACTGCAGGAAATCCGCTGCCTCACGCTCATTACCGGTGAAGCAATGGAACACGCCTCCCGGCAGTTCCCGCTCATATTGCTTCAGCAGGTGCACCATCTCGTTCTGTCCTTTACGACAATGAATCATCAGGGGCAAGCCAGTCTCTATACTCCACTGCACCTGTTCGTCGAATGCCGCCAACTGCTCCTTCTCGAACTCACGACTCCAGTAGTAGTCAAGACCGACTTCACCGATGCCGATGATGGAAGAATCTGGAATGAGGGATTTAATCTTCTGGAGTTCCTCCCGCCAGTTCTCCTTTACCTCCTCAGGATGTAATCCAATCATAGGAAAGGCGAAATCAGGGTACTGAGCACAAAGCTGCATCACGGCTACAGAAGAGGAATAGTCGATGGCGGGAATCACCACCTCGCTCACTCCCGCTTCTTTTGCCCGCGCCATCACCTCAGCGCGGTCCTCAGCAAATTCTTCCCCATCCAAATGGGCGTGCGTATCTATCATTTGTTTCTCTTCATCATCTTATCCGTATAGGCTTTCAGCTCCTGCTTACTCTCCTCCGGCACTTGTACGGCAGCAAGATACTTACGACTCTCGTCAAAATAATAGCGGATGCGTTCTTCAGCCAAACGGTTCACACCTATATTATTATATAATGTAGTAACTGCGGCTATCTTCTGCTGTGGATCAGGATTCACGGCATTCACCCACTTCTCCAGTTCCTTTCGCTGTGCTTCATCGGCTTTGTTAAATGCGTTGATGAGCATGAAGGTCTTCTTGTTGCAGAGGATATCGCCACCGATGGCCTTGCCAAACACCTTCGGATCGCCATATACATCAAGGAAATCATCCTGCAGCTGGAAGGCGAGTCCGATCTGTTCCCCGAACTTATATAGGTTTTCCGCATCTGAAGCAGAGGCGCCACCGAGGATGGCCCCGATCTTCAAAGCACAAGCTAACAATACACTTGTTTTCAAACGAATCATTTCAATATACTCCTCCTCACGCACGTCATCTCTCGTCTCGAAAGAAATGTCATACTGTTGTCCTTCATCTATCTCCAAGGTAGTTTCTGTGAACACATCCAGTACGGCATGCAGATATTCCTGGGGGCATTGCATCATCAGTTTGAATGCCATAAGCAACATCGTATCTCCTGAGAGAATGGCCGTATTGGCATCCCATTTCACATGAACGGTGGGATTACCGCGTCGCATGTCGGCATGATCCATCAGATCATCGTGCAATAAGGTGAAATTATGATAGGTTTCCAAACCACAAGCCTGTGGCAGGATGCTTTCAGGATCCTCCTGATAGAGGTTATAGGCCAGCATCATCAAGGTAGGACGGATACGCTTACCACCCAACGACAGGATGTAACGAATAGGCTCGTAAAGACTCGCTGGCTGACGGTTATAAGGCATTTCATCAATATAGCGGTTGATGAGTTGCAAGATTTCGTTGGCTGTTTTCATATTTTAAATACGATTGGAATTGATATCATGGTACGACACACCTTGCCGTGATCTTCTCCTGGTTTCCACTTGGGCATCATGCGTGCCACCCGCACTGCCTCACGGTCGAGGTCGGGATGACGCGGACGAACGACCCTGATCTCTGATGTGCTGCCATCGGTATTGACAATAAAGGAGATGACCACTGTGCCCTGTTGGTTCTGGCGACGGGCAGACTCTGGATATTTCAGGTTTTTGGTGAGCCACTTCATAAACTCGGTCATTCCGCCGGGGAACTCTGGCAACCGCTCCACCACGCGGAAGTTCAGGGAATTGTTGTCGGCATCGATAGCTACGGGAGGGATGGGGGGAACCTTCTCTTGCTCGGTTGCTTCCGTCTCCCCTTCAAACAACTCCTGGCGATTTTCCGCCAAACGGTCGGCAGCTTCTTTCATCACAGGTTCATCCACAGGATTGAGACGAGTAGGAGGAGCCGGCTCTTCCTCGGGTTCCTCCATCACGGCAATCATATCCTCCTGATCAACAGCAGCCTTCAGTTCCAGTTCCTGCACGATGTCATCCAAGAGTTCCTCATTGTACTCCACTGCCCCGTCCCTGAAGTTCAGTTCCAAGGCAACGACAAGAACTGCCAGCACGAGTACTAAACCCAGCAGGAATCTTTTCTTCCACTGGTGCTCCAAATCGGCTTCGTATGATTTCTTGACTTCCAAGTTACACTAAAATGCTGTTTTTTTCGTTATGATAATGATTGCTTTGCAAAATTAGTATAGATATTTGTAAAAAAGGTGTATCTTTGCACTAAAATAAATGAATTAAATGAAAAAAGTCATATTTTGCCTCTTCTTCACGCTCATCAGTGTACTCACATGGGCACAAGACAGTCAGACGGGATACAATTTCCTTCGACTGCCTGTGAGTGCGCATGCAGCAGCATTAGGCAATGACAATATCTCCATCATCGAAGACGATCCCTCGCTGATGTTTCATAATCCGGCCCTGCTCTCATCGGTAAGCGATAAGAGTCTGAACCTGAACTACATGAACTACATGGAAGGAGCCAATGCGGCCAGTGCCTCCTTCAGTAAGATCGTCAAGGAGAAAGCAACGATTGGCGTCATGGCACAGTTCCTGGACTATGGGAAGATGAAGGAGGTGGATGAGCATAACGTACAAACCGGCGAGTTCTCGGCGAAGGATATCGCCATTGCCGGTGCCCTCTCCTATCAGTTGGGCACTAACATCGTAGGTGGTATTACGGCACGGCTCATTACGTCGTACATCGGTGACTATAACGCATTCGCCATGGGGGTTGACTTAGGTGTGAACTACTACGACCCGGAGAAGGAATGGTCGGTATCGGCTACCGTCAAGAACCTCGGTGGAGAACTGGATGCCTTTGAGGAGGAATACAATAAGCTGCCGCTCGACCTGCAGATCGGTGCCAGCAAACGACTCATCGGATCACCGCTCAGACTGTCAGCCACACTTGTTGACATGAACCATCTGAACAAGAAATTCATCCATCATCTCGTGGCAGGTGCCGACATCATCCTATCACCGCAGATCTACTTGGCCGTCGGTTATAATTTCCGCAGGGCCAGTGAGATGGAGATTGTGAGTAACGACGAGGAACGGGGCAGCAGTCATGGAGCAGGTCTTTCCTTGGGCGGTGGTATTCAGCTGGACCGCTTCAAGTTGAACGTCGCCTACGGCAAATACCATGTTTCGTCGCACTCCCTGCTCATCAGCGCAAGTTTTGTGCTGTAAGCAATTTGATAATAATTGATAATTGATCATGATGAAGAAGATTACAATAGCTATTGACGGTCATTCCTCTTGCGGAAAATCGACCATGGCCAAGGACCTGGCCAAGAAGGTGGGATATATCTATGTGGATACAGGTGCCATGTACCGCGCCGTTACCCTCTATGCCCTGCGCAACGGGTTGTTCAACGAGGATGACAGTATCCGCGAAGAGGAACTGAAAGAGAAGATGCCCGACATCAATATCTCATTCAAGCTCAACGAGGAGACAGGAAAACCTGACACTTACCTGAACGATGAACTGGTAGAACAGGATATCCGCACCATGGAAGTGTCGAACCGCGTGTCGCCCATCGCTGCCCTACCCTTTGTCCGCGAGGCCTTGGTGGCCCAACAGCAGAAGATGGGTGAGGAGAAAGGTATCGTGATGGACGGCCGTGACATCGGTACAGTAGTCTTCCCCAACGCTGAAATGAAAGTGTTCGTTACTGCCTCTGCTGAGGTGCGGGCAGAACGTCGTTACAAGGAACTTATTGGGAAAGGGATGGAAGCCGACTACGATGAGATCCTGAAGAACGTGCAGGAACGCGACTTTATCGATTCGCACCGTGAGGTGTCTCCCCTGCGCCAAGCTGAGGATGCACTTGTCCTTGACAATAGTAACATGACCATTCCTGAACAGAATGAATGGCTCTATGAACGGTTCTTGGAAAGGGTAGCAGATTAGTTACTTGAGAATGGCATCCCTGCACTCTTCCATAAGCCATTTCGGCGTACTGGTGGCACCGCAGATACCAATGGTCTTTAGTTCATCGTTGAACCACGACGGATCAATCTCATTAGGACCTTCTATCAGATGACTGTTGGCGTTCACTCGTTGACACTCATTGAAGAGAACCCTGCCGTTACTGCTTTTCCTCCCACAAACAAAGAGAAGCAGATCATGACGGGCAGCGAAGGATGCAATGCTCGGCATACGATTCGCTACCTGTCGGCAGATGGTGTCGAAACTCTTGAACGTTGCATCAGGCGAGATATTCAGCTTGATATACCCGATAATCCGCTGGAACTCATCAATGGATTTAGTGGTCTGGGAATACAGATAGATATCGCGGCTGAAATCCAACCTCTTCACATCCTCGAAACTGGCAATGACAATCGCGTTGTTCTCCGTCTGCCCCACCAGTCCTAACACCTCTGCATGACCGGGTTTCCCAAAGATGACAATCTGCTTCTTACCTTTTGTTTCCTGTTCGTCATCCTTCGAGTCGTACTGCTTCTTGATGCGGCGCTGCAACTGGAGCACCACAGGACAAGTCGCATCGATAATCTCAATATTGTTCTTGCGAGCCAAAGCATACGTCTCAGGCGGTTCACCATGCGCACGCAGTAACACCTTCGCATCATGCAGTTGCTTGAGGTCCTCATGGTTGATGGTAACCAATCCCATCTGGCGCAGTCGTTCACACTCCATTCCATTATGAACGATATCGCCCAGACAATAGAGCGTACTACCTTTTGCCAGTTCTTCCTCCGCCTTGCGGATAGCCGTGGTCACACCAAAGCAGAAACCTGATCCTGTGTCTATCTCTACCTGATACATATTCTATATACTACACCTTCCTCCTTTTGTCAACTGTCAACTAAAACCATCACCCTTCTTTCCTAACACGGTAGCCCTTGATATCGCTGAAGTACTTCTCCAACAACTCACCGGCAGCCATGAAAGAGGTCTTCTCGCCTCGTAAAACCGTCTGCTCGGTCTTCAACAACTGCTGCTCAATCGTCTGGTTATGGTAGAACGAGTTACGCAACTGCTCGTTGATGGTCTCGTACATCCAGTACTTGCTCTGCTCGTTTCTACGGACATCGAAATAACCGTTTGCCTTGACGAAGTCGATATACTGATAGATCATATCCCAGATCTCTTTGATGCCTGTACCATAGAAACCACTGTAACAGAGGACCTTTGGCAGCCATCCACTATCGGGCATAGGGAAGAAATGCAGGGCATTCCGGAAATTCGTAGCGGCCATCTGGCACTTGTCGACATTGTTGCCGTCGCACTTGTTAATGACGATACCGTCGCTGATCTCCATAATACCGCGTTTGATACCTTGTAATTCATCACCCGTTCCTGCCAACTGGATGAGCAGGAAGAAGTCGACCATCGAATGACAGGCCGTCTCGCTCTGGCCGACACCAACGGTCTCCACGAACACCTTGTCGTACCCTGCAGCCTCGCAGAGGATGATAGTTTCACGTGTCTTACGGGCCACACCGCCTAAGGAGCCTGCTGTGGGCGAAGGACGGATGAAGGCCTCCGGTCTGATTGACAACTTCTCCATACGGGTCTTGTCGCCCAAGATACTACCTTTTGAGCGTTCTGAACTCGGGTCGATGGCCAATACAGCCAGTTTACCGCCATGTTCGTCGAGCACATGACAGCCGAAGGCATCAATGGAAGTACTCTTACCTGCACCGGGTACACCACTGATACCGATACGGATACTGTTACCACTATAGGGCAGACACTTCTCAATGACTTCCTGTGCCTTGACCTGATGAGCGGGGTTCACACTCTCCACAAGCGTCACCGCCTGACTTAGAATGGTGACGTTGCCTTTGATGATACCCTCCACCATGTCGGCCACACTGATCTCACGACGACGGAAGCGCCCTCGCTGAAGGTAAGGGTTGACGATCGACTGCTGGGCAACGCCTGCGTTTACCTGCAATCCTTTGTATTCTTCGCTATTCTCTGGATGGTCCATGATAAGATGAGAGATGAAAGATGAGAGGTTATTTCACGTTCAGAGGAATCACCAGCTTCGGTGCTCCCGGAGCATTGGTAATCATCAGCACACGTGGTTTTGTACGGACATTGCGCAGCACCTTTGCATCGGCAGTAATCCTCAGCATGGTCGTCTCATGAGGTTTGATATGTCGCTTGTCCAACTTTACCTTCAATCCAGCGGTGGACAACTGCAAGGAGTTGATGTCAAGAGGCGATTTACCTACGTTTGAGATAGAAACCAACTCGGTCTTCTTCGATTTCTTACCGAAGTCAAGATCCACATACTCACGCGACAGCAGAATCTCCGGAGCGTTCTCTAACTGACTCTCTGTGTATTGGGTGAAAGATGGTAACAACACGGCCGATACGGTGATTTCCTTTTCCGGAGCAACCTTATCACCCGGGAACATACCCAGGAAGATACTTGTCTGTGTAAGACCATAGTCGCGCAACTTGCGGGAATCAAGGGATATACTGATTGTACCTTGTCGTCCTGGGGCGATGGTGGTGGGTGACACAATGGCATTGAGGTAATCCGGTAGATGCATCACTGTAGGAGTGATCGACTTAGTACCACCATTCATGATATGGATCTTCTCCATCGGCATATCCCCACGTGTCACATCATCGAACTCAATATCATTCTTGTCGGCCCTGATATCCGCCAAAGTATAGTCGTAGGTGCCTTCATAATCCACCAGTTCCTCTACCACTATTCCGCGGATGGACAGGTAATAAGGCTTGTCGGAAGCATTGCTGTAGATGCCCACATCCTTCATGAAATGTCCTAACTGACGGGCATCATAGGTGGCAGAGATTGTAAAACCATCGCCAGCAGGAATCGCCGAATGGGGATATTCCACCGATGTACAACCACAGCTGGTCTTGATGGTCTTGATGGTCAGCGGGGCAAACCCACTGTTCTGCATCTCGAATTTCACCGTTACAGGACGTTCATAAAGTACACTTCCGCAATCAATCACATCAGTCTTTGCGGTAATCTTCTGTGCCTGTGCATGGATGGATGCCCATGCACAAAGCGCTAATAGTATTGTTGTTTTGTTCATCATCATTTAATTACGATAGTCTGCGACTTGGTCGTACCCATAAACTCAGGACTGTATGCACACTGCACCACACAGGTACCTGTCTCGTAAGTGCCGGGACGGTCGATGTAATACTCCGCCTCTACTACATGCTTCCCTTTTGATAGGATATCAAAGTAGTAATGAGTGGTCTGATCCTTGGGCGCGCAGTAATAGCCCCAGTGGTAACCGCTTCGCTGATTTACCGGCTCCATACAGGCAGCCCGCTTGTCAATGAGCTGTACATAGTCGTAGTCTTGGTCGGCCTCGATGGTCAGGCGCACCACTACACGGTCGCCAACCTTCAGGTCTGTCACGGGCTTTCCATCCTGTGTAAGCAGTTGTCGTCTTACCTTCAGACCCGCACTATGATCTTCTACCGAAGATGTGGGCTGCAGGAACTGCGCATAGACAGCTCCCCATGAAGTGCCCGTACTACTCTTCTCTGCGGTTAAAGAACGTGCTGCCTTCTCGGGAACGACGGTCTTGACATACCCCATGCCTGCCGTTGCCTTAGGCAGATCGAGCTGTTTTCCGTCAACCTTCAGCACGGTCTGCTCCTGGTGCCCGAGCTGTTCGGTATTCCCATTGAGGAAAGCGAACACAGCATTGACACAATTGATCGGAGTATCCCAGTTCTGTGTACGTTTCTGTAACAGCAGCCATCTACGCAGTTCCGTGATAGTCTGCTGATCCTTCGGTGTTAACAACTGCCATGCTTCAATCACTGCCGTCTGGGTAGGTATGCGATAGTCGAACCACGAATAGCCGGCACGCGGTGTATCGAAGTAGCGTCCTTGCTCTTCGGTATAGACCATATACTCCTTCAGACTCTTCATATAGATGTCGGCTTTCTCTTTCTTTCCGTTACGGGCAAGTACTACAGCCATCTTCGCCTTGGCATACATCGACTGCTTGGTATTCATCTTCTCCAGTTTTCCAAGCAGATAATCCGTAGCCTCCTGCTCCTTCGCATTCAGCTGACGGTTGGAGATGGCATTGATATACACCCACTGCAAGGCATGGGAGTACCATACATATACCTTCTCGCCCTTCTTCTCCCGACGTTTCATGTCGGCCACCTCATCGATAACGACCTTACTGAGATAGCTGTTGGCCTGCGAGAGAATATTCTTCGTGGCAGCATCCGTACCGATAAGCAGGTTCAGACGGGTAAGGAACTCCATCACCTCGCCGGTCATGCTGGGTGAGCCCTTCATTCCTTCCCACCAGGAGAAGGATCCGTCAGCAAGCTGCAGCTTCTTCAACTGACCCAGCGCCGTATCCAGTCGGTTGGCAAGGGCATTCTCGTCGAAGAAATTAGCCAAGGCCTTCTTCTGACTACTCTCATCATCTGCGTCGAGCACCCAAGGAGTTTCGTTCAGCACCAATGCCTTCAGTTCCTGGTTCTTCTCCAAGGCACTCATCAGGGACGTTTCATTCCCCTCTTCCCGTTGCCATTGTGCGAACACGCTCTTCACCTGAGGAACCTGACCGATCAGATGCGAAGCCAGTTTGTTGGCGTAATAAGCTGCCGCCAGACTGATAGCGTTTTTCTCATTCACATCACCCACGAAGGGAAGTGTCTGTACCATCAACCAAGCCGGGTTATTGGTATATTCCACGGTAATCTTGGTGTTCTTCGCATCCGATGGAACGAGCTTAGTAAGATCAATGGTTTTCACCCCAGGCTCATGCTGGGTAAACGGTGTTGTCTTGGTCACCATCTCGCTATTTGGCAGGATAGGCAGATAATGCTGTTCACCATCACTGAAGCCATCGCCATAGGCAATGATCTTACAGATCAGTAGACTCGGTATCTGCTCGTTCGGTTCTACACAGAAGGTGGCACTGCCCGTATCGCCTTGCTTCACGCTGAACGGTTGGGTTGATTCAAAGACCGTCTGCTCCGTTTCGGGATCGATCAGACGGATACCCACTTGACCTGTTATATCCTTCTCTGCCGTATTGAATATCTTCGTGGTGATGCTGGCCTTGTCGCCTGTACGCAGGAAGCGTGGCATATTCGGCTGTACCATCACATCCTTCTTCGCCACGGCAATACTATCCAGCATCCCGTAGTTCATCTCCTTGTCGTGTGCCAAGCCCATGACTTTCCAAGTAGTAACACTCTCAGGAAGGGTGAAACGAATAGCTACATTTCCGTTTTCATCCGACACCAATGCAGGGTAGAAGAATGCTGTTTCGTTGAGGTTCTCACGTACCTGCGACTCATCCATCTGCTGATTGTCGGAACCTGCGACGATTCCATTTCCAACAGCTCTTTTATTCAGGACAGCTTGGGCCACCACCACTTCATTAAGCTCTGGAGAACCGGCTGCATCCATGACAGCCACTTCCTCTTCTGCCACAGCCGCCTTACTCATCATCGCCATGTCAGCATTTCTTGTCACACCCGTTGCCATCGGTGCTCCAAGCATCGATCGTCCGCGGATACGTACGCCATAGTAACTGAACCGAGAAGCGAACTCAGTAATATCATCTGTGAAGGATGAGTAAGCAATTCGAGGATAAGTGATAGTCGGAAGTTTCTGCGAAGCCGACACATAAAGAGGTCCATACGTCCGATACTGCCATACGTTATAGGGCAGGTTCTGGGAGATACCCGTATTGAAATGCCAATAATGCATGTCGAGTTGATCCAGACTCATGTCGTACATCGTCGCCATGAACTGTGCATTGGCCGGTGTTCCGTCAGGATGGGTGATATTCAGAGTCCACTCTTCCTTTTGTCCTGGAGTAAGCAAATCGCGGAACGTCACCCACTTCACCTTCAGTCTCTTGTCAGGAAGCGGTCGTTCAATAACGGTAGAATGGGTATAGACCTTACCTTCCTTCACCCAGGCATAGTTCAGACGCAGTCCTGAACCATATTCTTCCTTATATTTGAATTCGCGGGAAATGATGCTGTTGGACATCTTCAGCGTACCGCTTTCTAATACACGGTCGCCCGAGATGATGGAATACACCACATGTGTATCCTTATCGGAAGATCCAATCTGCATGGTAACTGGTCCGCCATCGCGTGGGAAGGAAGTAGATGTCTGGTAGAACCAATCATGTGTCTCAATGCAAGGCACCTTGTCGTTTAAGGAGAACACCACGAACTCCTCCTTGATCGTATCACCGGCACAGGTGGCTTCAATGATATGCTGTCCTGATGCCAACGAAAGGGCATCGATGGGCACCTTCTCGTTCGCCTTCACCGAACCCATCTCTTTCCCGTCAATGGAATAGTTCACTGTCCCTTCCACCTCCTGACCTGCCGCATTCCGCAACGAGAATCTGAAATTCTTCAAATCCTTCTTCTCACTTTTCTTGTTGATCTCACAAGAGAAGGCAGTGGGTTTGCTACCTAAGGGTAAGCTGGTGGAAGCCTCGTGCGACTCGCCACCTTGATCTGTCACCGTAGCCCTGGTGATAAACGAATAGAACCTTGCACGGCTATACAAAGGACCTCTTGAGGGAAGGTCTTCCTCATCCACCCATTCCGGTAGCGTCATTGGAACATCGATACGGAACTCACCCTTCTCATCGGTAGTCACCTCATCACTGCTCAATTCCTCGTCACCATCGTCGGAATCAAACCAATGCCACCACCACGACCGCGTACGGACAACTTGATATGACACCTTTGCTCCCTGTACAGGTACACCGGCATAGGTTTTCGCACGACCGGTCACGGTAACCACATCTCCGCTCTTGTAGGTTTCCTTCACCTCGTCGAACTCCACTTGGAAGGTAGGACGTTTGTATTCCTCCACACGGATAAAGGTGGAAGCATGGTTAGGCACTTGAATCTGGAACCGACCGGTTAATCCGTTGGACGGTATTACGAAATCGAGGGAAGCAGAGCCATACGCATCGGTAGTTACTTCCTTTTCCTCCACCGTCTTATAGTTCGCATTCAGCAGTCGTACGGTATAGTGTTTCCCTTCCAGCGCCTGCGTCTTCAGTTCATCAACTTGGTGGGCCAACATCGAGACGTGTACCGTCTGACCGGGCCGATAGATGGAGCGGTCGGTAAAGATACTGATTATGTTGCGTATTTCCTCTTCCTCATCATAATAGAAACGCCCCCATGACGAGTGGTCGGGCAGGTAACGGTCATCACCAGCAGTGACAAAGATCTTGTTGGGACCTCTGTATCCTTCTTCTTCCAACTGATAGATCACCTCCCCTTTCTTGTCACAGGTCAGATTCACCACCTTGTCGGCCTTCCTGTATCCCTGCGGAATGGTAAGTTTGATGTTTGCCTTGGGCACCGGCTGACCGGTTGTAGCATTGACTACCACGTAGCGCACCTTGTTGTCAGGCAAATTCTCTTCCATTCGCAGCAGGTTGCTGACGTAGAGAATCATGCGTTTCTTATCGATCTTGTTCTTCGGAGCAGACACCTCCACCAGGTAGATTCCTAAGGGAAGCGGACCGATTTCCATGGAGTCTTTCCGAGTATAATATTCCTGCTCGAAGTAGAAATCTTTGGTATAGACCTTTTCCGTACCGGCTATCAGTTTCAGTTTCTCATTCTTGAGATTGGCATTGATCTCACTCTCACCCGTATGGTTCAAGCGAGTCACGGTGATCTTCAACTGTGGGATATTGCGAATGGAAGAGAACGCCACCTGGATAGGACGGTCGGGCAATGCCACCTCATGTTCCAGCGACAGGTAAAACATAGGCTGACGGAGTGAGGATTCCATCTGCTGCAACCGTTTGATGCGTTTCCATGAAGGCCAGCGGTTCTGCACCTCATGGATATAGGCGATGCGCTCATCAATGGTCACATCACTACAATCGCCCATAAATGAGCAGCGGTCAATGGCCACCTCAGCACATTCGGGCAGGTCACCATACTCCTCTATCAACGAGTCGAGGGCAGCAACATACTTAGAATTCTTGAACCTCGTTCCTTCCTTATCCTCAAAGCGCTGTTCCACTTCACGTGACTTGCAAACAAGCATGGCTTTGCGGTTACCTGTTGTCTTGTAGTAATCATAAGCCAACTGGTATTTCTCTGCCTCGAAGGCCAACAGGTGCAACAGGTCGTTGTTGAAGATCTCACTGTCATCACCCTGCTCCACCAAAGGCACGAACTCTGCTGTACGATGTCGCGACAGCATCTCAGGGTCTGCCAACGACTTCGCATAATAATCAGCACTCAGCTTACTGGCATCATCCGCCAACTGGGGATTCTTCTCGTAAACACTGCCTAATATACTGTTCAGGACGGCAGCCAGGGCAGGTTCTTTCTTTTCTGCCATTTCCGTCTGCTGCTTCAACCGCTCCACGGCAGACTGCAGGGAGTCGGGCGAGATTTCCACCATCGCCTGACAATGCTTCAGTCGTGCCTTGATCAGCTGACCGTAGTTCTTCTCCTTTCCGGCCTTGTCGATAATCTTCTCCAACACCGTCATCTGTGTCTGCGGCAGATCTTGCTTTTCAGCCTCACTGACTTGTTTCCACAGGCTGTCATAACTTTGTCCAAACAGATTAAAAGGCATAAATACTATCAAAAACAGTAATAATCGTAAATACTTATTCTTCATGACCGTTATTTCTTTGGTTCATAAGATAAATGCAAAGATACGAGTTTTCTTGCATAACACAAACACTCTTTAACGATTTATTTGAATATACTAAGAAACTTTAGCAATGGTTCCGTTCTGTTTGCAAAAAAACCATGAAATAATTGCATGTATGAATAAAACTATGTATCTTTGCATAATTGAAAATTGAAAAACTAGTTGAACTAGTATAACTAGTAAAACTAGCATAACTAGAAACCCTAATATTTCAAAATTAGATATGACTAACAAAATGTATGGACATTTCGATGATGCCGCCCGAGAATACGTCATCACCGACCCGCAAACCCCCTGGCCCTGGATTAACTATCTGGGCAACGAGGACTTCTTCTCACTTATCTCAAACACTGCCGGTGGCTATTCCTTCTTCAAGGATGCCAAGTTCCGCCGTATCACCCGCTACCGCTATAATGGCGTGCCGATGGATAATGGAGGAAGGTATTTTTATATCAACGATGGCGGAACAGTATGGAACCCCGGCTTCAAACCCTGCAAGACGCCGCTCGACTTCTACGAATGCCGCCACGGCATGAGCTACACTCGTATCACCGGAAGGAAGAACGGCATTGAAGCCAGCGTACTCTTCTTTGTTCCTCTGAAGAAATGGTGCGAAGTTCAGAAACTGACGCTGAAGAACACCACTGGCGAAACCAGGAGATTCAAACTCTTCTCGTTTGCAGAATGGTGCTTATGGAACGCAGCTACCGACATGGAGAATTTCCAGCGTAATTTCTCTACGGGAGAAGTGGAGATAGATGGCAGTGTGATCTATCACAAGACAGAATACAAGGAACGCCGTAACCACTATGCGTTCTATAGTGTGAATACACCTATCAATGGCTTCGATACCGACCGCGAGAGTTTCATTGGTCTGTACAACGAGTTCTCTTGTCCTGACTGTGTAATGGCTGGTCAGCCAAAGAACAGCGTGGCACATGGATGGAGCCCCATCGCCTCACATTATATAGAGGTAGAACTGAAAGCTGGTGAGAGTAAGGATTTCATCTTTGTCTTAGGTTACGTAGAGAACGAGCAGGAGGAGAAATACGAGAAAGAGAAGACACCAGGACTGATCACTTCGCTTGACAAGCTCGACCGCACCTTCATTAACAAGACCAAGGCTCGTGCCTGCATCAAGGAGTTTGATACCACCGAAAAGGTGAATAAAGCCTTCCAGGAGCTCAATGCTTACTGGGATGACCTGCTTGACCGTTACAGCTTGAAGAGTGGAAACGAGAAACTCGACCGCATGGTGAACATCTGGAACCAATACCAATGTATGGTGACGTTCAACTTCTCTCGTTCTGCCAGCTTCTTCGAGAGCGGCATCGGACGAGGTATGGGCTTCCGCGACTCCAATCAGGACCTGGTGGGATTCGTTCATCAGATTCCCAGCAGAGCACGTCAGCGCATCATCGACATCGCCTCTACACAGTTCCCCGACGGCGGATGCTACCATCAGTATCAGCCGCTCACCAAACGGGGTAACAACGATATCGGCGGTGGCTTCAACGACGACCCGATGTGGCTCATCTTCGGTACGGTGGCCTATATCAAAGAGACTGGCGACTTCTCCATCCTTGACGAACCTGTGCCCTGGGATAACGAACCGGGTACCGAGGTGTCACTGTTCGAACATCTGCGCATCTCGTTCAACCACGTCATTGAGAACCTGGGTCCGCATATGCTACCGCTCATTGGTCGTGCCGACTGGAACGACTGTCTGAACCTGAACTGTTTCTCATGGGATCCCAACGAGAGCTTCCAGACCACAGAGAACAAGACGGAAGGCTCTAAGGCCGAATCGCTGATGATTGCCGGTTTGTTCGTGGTGTGTGGCAAAGACTATGTGGAACTGTGCAAGGAACTATCTAGTAAAACTAGCGGAACTAGTCAAACTAGCAATTACTCCGCTGAAGCTGATCGGGCACAAAAAGCAGTGAATGCCATGATCGAGGCCGTGAAGAAGCATGGTTGGGATGGAGAATGGTATCTCCGTGCCTATGACTTCTATGGCAACAAGATCGGCTCACACGAAAACGAGGAAGGAAAGATCTTTATCGAGAGTCAGGGCTGGTGCACCATGGCGGGTATCGGTATGGAAGAAGGTATGGTGGATAAATCGCTCGATGCTTGCAAGAAGTATCTCGACTCTGAGCATGGCATGGTACTCAACAATCCTGCCTTCACCACCTACCATGTTGAGATGGGAGAAATCTCCAGCTATCCCGCTGGTTATAAGGAAAATGCAGGTATTTTCTGTCATAACAACCCATGGGTGATCATTGGTGAGACCGTCGCAGGACGTGGAAACGATGCATGGGAGCACTATGTGAAGATCTGTCCGGCATTCATCAAGGACCAGACCTTGCACAAGGTGGAACCGTATGTCTATTCGCAGATGGTGGCAGGAAAGGATGCCGCCAAACCTGGTGAGGGTAAGAACAGCTGGCTCACAGGTACCGCAGCATGGAACTGGTACACCATCACGCAGTTCATTCTGGGTATCAAGCCTGATTACAACGGACTGCTCATCAATCCGTGCTTACCTGCTACCGCTAAGGAATACACCGTGAAACGCAAGTTCCGCGGGGCAGAATACATCATCACCGTGAAGAATCCTAATGGTGTTCAGAAGGGTGTGAAGCAGATTCTCTTCGACGGGAAGGCTATCGACGGAAACGTCGTTCCTGCCAACGAGGGCAAGCACACGGTGGAAGTCACGATGGGATAAGTCGTCACGACACCAAAAACAGGAAAGAGACGAACGCCTCTTTCCTGTTTTCTTTTTACGTCATACGATAGATGATGCAAGTGGTAAGAATCATTCGTCCTATGGAATGATACTATTTTGAATTTTACTGACAACACACCTCTCTCATTTCGTCTATTTGAAAACCATTTCCTGTGGGGCGAAAAAACGCGCTGGAAATGGCATTTTGGTAACAAACTGATAATGAGGACGCTATAAAAACAAGGCACATGGTCATCTCCAAAAGGTGTGTTTTTCAATGCTAAAACCATAGGAAACGGGAGCCAATTCCATAGGTAATGAGCTGTAATACCTATGTTTTTGCGTATCAAAAAGCCTGGTTTTGCACCCAAAGTAGCCTACTTACGGGTGGTAACAAGGCCAGTTACTACCGTTAAGAAGCCTTGTAACTTGATTCTAACACCCAATTCGGTATTCTTCCCCATTCTTCTTTCTCTAGAATGATCAAAAATACAGGTGCATTTTTTGACATATTTTCTTTACATCTCCCTTGGAAGAAGAAAATATTTTTGTAATCTTTATGCGTATTTCATAAATAATTTGTAATTTTGCGTCACGAATCTATTAACTACAAATTCATGATCAACAAACAACTATTACATCCGGAAAGCATTGTCGTTATAGGCGGCTCGAATAACATCCATAAACCTGGTGGTGCCATTGTACGGAACATTGTACAAGGAGGCTATCGTGGAACATTACGCATCGTCAACCCCAAGGAAGATGAGGTGCAGGGCATCAAGGTGTTTCACGATGTGAAAGAGGTGCCACCTACTGATTTAGCCATCCTTGTCGTTGCTGCCAGATACTGTCCCGACTACGTGGAGTACCTCGCAGCAGAAAAGAGTGTGCAGGCCTTTATCATCATCTCGGCCGGTTTTGGTGAAGAGACAAAGGAAGGGGCGGTTTTGGAAGAGCAGATTCTCCACTCATGTGAGAAATACGGTGCCGCCCTGATCGGTCCTAACTGTATCGGACTGATGAACGAATGGCATCATAGCGTCTTTACCAAGCCCATCCCTACCCTCAAACGCGAAGGTGTTGACTTTATCAGCGGATCAGGTGCCACAGCGGTGTTTATCTTAGAGAGTGCCGTGACCAAAGGACTGCCGTTCAATAGTGTATGGAGTATCGGTAACGGAAAGCAGATAGGCATCGAGGATGTGCTACAGTATATGGACGAGCACTTCGACGAGGAGAACGACTCAAAGGTAAAGCTCCTGTATATAGAGAATGTGGGCAATCCCGACAAACTTTTGTTCCATGCCAGCTCACTGATCCGCAAGGGCTGTCGCATCGCCGCCATCAAGGCCGGTTCGTCAGAAAGCGGCAGTCGGGCAGCTTCCTCCCACACGGGTGCCATTGCCAGTAGTGACTCTGCCGTAGAGGCTCTGTTCCGCAAGGCAGGTATCGTTCGATGCTTCTCACGAGAGGAGCTGACAACAGTAGGATGTATCTTCACCTTACCGCCTCTCACAGGTAAGAACTTCGCTATCGTTACCCATGCCGGTGGACCTGGTGTGATGCTCACTGATGCCTTGTCGAAGGGTGGCATGAACATCCCCAAGCTTGAAGGACCCGCCGCTGATGAACTGAAAGCACAACTACTGCCTGGCTCATCGGTTTCCAACCCCATCGACATCCTTGCCACGGGAGCAGGAAAAGAACTTGGCATTGCCATCGATTACTGTGAACAACGCTTCGATGAGATCGATGCCATCTTTGTGATTTTTGGTACCCCAGGACTGGTTCAGCTTTATGAGGCATACGATGTGCTTCACCAAAAGATCCTTTCTTGCAAGAAACCCATCTTCCCCATCCTTCCCAGCGTACATACGGCTGGACCCGAAGTGGCTGAGTTCCTGAAGAAAGGTCATGTGAACTTCAGTGATGAGGTGACACTGGCCACGGCTCTCACCCAGATCATGAAGACGCCACCGCCTGCAGCGCCCGAGATAGAGCTCTACGGTGTGGACATCATCAAGATCAGAGAGATTATTGCCGGTATTCCTAATAACATCGGTCATTCCGACTCTTCAGGATACCTTCCCCCGGAAACCGTGCACCAGCTATTGGAATGCGCAGGTATTCCCATGGTACCCGAGAAGGTGAGTGCCGATATGAAAGAACTAACCACCTTCGCCAACAAGGTGGGTTACCCTGTAGTGGCAAAGGTGGTTGGTCCGGTACATAAGAGTGATGTGGGCGGTGTTGCCCTGAATATTCGCACCCCTGAGCATCTTGCCCTCGAGTTCGAGCGGATGATGAAGATCGAGGGCGCAACTGGAGTGATGGTACAGAAGATGCTCAAGGGCACCGAGCTCTTCATCGGAGCGAAATACGAGCAACGTTTCGGTCATGTAGTACTCTGCGGCTTAGGTGGCATCTTCGTGGAAGTGCTGAAGGATGTGTCGAGCGGTCTTGCTCCACTCTCATACCCCGAGGCTTACTCCATGATCCGTTCGCTCCGTGCCTACAAGATCATCAAAGGTACACGCGGTCAGCAAGGCATCAACGAGCAGCGCTATGCCGAGATTATCGTACGCCTCTCCACCCTTCTTCGTTTTGCCACGGAAATCAAGGAGATGGATATCAACCCATTACTGGCAGATGATAAGGATGTGATAGCCGTTGATGCGAGAATCCGGATAGAGAAGAACGTTATCAGTTCCTGAATACCAGTCCTTCGCCGAAGCTATCGATGATGATGGCCTTATCACGGTTCACATCACCAGCCAACAGTTTCTTTGAGAGGTCGTTCAGCACATAATGCTGGATGGCCCTTTTTACTGGTCGTGCACCGAACTCCGGATCGTAGCCCACCTCTGTCAGGAAATCAATGGCAGGCTGTGTCCATTCCATCTGGATGTCCTGCTCCTTCAGCATTCTCTGCACCTGTTTCATCTGCAGCGTCACCACATCGGCAATCTCCTGTTGTGTCAGTGGCAGGAACATGATGGTTTCATCGATACGGTTCAGGAACTCAGGACGGATGGTCTGCTTCAGCATTGTCATGAGTTGAGTACGCAAGGATGACAGCTGCGTATCACGATTACTGGTCCCTTCCATCTGTTCAACGGTCTCGCGAATCAGCTGACTACCCAGGTTACTGGTCATGATAATTATGGTATTCTTGAAGTTTACCGTACGTCCTTTATTGTCGGTCAGACGACCGTCATCAAGTACTTGCAGCAGGATATTGAACACATCGGGATGTGCCTTCTCAATCTCGTCGAAGAGTACCACGCTATATGGCTTATGGCGCACGGCTTCCGTGAGCTGACCGCCCTCGTCATAGCCGATATATCCCGGAGGTGCACCAATCAATCTGCTCACTGTATGCTTCTCCTGATATTCGCTCATATCAATACGTGTCATCATCGACTCGTCGTTGAACAGGTATTCTGCCAAGGCCTTCGCCAGCTCTGTCTTACCCACACCTGTGGTACCTAAGAAGATGAACGAGGCAATGGGACGTTTCGGATCATGCAACCCTGCCCTGCTACGGCGCACGGCATCACTCACAGCCGTGATGGCTTCATCCTGTCCGATAACCCGTTTGTGCAGTTCCTCCTCCAGATGTAGCAGTTTCTCCTTTTCGCTCTGCATCATCCTTGTTACGGGGATACCAGTCCACCGACTCACCACCTCAGCGATATCATCGGCTGTAACCTCCTCACGTACCATGCCCATACCGTTCTGGGCCGATGCCAGTTGCTTCTGTATATGTGCGATATCCTCTTCGAGAGCCTGCAACTTGGAGTAGCGGATCTCGGCCACCCGCTCGTAGTTACCCTCGCGTTCAGCCCTTTCCGCCTCGAAACGCAGCTGCTCCATCTCCTGCTTATCCTGCTGGATCTTGTTCACCAGGTTACGTTCGTTCTCCCATCTGGCACGGAAGGCGTTCTCTTTCTCGCGAAGCTCGGCAATCTCCTTATCGAGCTGCCCCAGTTTACTAGAAGAGTTAGAATCGCTGGTATTACTAGTCTCTCTAGATATGGCAGAGCGTTCAATCTCCAACTGTGCCAACTGACGGGAGATATCATCCAGCTCCTCAGGCACGCTGTCGCGTTCCATACGCAGCTTGGCAGCAGCCTCATCCATGAGGTCGATGGCCTTATCCGGCAGGAAACGGTCTGATATATAGCGTTCGGAGAGTTTCACTGCAGCGATACAAGCATCATCCTGAATACGCACCTTATGGTGGTTCTCGTAGCGTTCTTTCAGTCCACGCAGAATACTGATGGCACTGAGTTCATCAGGCTCATCCACCATCACGGTCTGGAACCTACGTTCCAACGCCTTATCCTTCTCAAAATATTTCTGGTATTCGTTCAGGGTAGTAGCACCAATGCTTCTCAGTTCACCACGTGCCAAGGCAGGCTTCAGGATATTGGCTGCATCCATGGCTCCTTCGCCCGCACCTGCTCCAACCAGTGTATGGATCTCATCGATGAACAGGATCACGCGTCCATTACTCTTCGTCACCTCGTTGATGACACTCTTCAGACGTTCCTCGAACTCACCTTTATATTTTGCACCGGCCACCAAGGCACCCATATCGAGCGAGAACACCTGCTTGTCCTTCAGGTTCTCGGGTACGTCACCACGTACGATACGCTGGGCAAGACCTTCCACAATGGCGGTCTTACCTGTACCTGGCTCACCGATTAAGATAGGATTGTTCTTGGTACGACGGGAGAGAATCTGCAGGATACGTCGAATCTCATCGTCACGACCGATCACGGGGTCGAGCTTTCCTGCTCTGGCCTCCTCCACGAGGTTCTTCGCATACTTACTCAAACTCTGGAAGTTCTCGTCACCACTCATGCTCTGTACCTTCTGTCCCTGGCGCAGTTCCTGTACAGCTTTCATCACATCGTTGCTGTTCATGCCCGCATCTTTCAAGATACGACTCGCTGTGGAGTTTACCTCCAAGAGTGCCAACAGGATCGGCTCGATGCTCACAAACTCATCACCCAGTTGCTTCGAGTGATCCATTGCCTTCATCATCACCTCGTTGGTCTCCCTGCTCAGGTATGGTTCACCTCCCTGTACTCGTGGAAGGTGCTGGATCTCATTATCAATCAGTGTACCCACATGAGCAGCATTCACCCCCAGCTTCTGGAAGATGAAGTTCACCACGTCCTTTCCTTTCTCCATTACACCTTTCAGCAGATGTACAGGTTCAATGACCTGCTGACCGTTCTGCCGCGCCGTGTTCACGGCATTTTGTACCGCTTCCTGCGCTTTGATCGTAAAATTCTCTAATGTCATGATTAGCTCCTTTCTTGTTTTGTTCTAACAACCCACCATCAAAACATGTACCGACACATTAAACATGACAAAATGGCACAATACAAAAGTCCGCATACTTCAGAATCTCAGTCGGAAGTATGCGGACAAATGCTAAGGTGATTGAGGATGGATTACTTACCCTCAATATCCTTGAAGTACTTATAGGTAGCTACCTTCAGCTCATCTGTAGCAGGCTCATCGCAAACGATGATTCCATGCTGATGCATCTGCAGGGCACTGATGGTCCACTCATGAGAAACGGCACCTTCAACAGCAGCCTTCAAAGCACGAGCTTTGTGGTGTCCGTTTACCAGGATCATCACCTCGCGGGCATCCATCACGGTACCCACACCAACGGTCAGCGCGCTCTTCGGCACCTTGTTCACATCATTGTCGAAGAAACGTGAGTTGGCGATGATGGTATCTGTGGTAAGTGTCTTCTGACGGGTACGGGAGGTCAATGAAGAATACGGCTCGTTGAAAGCGATGTGTCCGTCAGGACCGATACCGCCGATGAACAGGTCGATACCGCCTGCTTCCTTGATCATCTCCTCGTAGTGAGCGCACTCTGCTACCAGATCCTTGGCATTGCCATTCAGGATATGAATATGATCCTTGGGGATGTCGATATGGTCGAACAGGTTACGAGCCATGAAAGAGTGATAGCTCTCTGGGTGATCTTCAGCCAAACCTACATACTCGTCCATGTTGAACGTGATGACGTTCTTGAAGGACACGCGTCCTTCCTTGTTGGCTTTCACCAGACAAGCATACATACCCTCAGGAGAAGAACCTGTAGGCAAGCCCAACACAAAAGGTTTCTCAGCTGTCGGCTGGAAGGCATTAATACGCTCAATCACATGCTCTGCCGCCCACTGCGACATCTTCTGATAGTCTTTCTCAATAATTAATCTCATAAATGTGTTTGTTTAAAGTTGAATTTCTGGCTGCAAAAATAATAAAAAAACATGAAAGCATGACTTTCGATGTGATTTTTCTTCTTACATATTATATTTTTTTGTATCTTTGCAAAATAAACAAATATATTTGAATGAAAGAATTCGTAATATCTGAAGTCAAGGCCGAAACAGCTGTACTTGTAGGACTGATTACCAAGGAACAGGATGAAGCCAAGACCAAGGAGTACCTTGACGAACTGGAGTTTCTGGCAGATACTGCAGGGGCAGTGACTGTGAAGCGGTTCACCCAGAAAGTGGGAGGACCGAACCAGACTACCTATGTGGGTAAGGGAAAGTTGGAAGAGATACGCGACTATATCAAGCAGGAGGAAGAGAACGACAGGGAAATCGGTATGGTGATCTTCGATGATGAGTTGTCACCTCGACAGATACGCAATATAGAGGGTATGCTGCAAGTGAAGATCCTCGACCGCACCTCACTCATCCTTGATATCTTCGCCATGAGGGCGCAGACTGCCAATGCGAAGAACCAAGTGGAGCTGGCACAGTACCGCTATATGCTTCCCCGACTGCAACGACTATGGACCCACTTGGAACGTCAGGGTGGCGGTTCCGGCAGTGGTGGCGGTAAGGGTAGCGTAGGATTGCGTGGACCGGGTGAGACCCAGTTGGAGATGGACCGCCGTATCATTCTACAACGTATTACCTTATTAAAACAACGCTTACAGGATATTGACAAGCAGAAAGCTACACAACGCAAGAATCGCGGACGTTTGATTCGTGTGGCACTCGTGGGCTATACAAACGTTGGGAAAAGCACCCTTATGAACCTGCTCTCGAAGAGTGAAGTGTTCGCCGAGAACAAACTCTTTGCCACTCTCGATACAACTGTTAGGAAAGTAGTGGTTGAGAACCTGCCCTTCCTGTTGGCCGACACGGTAGGATTCATCCGTAAACTCCCTACCGATCTTGTTGATTCATTCAAGTCAACCCTTGATGAGGTGCGCGAAGCCGACTTGCTGCTTCATGTTGTGGATATCTCACACCCGGATTTTGAGGAACAGATCAAAGTAGTGGAGAAAACACTGCAGGAACTTGGGGCTGCCGATAAGCCTTCGATGATTGTCTTCAATAAGATTGATGCTTATTCATGGGTGGAGAAGGAACCCGATGATTTGACTCCGCCCACCAAGGAGAACATAACTCTGGATGAATTGCGCAAGACCTGGATGGCAAAGCTTAACGATGCATGTATCTTCATTTCAGCTAAGGAGAAGACGAATATCGAGGAACTGCGCGACCGTCTGTACAAAAAGGTAAAAGAGCTACATGTACAGAAATACCCCTACAACGATTTCCTATATGATACGGAGGAAGAGCAAGATTAGTATTAACAAGTAAACTATTTCTACTAGTAACAAAAGAGAAAAGAAAACAACAACAAACATCAATAAGAATATGGATTATAGATTATTAAACGAAGAAGAGATTGTCATCCTGGAGAATAACGGATGTACAGCAGAGGACTGGACCGCCATCAACGTGGCAGAAGATTTCCAACCGAATTACATTAAAGATACCAGTTTTTATGGTGAAGTAAACCTTGGTGTGTTTGAGAAGAACATGGAGGTGACCAAGGGCTTCGTAAAACATACAGGTATTACACGCTCCACTTTACGAAATGTTACCGTCGGTGACAACTGTCTTATCGAGAACGTGGCAGGATATATCAATAACTATACTATCGGTGATGACTGCTTTATCTCGAATGTGAGCATCATCGAGACTACCGAAGGAGCAACCTACGGAGAAGGAAACCTGATCTCCGTGCTGAACGAGGCCGGTGACGGTAATGCCATCCTCTTCGGAAACCTGAACAGTCAGTTCGCAGCCTTCATGGTGAAGCACTTTACAGATAAGAATATCTTGGCAGAGATTCGCCGACTGATCAATGAGGATATTGAAAGAAACATGCCGGAACGCGGCATTATCGGTAATAATGTGAAGATCATCGGCACGAAGGAGATTACCAATACTGTCATCAACGATAACTGCGAGATTAATGGTGCCTCGCGCATCAGCGACTGCTCTATCCTGAACGGTCCTAGTGACTCAGTATATATCGGTACGGGCGTGATCTGTGAGAACTCTATCATCTGTAACGGCTCGTCGATTATCAATAGCGTGAAGATGCAGGATTGCTTCGTAGGTGAGGCTTGTCATATCGCCAACGGATTCACCGCCTCGCAGAGCGTGTTCTTCGCCAACAGCTATATGTCGAACGGTGAGGCTTGTGCCGCCTTCTGCGGTCCGTTCTCTGCTTCGCATCATAAATCCAGTCTGCTCATTGGTGGACAGTTCTCATTCTACAATGCAGGCTCGAACACGAACTTCTCGAACCACGCCTATAAGATGGGACCCATCCACTATGGTACCTTGGAGCGCGGAACAAAGACAGCCAGTGGCTCCTACGTGCTGATGCCAGCCAAGATCGGTGCCTTCTCGGTGTGTATGGGTAAGCTGATGCACCACCCCGACACCCGTGATGTGCCGTTCTCTTACCTCATCTCTTATAACGATGATATGTACCTGGTGCCCGGAAGGAACATCACTACCGTTGGTCTCTACCGCGATATCAAGAAATGGCCTAAGCGTGACATGCGTCAGCAAGGCTGTCAGAAGAGTATTGTGAACTTCGACTGGCTCTCGCCCTTTACCGTAGGAGAGATCCTCAGGGGTAAGAAGATTCTGGAAAACCTGCGTGCGGCATCAGGCGATCTGCAGTCGCAGTACAACTACCACGACTATGTCATCAATGCTTCCTCTTTGAAGAAAGGTATCAAATATTACGATATCGCCCTCAGACTGTATATGGGTGCCGTACTGAAACGTGCCAAGAAACACGACTACTTCAGGAAGCCTACCACCAATATCGGTAAGGGGAACTGGATCGACCTGTCAGGACTGCTCCTGCCGGAGAGCGAAGAAGTCAGACTCATTGAAGACATCAAGAATGGTACGCTGGAAACGATACAGGCAGTCATCGACCGCTTCGAAGAAATCAACGACCACTACCGTGAGTATCAGTGGACATGGACGTATGATATGATACTCAACTACTATGGTCTTGACGAGATTACCGAAGAAGATGCCGAGCGGATTCGTGAGGACTATATCACAGCTCGACGCATATGGATTGGCGAGATCCGCAAGGATGCCGAGAAAGAATATGCCATGGGCGACGTGGAGGATGATGTGTTCAGTGACTTCATCGACAAGCTCGACCATGAGATTGATTACGAGAATTAGTTAATCTGTATAGTCGTATATAACGATCTCAACAACAAACAATATGAACAAAAGAACCATCTTATCAACCATCCTGCTTGTGCTTGGTATTCTCTTCGTACAAGCCAAGGATTACAAGTACGTCACCGTACCCGGTGACTTGATGAACACACGTATTTACACCCTTGACAACGGTCTGACAGTCTACCTGTCGGTAAACAAGGAGAAACCGCGTATCCAGACATACATCGCTGTGCGTACAGGATCCAAGAACGATCCTGCCGAGACCACGGGTTTGGCTCACTATCTGGAGCACCTGATGTTCAAGGGAACCGATAAGTTCGGTGTGACCAATCCTGCAGCCGAGAAGGAGTACCTTGATAAAATCGAACAGTGCTACGAGGATTACCGACTCTTGAAGGACCCAGAACAACGCAAGGTGAAATACCACGAGATCGACAGTCTGTCACAGCTCGCTGCCCAGTATTTCATCCCCAATGAGTACGATAAGTTGATGGCTGCTATCGGAGCGGAAGGGACAAATGCCTATACCAGCAATGATGTAACCTGCTATACGGAGAATATTCCTGCAAACGAGATCGACAACTGGGCAAAGATTCAGGCCGACCGTTTCCAGAATATGGTTATCCGCGGTTTCCATACAGAGCTGGAAGCTGTGTATGAAGAGTATAATATCGGACTGACCTCTGATGTCCGCAAACTCTTTGCCACCATCTGTAAGATGCTCTGGCCCAACCATCCCTATGGACTGCAGACCACCATCGGTACGCAGGAACACCTGAAGAACCCGTCGATTGTTAATATCAAGAACTATTTCAACAAATGGTATGTGCCGAACAATGTGGCTGTATGTATGGCAGGCGACCTGGATCCCGACAAGACCATTGCCATTATCGACAAGTATTTCAGTAGTTGGAAACCTGGTGCCGACGTAAGACAGCCTGTCTTCCCTGCCCTGCCCCCGCTGACTGCCCCCGCTGACACTACTGTTATAGGTCAGGAAGCAGAACAAGTGTGGGTAGCCTGGCGCGCCAAACAGGCTAATGCACTCCAGGCTGATACCTTACAGTTAATGGAGGACGTGCTTAATAACGGACGGGCAGGACTCTTCGATCTGGATCTGAACCAGACCATGAAGGTGCAGAGGGCCAACGGTGGCTGCGAGCTATTGCGCGATCACGGTGCCTTCTTCCTGATGGGAACGCCGAAACAAGGACAGAGTCTGCAAGAAGTAAGATCGTTGATGCTGACGGAAATCGATAAGCTGAAGAAGGGTGACTTCCCGGACAACCTGCTGCCCAGCATTATTAATAACATGAAACGTCACCACTACGAGTTGCTGGAGAGCAATGAAGGACGGGCTGACCATTTTGTTGAAGCTTTCATCAACGAGGTGGAATGGAAGCAAGTCGTGGAACGTATCGACCGCATCTCAAGAATCTCAAAGAAGGAACTGGTTGATTTCGCTAACCGTTTCTTCACGGAAGGTTATGTCACCGTGTACAAGAAACAAGGTATCGACTCTCTTCAGAAGAAAATCGACAAGCCTGCTATCACCCCTATTCAGGCAAACCGCGACCAGATGAGTCAGTTCGTGAAGGATATCCAGAATGCACATGTGGAGCCTATACAAGCTAAGTTCGTGGATTACCAGAAGGATCTCACCACCTTGGAGGTGAAAAAAGGTCAGCCGTTGTACTATGTAAAGAATAATACCAACGGACTCTTCAACCTGGCTTACCGCTATGAATTCGGACAGAGTGCCGATAAGAGGTATGACTTGGCTTCCGACTATATCAGCTTCCTAGGAACAGCAAAGATGTCAGCTGCCGACATCGTACAACGGTTCTATGAGTTGGGCTGTGACTGGGGCATCAGTGTAGGCGAAGAATCACTCACTGTTAGTTTGGGAGGACTGAGTGAAAACATGCCAACTGCTATGTCACTGTTGGAGGATCTCTTCCTGAATGCCAAGGTTGACAGAGAAGCATACAATCAGTTGGTTGACCGTACACTGAAGAGTCGCGAGGACGCCAAGAAGAGTCAGAGGACCTATTTCGAATACCTGTATGCATATGGTTCTCAAGGTCCTCGTAATGCCTACCGCGACATCTTAACGGAACAGCAGTTGAAACAGACCGATCCACAGGTATTCATCGATCTGCTCAAGAATCTGTGGCAGTATCAGCACAGCGTGCTCTATTATGGTCCGATGGATGAAAAGAGTGTGGTGGCAACAGTCAAAAAGATCCACCGTACCGCCAAGAAACTGAATAGCGTTCCGCTGAACAACCCATATCTGAACCAATTGGCTAACAAGAACGAGATTCTTCTGGCTCCCTACGATGCCAAGAATATCTATATGCGTATGTATCATAATGAGGGACGCGACTGGAATCCAGAAGAGTCTGCTGTTAGGGTTCTGTTCAACGAATACTTCGGAGGTGGCATGAATGGTATCGTCTTCCAGGAGATGCGCGAGACGAGAGGACTTGCCTATAATGCATATGCCAATTACTCTCGTCCCAGTGTCAAGGGACGCAAGGAGTCGTTTATGACGCATATCATCACTCAGAACGATAAGATGATGGACTGTATCGGGCACTTCCAGGAAATCCTCAATAAGATGCCCGCCAGCGAGACAGCCTTCCAGATTGCCAAAGATGCCGTTACGAAGCAGTTGGCCAGTCTGCGCACCACCAAGATGAGCATTATCTACAGTTATCTGAACGCCAAACGTTTGGGTATTGACTACGATCTGAACGGCAAGACATTCCAGGATCTGCCGAAGTTGACCCTGCAAGATATCATCAATTTCGAGAAGAGACAGGTAGCCAACAAGGATTATCGCTACATCATCCTTGGTGACGAGAACAATCTCGACATGAAGGCTCTGGAGAAGATTGCCCCGGTGAAACGACTCACCACAGAGGAAGTCTTTGGTTATTGATCAATAAAACTAGAATAACTAGTAAATCATAAAAGGAAAAAAGTATATGGCTAAAACAGTTGAATTCAAGTATGCTCCGATGTTCCAGATGGGAAAAGACGACACGGAGTATCGCCTTCTGACGAAGGAAGGAGTGACCCTCAGCGAATTCGAGGGCAAGGAAATCGTAAAAGTGTCGAAAGAGGCACTTACGCTACTGGCACAGGAAGCCTTCCACGATGTGGAGTTCATGCTGCGCCGCTCACACAACGAACAGGTAGCACAGGTGCTGAACGACCCTGAGGCCAGTGAGAATGATAAGTATGTAGCCTTGCAGTTCCTGCGCAATGCAGAGGTTGCCTGCAAGGGTATCCTTCCGTTCTGCCAGGATACAGGTACAGCCATTATCCACGGAGAGAAAGGACAACAGGTTTGGACGGGCTTTGAAGACGAGGAGGCACTGAGTCTTGGTGTATTCAACACCTTCACACAGGACAACCTTCGTTACTCGCAGAATGCTCCGCTGACCATGTACGACGAGGTGAACACACGCTGTAACCTACCTGCACAGATCGATATCGAGGCTTGTGAAGGTGCTGAGTACCGTTTTGTCATGGTGGCCAAGGGTGGCGGTTCAGCCAATAAGACCTATTTCTATCCCATGACCAAGGCTACCATCCAGAATGAGGGAACACTGATTCCTTTCCTCGTAGAGAAGATGAAGAGTCTGGGTACAGCAGCATGTCCTCCCTACCACATTGCTTTCGTCATCGGTGGTACGTCAGCTGAGAAGAACCTGCTCACAGTGAAGCTTGCATCAATTAAGTATTACGACAACCTGCCAACCACAGGCGACGAGACCGGTCGTGCCTTCCGTGACATCGATCTGGAGAAGAAACTCTTGCTGGAGGCTCATCGTATCGGTCTGGGCGCTCAGTTCGGCGGAAAGTACATGGCACACGACATCCGCGTAATCCGTTTGCCTCGCCACGGTGCTTCCTGTCCTATCGGTATGGGCGTGAGTTGCTCAGCAGATAGAAACATCAAGGCAAAGATCAACCGCGATGGTGTGTGGCTGGAGAAGATGGACAGCAATCCTACAGAGTTGATTCCAGCTGAGTATGCCAAGGCAGGAGAGGGTGCTAACCAGATTATCATCGACCTGAACAAGGGTATTGATTCTGTTAGAGCCGAACTCACGAAGTATCCTGTCAGCACCCGTGTGAACCTCAAGGGTACCATTATCGTGGCCCGCGACATTGCACACGCCAAACTGAAGGCCCGTCTGGATGCCGGTGAGGACTTGCCTCAGTACTTCAAGGACTATCCCGTACTCTATGCAGGACCCGCCAAGACACCAGAGGGCTATCCCTGCGGCTCAATGGGACCAACCACTGCCAACAGAATGGATCCTTATGTGGATGAGTTCCAAGATCATGGTGGTTCACTGGTGATGATTGCCAAGGGTAATCGCTCACAGGTGGTAACTGATGCTTGTCAAAAGCATGGTGGTTTCTACCTGGGAAGCATTGGTGGTGTAGCTGCTGTGCTCTCACAAAGCAGTATCAAGAGCATCGAGTGCATAGAGTATCCTGAACTTGGCATGGAGGCCATCTGGAAGATTGAGGTGGAAGACTTCCCCGCCTTTATCCTCGTAGATGACAAGGGTAATGATTTCTTCAAGACCCTGAAACCGTGGCCAGCCACCTGTTGAACCGTTAATCGATAGCATCTATGTACAAAAGAGTGCTTCAACCTATTGTCTTTGTCCTTCTGATGGCAGTCGTATATGGCTGTAATCAGAAGGCACAGACTCCCCTACCCTCACCGTCGCAGAATGACAGTACGTCGGTAGCAGTGAATGAGCAAGAAGATGGTCAGAAGGATGGTAAGCTGACCTACAAGAAAGTAGAACAATCGAAGAATGATAAGTCGGGCGAATACAAGATCGTTGTTGACTTTCCTACTGGCGGTAACCCGATCCTGGTTAATGCCATTCGCGAGTACATCAGCGAGTCGCTGGGCATATCCTACGCTGGGGAAATGGAAAACAACATGCAGGGTTCCTACGATGGTGATCTCAGCAATGGTCAGAAAATGATTGACTACTACTTCGACCTGAAGTACAAGGAGTTCAAGAAAGCTCATGACTTGATGGCTGAGAATATGACAGGCGACGTACCCACCTTCGCCTCGGAGACAGAGATTCACTTTCTTTACGAGACCGACAAGTTCGTTACCTACGAAATGAAGAAGTACGAGGATATGGGCGGTGCTCACGGAGGAACCTTCATTTCAGGCATGACCTTCCGCAAGAGCGACGGCCGACGTGTTGAATGGGATCTGTTTACAAAGAGTATGCAGGATGTCATTAAGAAAGGTCTGAAGAAATACTTCGAAATAAACACCGACGAGGAACTGGAGAATTCCCTATCTTTGGAGAATACTTACATGCTTCCGCTGCCAGCCACTCCTCCTGTATTCACCAAAGAAGGTGTCCTGTTTACCTACCAGCAGTACGAGATTGCTGCCTATGCAGCTGGTCTTCCCTCATTCATCGTTCCATATAATGAGGCCAAATTACTGATGAACACGACAGGAAATAATTTACTTCCTTGATCTGTTTTTCAGCTAATATTTGTTGATTTATATCAAATCTCATTAATAAAAGCGTAGGTTCCTACGCTTTTATTTGTTTATATGCCTGTTTTTCCTCACCTTTGCAACGACAAAATGATTGTTTAACAAAAAACAGGTAACAATGAAAAAGATTTTAATGACTTTGGCAGCTGTCGCCATGATGGCAGTTAGCGCCAACGCGCAAGTGTATGTAGGAGGTAGTATAGGTATCGGTAGTGTGAAAAACGGTAATGGTGATACGGAAACTACTTACAAATTCCTTCCTGAAGTGGGCTTCGCACTCAATAACAACTGGTCGCTCGGTGTAGTAGCCGGTGTATCAAAAGGAGGATGTGACTTCAGCGGTCCGTACTTCAATCAAGACACAGATTTAGAGGCAGTCACCATCAATCCCTATGCCCGATACACCTTATTGCATGGTAAGATGGTAGATGCTTTCATTGATGGCGGTGTTGGATTCACCAGCTATGACGATGTAGGTACAGAGTTCAATATCGGTCTCCGTCCCGGTTTGGCAGTTAAGCTGAACAACAAAGTAAGCTTCGTCACCCATTTCGGATTCCTTGGCTATCGTAATTTCAATCCCGACTACGAAGGTGCCAAGAACTCTGACATGATAGGTTTTGATATCGATGGTAATAATATCACCTTCGGACTGTATTACAACTTCTAATAGCAGACGCTATCACAACAAAGGGCGAGGCATTGAGCATGTCTCGCTTTTTTGTTCTCAGGAACAAGTATCCACGTAACATGACATGCAAAAGTATGGGATTTATTTGGTTATCTTAAGATTTTTATATACTTTTGCACCCGGTTTACAAAAAGTAGACCAAGGGGTGCTGCGAGTGTTCGCGGCTGAGATAATACCCTCATACCTGATCCGGATAATGCCGGCGTAGGAATGAACGAGTGATGCTCAAGAGAAAAACATCGGTTTTTCTTTTTCTCTCCCCCCTTATACTTATATATTATTAAATAAGGTGTAATGAAAAAAGTAATTGTTTTCAGTGTGATGATGGCCATGGCAGCACAGGTGCATGCCGTTCGGCCAGATGACAACGACTCTCTCCGCATGGAACAACTGCAGGAGGTGGTAGTGAAAGGTGTATGGGTACAGAAAGATGCGCCCTTCGCAGTGGCAAACATCAAGAAGAAAGAGTTGCAGGACTTTGCCAAGACAGGACAAGAACTGCCGTTCCTCTTCTCTCAGACGCCAGGTGTTCTGGCATGGAGCGAGAACGGTGTGGGTACAGGAACCTCTTATCTGCGTATTCGCGGAGCAGCGGGTTCACGTATCAATATCACCCTTGATGGAGTGCCCCTGAACTCCCCTGAAGATCAGTGCGTGTTTTGGGCGAATATGAATTCGTATGCTTCACTCCTTGGAAATGCGCAGATACAACGAGGCGTGGGAACATCAACCAATGGCGACGGTGCCTTCGGCGGTACCATCTCACTATCCACAAAGACTCCTTCCACAACACCCAGCGGTGAAGTGAACGTCTCTTATGGTTCATACAACACCTTCAATGTGGGCGGTTCCTTCTCAACCGGTCTGATGTGGAACCATTTTGTCTTCGACGGTGCCTATCATGAGACGAATACCGACGGATATATCCATGGTACCAGCGGACGCTCAGGCAGCTACTACGGAGGATTGAGTTGGTTTTCCGATGATATCGTTATCCGTTACAAGAACATCGGTAACTTCGAAAAGACAGGTCAGGCATGGAATGGCGTTACTGCCGGTAATGACGACCTGAGTCTGATGGACGGTACCTATGGCGGTAATACAGGCATCAAAACCTATGAGGATCTGTACAAAGTAGGACTCGGACGTTATAACAGTCTCTATGAGATGTTCTCGACCGATGCTGATGGTAATTTCGTTCGTGATGCCAACGGCAACTACCAGACAGAACGCTACATGATGAACAACGGTAAGCCCTGGGATAAAACCACCGATAACTTCTGGCAGAACCATAATATCCTCTCTGCAGTATGGGATATCAACGAGCACTGGAATACCATGGCCTCCCTGCACTATACTCATGGCTACGGATACTACAAGGAATTCCGCTACAATAACAAGATTAAGAAACTGGGGCTGCCTAATCCCACGTTCAGTGACATGAGCGGTGTGAAACGCACCGACTGGGTACGCAAGAAGGGACTGAAGCAGGACACTTACGGCATCGTATGGAACCTGAACTACAAAGATAACGACTGGGATGTGATTGGCGGACTCTCCGTGCAGCAGTTCGATGGTAATCACTTCGGTTATATCACCTACCTGAGCAACGACAAGCTGCGTAACTTGCTCATGAGCGATGGTGACTACCGTTACTACGACTCTGATGCCAATAAGTTCGACGGTAGCGCTTTCATCAAAGCCCTCTACCGTTTGTCCGACAGCTGGGACGCTTTTGCCGATATGCAGTATCGTCGTGTGAACTACACTACCGACGGATACAACGACAAGTTCGTCTATAATAAGCAGACCTATCTCTACGAGAAGCATATGCTCGACATCGATGAGACATACAATTTCTTCAATCCCAAAGCAGGTATCAGCTTCCATAACGGCGGTCATCGTGCCTTCGCCTCTGTGGCTTTGAGTCACCGCGAACCCGAACGGAACAACTTCACGGATAATGGTAACTACCCTGCCCCCAAGACCGAATCGCTGCTCGACTACGAGGCTGGCTATAGCTTTGCCACACCGACATGGCGTGCAGGGATTACCGCTTATTACATGGATTACGATAATCAGCTCGTTCAGACCGGCGCGCAGAGTGATATCGGTGAACCCCTCACTACCAATGTGAAGAAATCGTATAGGGCTGGTGTTGAACTCACTGCCGGATGCGACATCACTTCATGGCTGACTGTGGAAGGCAATGCAGCATTGAGTATGAACAAGATCAAGGACTTTGATGAGTTTATAGATGACTGGGATGACTGGGATTATAAGGATGATGACGCTGGGCGTCAGGCTGCCATGGCCTTGTATCACATTGATGGTAATGGTGACGAGTTGCGCCAGTTCCACTATGATAATTCCACACTCGCCTTCTCACCTTCAGCCATCCTCAACGGATTCCTTAACTTCCACTATAAAGGATGGCAGGCTGTATGGCACACCAACTTCGTGAGTCGTCAGTATCTCGACAATTCTGAGAACAAAGACCGTTCACTGCCTTCTTACTCAACCACGAATGTTAAGCTCAGCTATACACTCCCATTGAAGAAGATTGGTGTGAAGGAAGCGGCGTTCGGTGTAAACCTGAACAATATCTTTGATGCTCATTATGCCAGCAGCGGATGGGCATATTCTGCTGTTGGCGAGAGCTCTGGACATAAGAATGAGAACCGTTACTACCAACTGGGATTCATTCCAATGGCCGGCTTCACCGCCATGGGTAGCATCACACTGCGTTTCTAACTATAATATATATATGATCAGTACATTCATCGCTGCCCACTGGCTTGACATAGTCACTACCATCCTCGGTCTGGCCTATATCCTTCTGGAATACAAGGCTAGTGCCTGGATGTGGCTCGCAGGCTTTCTGATGCAGGCTTTGGGTATCGTGCTCTACTACCAGAAAGGACTCTATGCCGACTGCGGCATGGAGTTCTACTACCTTCTGGTGACCATCTATGGCGTGGGATGTTGGGTGTTGGGTGACAAACGTTGGTGGAAGCACAAGGACAAGCCATCGGCTGAACTATCCATCAGTCATTTCCCTCGTCGTCTCGTGGTGCCCTGGATAACGGTCATCCTTTGCATCTGGGGCATCATATACTGGCTGCTTGTAACGTTCACCAACAGTAACGTACCTCTGGCCGACAGTTTCACTACAGCCTTGAGCATAGTAGGTATCTGGGCATTGGCACACAAGTATCTGGAACAATGGTTCATCTGGATCGCTGTCGATGCGGTTACCTGCATTCTGTATTTCTACAAGGACATTCCCTTCAAGGCATCCCTTTATGCACTTTACGTAGTGATTGCCGTATTGGGATATCACAAGTGGAAGCGAATGATGAATGAAGAAAAAGCGATGTGTTGAATATGTGTATTATTACACATTTAGTAAAAAAACATTAAAAAGCGCATATTGTATGATTTTTCATCTGAAAACGTTTGCATAGTTATAAAAATACAATTATCTTTGCATTCGAAAATAAGAATATGTGTATCTCACCATTGTGAGATCATATACAGTGCTCGTGAGAGTATTTCCCTATAAACTTGAGTTAATTTAGTTTTTTCCAACGGCCCGCTCGTGAAGAGTAGGCCGTTTTGCTTTATATGAATGTTGGTTTACAGTACCAACACGGTTTGGCACTATCCTTGGTATGGTGGAAAAAGATTGGAATGATTGAAGAGAAAAACGGAATCGACAGTTGATAGTACAGTAAACAACTTTGTTTACTGCTTCTTACTTATTCAGTTTCAATGAGTTCTCAATGCTATGAACCTCTGCTGAGAATGCCTTATCGATCTTCAAACGCTGCTCAACCTGCGTACAGCTATGGATAACCGTACTGTGATCACGCCCAGCAACCAGCTTACCAATACGACTGGCAGGCATCTTTGTCATTTTTTGAGCCAGGTACATAGACACCTGACGGGCAACAACCAGCTCGCGTTTCCGTGAACGACTTGCCATAGCTGTGGTAGTAACATTGAAATGATGGCACACCTTCTCCATGATATCATCAACGGTTACAGATCGCTCCTCCACCTTAACAGCACGCTTGATTACACGTTCTGCCAACTTCATGTCGATATTACCGTTATATACAATCGAGAAAGCGAGCAACGAATTGATCACACCCTCCAAGTCACGCACGCTACCATTAGCTGTCCGCGCAATATACTGAATCACATCTTCAGGAATCTTCAGTCCGTCACGCTTAATCTTGCTCTTCAGGATATCCACACAAAGCTGCACGTTCGGGCGTTCCAATTCAGCAATGAGTCCGCAAGAGAAGCGAGTAATCATTCGATCGCTCATTCCCTTGAGGTCAACAGGAGGACGGTCGGATGCAAGGATAATACGTTTCCCGTTGCGGAACAGATGGTTAAAGATATGGAAGAAAGTCTCCTGAGTCTTGGTTGCTGTCACCCACTCCTGCACATCATCCACAATCAGCATATCGATGGTCTGATAAAAATGCATGAAATCATTGATGCGGTTCTGCATCTGCGCGCTGGTATATTGCACCTGGAACAGTCGGGCACTGATATACAACACACGCTTCTGTGGATAGAGTTCCTTGGTACGCACACCAATAGCATTGATCAGATGAGTCTTTCCACATCCACTTGGACCATAGATGAACATCGGATTAAACTGGGTGGTTCCTGGATGCTCAGCAATAGACAAGCCCACACTACGCGGCAGCTTGTTACTATCACCCTCGATGAAGTTTGCAAAGGTATGGTGGGGATCCAACTGACTGTCGATATCCTGTGGCTGAGCCGTATCCAATATGGTAGGTGACTCGTTACCGCGGGTCTTTACACGTGGGATAACCACATCGGTAGCTGTCTCCTCAGCCTGCAGATCCTGTGTCAGGTTATGAGTTTTATCCGTCACAACCCGATAGGTCAGTCGGGTACCTGCGCCGAAAACCCTTGTAAGCACCTTCTTCAACAGATCCACGTAGTGCTCTTCCAAGTACTCGTATACGAACGGACTAGGAACTTGCACCAACAAAGTCTTCATCGCAGGCTTGTACGATTCGAAGGCCAAGGGTCTGAACCAGGTGTTGAATTGCTGCTCGGTGACGTTCTCCCTAATTAAATTGAGGCAGTTGTCCCAGCAGGTACGGGGGTTAATACTCATAAATGAACACGGTTAGTCTTTCGACGTTTTTGACAGTGCAAAGGTAGAAAAGATTATTGATTCTTGCAAATCATCTTTTTTATCATTGTGTTCGGAAACGTTCGTAAATTGCCTAAGATTGGTACTTTAAGCGTGAAACAATTCCATATAATAAAAGATTGGTGTTGCAAAATTATAAGTCATTAGAAATGAATATTTTACCAAGACTAAAACGTCTCGTTATCAGACTGGAGTACTCTTTAGGAAAGACAGCGAAAAGTGGCGAAATGTAATCACTTACGCATTTCCAAGAAAGCAAAAATCAAGCGCTTGTCTATTTAGATGTTTTTTAAATTAAGCACTTATTTGTCTTTTCTGCCGAACAAAGAAAAATGCACATAGCGCTTCGGGTGTGCTTTCATATTGACCAACAATGAATCAGCATCGCGCATAGTAGCATTCAAATTCTGGTAAAGACTCGGATCCCGCAAAAGTAACCCGATACTTCCTTCTGTATTGTTGAGCTGGGAGGTCAGCTTCTCCACGTTGTCCAAGGTCTCGTTCACCTTCTCCATTGTTCCTGCCACATTGATAGCAGCAAGGTTCCCTGTAAGGGTATTCGTATTATCGAGCACGGTATTGGCGCGGTTCATCAATCCCGGCACGTTCTTGTTCAGTTGAGCGAGCAGCTCATTTACCTCGCGGGTGGTCTTTGTAAGGTCACCTGTTACCGTTCTGATGTTATGGAGCGACTGTCCGATGGCCGGATCAGCCAGGATTGCGTTCAGACTTCCCATAATACTATCCAGTTTCGGCAACAGCTTCTCAATGGCAGGAATCATCTCCTTCACCCTACCCAAGGCACCGTCGTTGATATCCCCGTTAATCAGTCCTCCCGGAGCCAGACGTTGTTGCACATTATCTGCCAGCAGCAGGTTTACCTGTACGTTTCCGAGGAGATCGCTGACAATCTCTGCCGTACTACCTTCCGGAATGTGAAGACTGGGATCAATGCCCGCTTCGATTTTGATGTTCCCCGGCTTCTCGTAGTCGTAATTAATACTTTTCACTACACCCACCTTAAATCCATCAGCGTAGATCGGACTGGAAGCTGTCAGTCCGCTGATATCCTTGAACGACAGATAGTATTTCGTATCCGTCGAGAAGATATTCATTCCTTTTAGGTAGTTCATTCCGAAAAACAGAAGAACCAATCCTGCGACGGCCACCAAGCCGATTTTGATTTCTTTTTTCATGTTGTGATCCTGCTAGTGTTATTGACTCCTGCGAGCCTTAAACTCACGTATCGCCTGTGTAACATCCATTTTCTCCCCTTTCTTGAAGGCGATGATGAATGCTCCAGGGAACTTATCCAGAAGCGATTTCCTTAATCGATAAATCTCGTTATAGTCAGTCGAGCTTCCTGTAGTATATTTATAATAGCCACCCTCCTTGTACGAATCGATGTTCTTTACACCCTTGAAACGACTACTTGATACAGGTACAGCCTTGGTATCTGCCATGATTTGCACCTTAAACACCGGTGCATCCTGTTGTGCAGAAGATTCGCTCACCGTTTCTTTCTTCACCTCCAACGGTTTCTCCTTAACTGGTTGTTCCGTCCTGGGCTTCGCAGGTTGCTCAACCTTGGGAGTCTTTGGGGCCTCTGGCTCATTCAGGAAAGGTGTGGCTGAACCGCCAAAATACTTTTTCTTATACGCAATGAAAGCATTATAGAAGCCTCGTGCATATTGCTCTGGAGCCTCGCTGGAGTTCATAAACCGCTCCTCGTCGGGTGTAGAGATGAAGCCCAGCTCCAGCAGACAGCCCGGCATAGAAGATAGGCGCAGCACAGCAAGGTTATCCTGATGAGCGCCCGCATTGGCTCTTCCTGTCGCAGCACACATATACCGCTGCATGAACTTCGCCAGTTCCACGCTGCGTTCCATGTAGGTATCCTGAATGAATTCGAACATGATATTGCTCTCGGGCGAGTTTGGATCAAATCCCGCATAATGCTGCTGGTAGTCCTTCTCCATTACGATGACTGCGTTCTCCCGTTTAGCCACCTCGAGGTTCTCCATAATACCCTTCTTTCCCGAGTTTCTACCTCGTCCCAGTGTGTATGTTTGGAATCCACGTGCGATCTTTCCTCCTGGCAAAGCATTGATATGTACGGAAACAAACAAGTCGGCTTTGTTCTTGTTGGCAATCTCGGCCCTTTGCCACAGTTCGAGAAAGACATCCGTTTTCCGCGTATAGATTACTTTCACGTCAGGACAGTTCCTTTCAATCATCTTACCTAACGCCAGCGCCATTTTCAGTGTGAGGTTCTTCTCTTTCGATATCTTACCCACACATCCCGTATCTTTTCCTCCGTGTCCGGCATCGATGACAAGGACAAACTGCTTGGCAGTTGTATCGGCGAACGCCCCAACCGTCCACATCATCATGATCACGAGCAATAACCTTTTCATCATACGCGCTGCAAAGTTAATGAATTATCATAAAATGGTGTCAACCATCACGGAGTTTTATCATTTATTAAGTGTAAAGTCACTGAGGCCCCTTCGAGTTGCGCCCCTAAGGGTGGGTTCTTTTTGGTCACGGTAATGACAATCTCCTGCACCTGCGGAAACGTTTCCATCATGCTTCCGCCGATCCTCCCTGCCAAGTGTTCCAGCAGGTTGGACGGCGTCTGCATCTCTCTATTTATGATTTCGTAAATCTCCGCATAATTCAGTGTATCCTCAACATGGTCGGAGTGCATAGCTGTAGTCACGTCACATTGCACGCAAACGTCAACCACAAACTCCCCGCCTGTTGCCCGCTCCTGCTCCATTACCCCGTGACGGGCATGGAATCGCAGTCCTTTCAACGCTATCTTTGAACTCTCAATCCTCAATTCCTACACCTCTCTATTATAATACTTACATTATTTAAATAATTAATTATTATATAGTACATCTGAAGTCTATCCACACCTACTGGCTCCGCAATTTGTACAAATCAAGCAACCCTCCTGATAGACAAGCGTCTCCTGTCCACAGTTCGGGCACCGCTGTCCTTTTGCCTGCGTACCGTCAGAGATATATTTCTTCAGGGCACGTTCCACACCCACCTTCCATGTATTGATGCTCTCGCTCTTCAGCTGCAGGGAGCTGACAAGTTTGATGACATGCTCAATGGGCATTCGATAGCGAAGCACACCAGAGATCAGCTTTGCATAGTTCCAATACTCCGGGTTGAATTTCTCACTCAGTCCTTCAACAGTGGTCTTGTATCCCCGTTTGTTCTCAAACTGGAAGTCGTAACGTTTCGAGCCATCCTCATTAGTCTGCTTAATGATCTTACCCTTTACCACCGACTTAGGAAGCATGATACCTTCCTCATCATCCTGCAGACCCGTAAAGATCTCGTAGGGATAGCCGTCGAGCAAACCGACAAACGCCACCCATTTCTCCTTATTGTTCTGGAACCTCACCACATCACACTCCAAAGTCTGCGGTCTTACCTCCGTCACCTCCGGGTGCTTACAGGGAACAGGCTCCAGTTTCGGTTCTTCCTTTTTCTTCTTCTCGCTTACCTGGATCATCACACCCGAACGACTACCGTCGCGATAGATGGTACAACCCTTACAGCCACTTCGCCAAGCCTCTACGTAGAGACGGTTCACCAAAGCCTCATCCACATCGTTCGGCAGGTTCACGGTTACACTGATGGAATGGTCAACCCACTTCTGGATAGCCCCTTGCATCTTCACCTTCATGAGCCAGTCAACATCATTCGCAGTTGCTTTATAATAAGGTGAACGAGCCACAAGCGCATCTATCTCCTCCTGAGAGTATCGTTTATCGGTATCAATACCATTGATCTTCATCCATTCCAGGAATTTCTTGTGATAGACAATAAACTCCTCGAACGAGTCACCCACCTCATCAACAAAGTCAACATGCACATCGGGCTCATTGGGATTCACCTTACGACGACGTTTATATACAGGCAGGAACACAGGTTCTATACCGCTGGTGGTCTGTGTCATCAGCGAGGTAGTACCCGTCGGTGCGATTGTCAGACAGGCAATATTCCTTCTGCCATATTGCTTCATTTCCTTGTAGAGCTTCGGATCGGCTTCCTTGATACGAAGGATGAATGGATTATTCTTTTCACGATTCGCATCATAGATGTCGAAGGCACCGCGTTCCTTAGCCATCTGTACCGATGAGCCATAGGCTGCCAAGGCAAGGGTACGATGAACATTCACCGAGAAGTCGGTTGCCTCCTGCGTACCATAGCGCAGCATCATGGCAGCAATCATATCACCCTCTGCAGTAATACCCACACCTGTGCGACGCCCCAAGGAACTCTTCTTCTTGATTTTCTCCCAAAGATGATATTCAGCCCCTTTCACTTCATCGCTCTGCGGATCACTCTCCACCTTCTGCATGATCTGGTCGATCTTCTCCAGCTCCAGATCAACGATATCATCCATCAGTCGCTGGGCAAAGCCCACATGCTTCTTGAAGAGTTCATAATCGAAATAAGCATCCTTGGTAAATGGGTTCACGACATAGCTATAGAGGTTAATGCTCAGTAACCTACATGAGTCGTACGGACAAAGTGGTATCTCCCCACACGGATTCGTGGATACTGTACGGAAGCCCAGATCGGCATAGCAGTCGGGAATACTCTCCTTCAGGATGGTATCCCAGAACAACACGCCCGGCTCGGCACTCTTCCAAGCATTATGAACAATCTTCTCCCACAGATCCTTGGCACGGATAGTCTTCTTCACATCAGGATGGTCACTATCCACCGGGAACTGCTGAACGTACTCCTTATCATCAATGGCAGCCTGCATGAACGCATCGTCGATCTTCACGCTCACGTTAGCTCCCGTCACCTTTCCTTCAGTCATCTTCGCATCAATGAATGCTTCTGAATCGGGATGTTTGATACCCACACTGAGCATCAAGGCACCGCGGCGACCATCCTGAGCCACCTCGCGTGTACTATTACTATATCGCTCCATGAACGGCACCAGACCCGTAGAGGTAAGTGCCGAATTGTTCACAGGTGAACCCTTCGGACGGATATGGGTAAGGTCGTGCCCTACACCACCTCGACGTTTCATCAGCTGTACCTGTTCCTCATCTATACGCAAGATGGCACCATACGAGTCGGCATCACCATCCAAACCGATCACAAAGCAGTTAGACAGTGAAGCTACCTGAAAATTGTTCCCGATACCGGTCATCGGACTGCCTGCCGGTACGATATATTTGAAATGGTCCAATAACTGGAAAATATCATCGGCCGACATCGGGTTGGCATACTTCTTTTCAATTCTGGCAATCTCATTGGCAATTCGCCAATGCATGTCAGCCGGACTTTTCTCATAGATATTGCCAAAGCTGTCTTTCATGGCATACTTGGTCACCCAAACACGGGCGGCCAGTTCGTCACCGCTGAAATACTCAAGCGAAGCGTTGAATGCCTCATCGTACGTATATGTTCTCATCATGATTCTGTAGTTTTATGCGATTTGGTGCAAAGGTACGAAAAATCGAGAGCAGAACAAAACAAATTATCCTTTTTTTCTCATTCCGATTGAAAAAACAGTCATCGAGTTTCCCGTTTTGGAAAACTTATCGTATCTTTGCAGAAGAAAAATGTTCCAAAATGAAAAACTTAGATACCAGAAGAAGCATCCGCAAATATACAAGTTGTGATGTCAGTGAAGAGTTGCTAAACAAGTTGTTTACCCAAGCAGCGCGCACCCAGACGATGGGTAACCTGCAGTTATACAGTGTGGTTATCACCCGAGATCCGAAGATCAAGGAACAACTGGCGCCTGCACACTTCAACCAACCCATGGTTACTGAGGCTCCCGTGTTACTTACCATCTGTGCCGATTTCAACCGCACAAGTTTCTGGGCACGTTGTCGAAATGCCGAACCAGGCTACGACAACTTCCTGTCGTTCATCAACGCCGCCACCGATGCCTTGCTTTATACCCAAACACTCTGCAATCTCATGGACGAGGAAGGATTAGGCTACTGCTTTTTAGGCACGACTATCTATCAGCCACAGCAGATCATTGACGTCCTGCAACTGCCCAAGCTCGTCATGCCTGTAGCCACCCTCACCGTTGGCTGGCCTGATGAAGAGCCATCCCTCTCCGACCGTCTGCCCACAGAGAGTTTCGTTCACCAAGAACGCTACAACGACTATCTGGGACAAGATATCGACAACTATTATTTCAACAAGGAGCATCTGCCCGAGAACGAGCAGTTCGTCAGGATCAACAACAAGGAAACACTTGCTCAAGTGTTTACCGATATCCGATACACGCGAAAAGACAATGAAGCCTTGTCGGCAGAACTCATCAAAGCGCTTGTACGTCAGGACTTTCTACCCCACACCGTATTGAATACGAAAGTAAGCAAATAGCAAGCATTTTGTTAGAAGGCTGATAACCTATAGTTATAAGCCTGATAAGTCATAGAAAGAAGGCTGATAACGCATAGAAAGAAGGCTGATAAGTTACCCTTATCAGCCTTCTGAGTTTATCCTACTCTTCAATAATGATTGGCTTGTACTTCGGAACCAGCGTCTTCATGATGCACCAGCCTATCAGATAGGCCACTGCACAGATGCAGAACACCACCATATAGGCAGCTGGTTTTCCTTCGAAACCGAAGAACGTGTAGGCACTGCCCTGAGCTGCTGCCCAATCAAAGAACTCACCCGAACAGAGGTTAATGGCATAGGAACCCAGTCCGCCAGCCATTGTACCGATTCCTGTTATCGTTCCGATGGTAGATTTGGGGAACATGTCACCAATGGTAGAATACAAGTTAGCCGACCATGCCTGATGACCAGCACCAAGGAGTCCGATTAGAATAGCCGGCCACCAAGCACTGTAAGTACCAAGAGGCTGGGCAAAAAGACCCAACAGCGGTAAGCAGGCAAAGATCAGCATGGCTCGCATACGACCCAGATAAGGGTTCATACCACGTTTCTCCACGAAATAAGTAGGCAGATAACCACCACCGATGGAAACCACTGTCACGATGAGATAAAGCGTGAATATCAGCAGGATACCCATTTTGGAATCGGAGGTATAGCCATATTGGTCGCTGAAATAGGCAGGAGCCCAGAACAGGAAGAACCACCACACGCCATCAGTAAACAGCTTACCCACGATGAACGACCATGTTTGGCGGAAGGTGAAACACTTCCAGAAGGGGATAGTTTTCTCCTCCTTGATATTCGAACGGTCCTGTACCTCCACAATATCGTTATCCTGTTCAATATAGTTCAGCTCGGCCTGGTTCACATAACTGCTTCTATGAGGTTTGTCATAGAGCCATATCCACAGACCCATCCATACGAAGCCTAACACACCAATGATGATGAACGCCAGTTCCCAACCCCAGGCACGAGCCAGCAGCGGAATGGTGGCAGGTGCAGCCAGAGCGCCTACCGATGCACCGCTATTGAAGATTGAAGTAGCAAAGGCACGGTCTTTTTTCGGGAAATACTCAGCAGTCACCTTGATGGCAGCCGGGAAGTTTCCCGCCTCACCAAGGGCAAGTACCATACGACAGGCAAGGAACAAGTACATCGACACGGTAGCAATCATCACCGCAGCATCACCCGTCAGCTGTCCCAGTTGCGCCACCGAGCTATATCCTTCCCATTCCATGGCAGCCCAGCCGCAGCCAGCATGAAGACAAGCGCCCAATGACCATACGAAGATGGCAATGAGGTAACCCTTCTTCGTACCCATCCAGTCGATGAACTTCCCTGCGAAGAGGTTGGCGATGGCATAGAAGATAGAGAAATACGCCGTAATCTTACCATAGTTGGCATCGGTCCAGTGGAACTCAGGAGCAATAAAGTCCTTCCAGGTGAGAGACAGGACCTGTCGGTCCATGTAGTTGACGGTGGTTGCCAGGAACAGCAATCCACAGATAACCCAGCGGAAGTGGGTCATAGTAGTAGTTTTTACAGGAGTCATTTTTAATTATCTATTCATTTGATTTATCTTCAGTCCTGAAAATACACGCGCTTCACGCGGTTTGAGATACCCGTAAGTACCTCGTATGGAATGGTATCCAAGCACTCAGCCAGAATGGAAACAGGCAGATGATCACCGAAGATCTCCACCGTGTCACCCTCCTGACAAGGAATATCCGTCACATCAATCATGGCCACATCCATGCAGATATTACCTACATAAGGTGCTTTCTGACCGTTTACCAGACAGTAGCAGCGTCCTCTTCCTAAATGACGGTTCAAGCCGTCGGCATAGCCAATAGGAATAGCGGCAATCACACTGTCGCGTGTAAGTACACCCTTCCTGCTGTACCCCACTGTATCCTCCTTCGGCACTTGGCGCAGTTGAAGGATGGTAGTCTTGAGTGTACTCACGCACCTGAGCGGTGAGAGGTGATTCGTCTGCGGTGCCACATAAGGATCCACACCATAGAGACCGATTCCCAGTCGGCACATCTCCATCTGTCGTTCCGGGAAATGCTCGATACCTGCAGAATTGTCCATGTGTCGGAGTATCTGATGACTGAACGCCTGCTGTATTCTGCTGCTTCCTTTCAGGAACAGTTCGAACTGACGGGCAGAGAAGCGGTCGAAATCATCACTGTCGCTTCCCACGAAATGCGAGAACACCGATCGTGGTATCACCGCCTGTTGGTGAGTCAGTCGTTCAATCAACTCATCAATCTCATCCTTCTCACCCTCCTTCGTACCGATATTGAATCCCAGTCGGTGCATACCCGTATCCAGTTTGATATGTACAGGCCATCCGGTAATACCCTCCTTACGTGCTGCCTTGATCAGCGCATCCAGCAGTCGGAAGGAATACACCTCAGGTTCCAGGTCATAGTCGAACATCGTCTTGAAAGCGGTCATCTCAGGATTCATCACCATGATGCTACTGGTGATGCCAGCTTTCCGCAAGGTTACACCCTCATCCGCCACGGCCACAGCAAGATAATCCACATGATGATCCTGCAGCGTCTTGGCAATCTCCACTGCTCCGGCTCCATAGCCATCAGCCTTGATCATGCACACCATCTTCGTCTCCGGCTTCAGGAACGAGCGGAAATAGTTCAGATTGTCAACAAGTGCGTTCAGGTTCACCTCGAGAATGGTCTCGTGCACCTTCTGCTCCAGCAGTTCCGTAATCTGCTCGAAGCCGAAGCGGCGCCCTCCCTTCAGGAGAATCACCTCATTGTGCAGGTTGCGGAACAAGGCAGAAGAGAGGAAATCCCCCACTGTGATGAACGCATGCTGTTCGCACGACGATGATGGGGCGACGCTCTTCACGTACTCCTTGATCTCCTTACCGATGCCGATAAACTTATTGATTCCCCTACTCTCTGCCAGTCGCATCACCTTATCATACAGGGAATGTGGATCTTCGCCGCTTTGGTCAATATCACTCAACACCAGCGTACGACTCCTTCCCTGATGCTCCGGACGACGGTTCATGAAGTCGAGCGCAATAGCCAGGGAATTGATATCAGAGTTATACGAGTCGTTGATCAATGTACAACCGTGCTGACCCTCCTTTACCTCCAGTCGCATGGCCACCGGCTCCAGCTGCGGCATCCGCTCAGTCAGCTCCTCGATGGTCACACCCAACTGCAAGGCGGTAACGGCACAGGTAATGGAATTGTCGATAGAAGCCTCATCGATGAACGGAATCTCGTACGAGCCCTCTACACCTTTATATATATACTCCACCTTAGTAGAGAGATGGGCGTTTGTGACGCCTTTCACATACAGCGTTGCTTCCTTGTTCTCACGCGACCAAGTAAGACGTTCCCCTTTATAGCCGCTGCGTCTCATGCAACGACTCACCACAGGGTCGTCAGAACAATACACCACCGCCTCCGCATCATGGAACAGCTCCAGTTTCTCTGTACATTTCTCGTCGAGCGAGCGGAAGTTCTCCTGATGCGCACTACCCAGACAAGTGAACACACCGATGGTTGGCTGGATCATGTCGTGCAAGGCTAGCATCTCCCCCGGCTCACTGATGCCCGCTTCGAAGAGTCCTACACGCGACTCCTCGTTCAGCAGCCACACCGACAAGGGAACGCCTATCTGTGAGTTGTAACTCTTGGGTGAGCGGACCACATGACGTGACGGGAGCAGCAGCTGATACAGCCACTCCTTCACCATGGTCTTACCATTACTACCTGTAATACCTACGATGGGGATATCAAATTCGTCACGATGACGCTCCGCCAGTCGTTGCAAGGCAGCCAGCGTATCCACCACCTTCAGGAAGTTCGTCTGCGGATAACGCTCATCAGCCTGAGCCGGCACCACCTCCACCACGAAGTTTCTTACCCCACGGCGATAGAGGTCATCGATATACCTATGACCATCGTTTCTTTTTGTTTTCAGCGCGAAGAACAGGGTTTCCTCAGGGAAACAGAGCGATCTGCTGTCAGTGAGAAGCCATCTGATCTGAGCCTCCCGACTGCCATAACGCCGGGCTCCTATCAGGGTGGCCACCTTTTCGATCGTATATGTCATGAATACTGTCTTTATTGATGCTGCGAAATTACAACTTTTTGACGAAACGACAAAATATTCAGGGTAATAGTTTCACAAAAGGGAAATGTGCAGATGCTTATGAACGCTGATAACGTGCCTTGAATGCTTCCAGTTTTTCCTTTGTCTGGGCAATGAACCTACGGTATTCCTCGCTGTCAGGGTTGAAAGGACGATGGTTCAGCGCTTGTTTGATGGGACGATACTCCTCCACGAATCGAAGCGTTTTCTCTGAGAAGAAGGTTTCAGCGAACCGCTCATAGATATAATCCACTGTCTGCTCAGAGGGGTGAAGCATGTCAGATGCGTAGAAACGGTAGTCGCGCAACTCATCCAGCACGATCTCGTAGGAGGGGAAGTACAGCAGTTGACAGTTGACAATTGACAATTGACAATTGAAAGATGACAGGAGGGTGTTGATGGCCATTAACAAGGTGGCCTTAGACAGCTGACTCTCATGGAAGCCGTATTTCGCATAGCGTATCGGACTAACAGTGAAGATGATGCGTACATCGGGGTTCACCTGTTGCAGAAGGTTGACACATCGTGTGAGATAGTCGGTACACTCCTCCATCGAAAGGATCTTCTCCGTGAAGAGCCGTTGCGGACGTTTCTCACAGTTATCCACAATCTCACCCGTCTCGTTGAGGATATACACATGATTGGTACCCAGGGAGAGCACCGCCACATCGGGCGCGGCAAATGCAGATGCTCCATCCGCATACATCCGCTCCAGCGTATGCAGCACACTGGCAGGATTATACATCACACCGAAGGGGTTCACGGTTGTAAGGAACATGTTATCGGAAAACCGTTTCCCGATATTGTCGGCAAAGCAGCTGCCCACGAAAAGCAGTTGGTGATGCGGTTCCACCTTCCACGTTGATGCCGGGATACTTACTGTTGTTCTGAATTCCACTGTACAAAGATTTGATTAACTCCTACTCACCTGCAGTCCTGTGGTGCTCAACGACATATCCACGAACCGCGCATTAGTATTGGTGCGTTCTACCGTTAACTGCTGTTTGATACGGGCAGCGGCCTCCAGATCCTTCGCCACCATATAGAGATAGCCGCCCCCGCCGGCACCCGAGAGCTTATAGCCCAGACACAGATCATCAACTTGAGAAACGATACGTTGCACCTCAGCAGGATTCGTACCGCTGTCGATGAGCTGGTTCTGCTGCCACGACTTCCGTACCAGTCTGCCCATCTCCATGAAATCATTGCGTTGAATTGCCTCGTACATATCCATGGCATGCTGCTTCATCTCACGGAGCAATGACAGCTCTGTATGCTGGTTCAGGAACATACGTCTTACTATCTCGGTAAGAAGACTCTTCGCCGTGCGGGTGATTCCTGTATAATACAACAGGTGACAAGCCGCATATTCTGGTTGTGTAAACAGGTTATCGGGGAGCCAGCGCACCACAGGCTGCTGGGCAAAGCCCCGTTCTGTCTGCAACAGTTTCACCCCTTGCAGGATACCTCCGAACTGATCCTGCCAGCCACCACCTGTTGTCAGGAGCTGTTCCAAGACGAGCGTACGATAACCTATCTCGTCCTTATCCCATGCCAACCCGCAGAAATCGCTCAATGCACCAAGAATGGTAGAGGCCAGCAGACTGCTCGTTCCGAGTCCGCTGCCCGCAGGAATGGCAGAAAGAGAAGTAATCTCGATACCACATCCAAAGACTGTCAGCTGTTCCTCCAATGAAGTGAACGACTCCTCGCTGAATGTGGGTAAGAATCCTGCTAAGGCCAGTGCCGCCTTAGGAATGGAGAACGGACTACCCACATGATGGTAGTCGGCCAGTTCCTCATACGTCGTCACCCTTTCCATGGCCCCCAGATCAATGCTCCGCAGTACGATATGCGGTTCTTTGCACGGACGAATGTAGGTCTGCAACGGCGGTTGCCCATTCAGTTCAATGGCCAGGTTCACCACGTTTCCACCTTCCATCAGACAATACGGCGGTGTGTCTGTCCACCCCCCGGCAATATCTATGCGCACAGGCGAACGTCCCCAGACAATCTGATCACTGTAAACCGACATCTTAGGCGACTGCTTATCCAAAAGGATCTGCTGGGTAATACCTTCGCGAAGAAGGGAGAAAGCCTTCTGTTCATAAGCATTGGAATCCTCCTTCCTACCAGTCAGACGTGCCAGTTCAGAGCGGAACATACTATCATGAATACGAGTAAACAGCGGTGTCTGTTCAGGAATCGGCAACGGTTCCTGAAGATGATGGTCGGCAAAAGCCCGCGCCGCATCTTCCAGATCAACCTGATAGAACACACTATGCTCGTAGTTCCTTGCCAGCATCCGCCAGTTCTCCCTGCGGAAACCCTCCCTCTGTCGGGTAAGGCGCACCAGATTAGCCTCGGCAGAAATCTCCTCAGCACTCATCTTCCTGCACCGTTCCCATAAGCGTCTGCCACCTTCCAGCTCAGGACTATCCATCATCCATCTCAGCAGCAGTCCTGCATCATGCAGACTGTCAGTAACAGGGAATAAACGAACCTGTTGGATATCCCCGTTATTGTCGAAGACGATTCTCCGTTCCTCCGCCCATTTCCGCAGCGGTCTGTCGAGAAACAAAGTCGTCTCCTCGTCAACCCCACCTCTGAACGGATCATTAAAGCCATAGGGTCGCACCACAAATTCTTTCTCCCCAACAGGAACCATATCAATACAGTCGTTAGGACGAAGGTGAATATCCCAATCGTTTTCCGGTACACCGGTAATGATATGCTCATGACTCAGTACCCATTTCCTTCCCACGAAGCTGTTCTCCACCCATAGGTTCTGGTTATTCTCGGTGATGGGAGCCTCAGTAATCGCATTCTGGATGAACATGGCCGGATGCGGTTTCCTGGAATGATGCATAATCTCACGCTGGTCGTTCACCAAGTTCTGAATGGCCAACGTAGAAGAGATGATCTCCGGCGAAGTACCATAATGGTAGAACTCCCCCCCAGGCAAAGGCAGCACTGCCACCTTCAAGTCATTCAGTTCCTCATCCCTGATGCCTGGGTTGGTACCTAAGGCGCAGCCAAACTGACTATAGAGATCATATGCTCCGTCATTACTCCGTTGCATCAGCAGTTTCACCGCCCTGTCGCTCAGTAGCCAGATACCGATATCCGTTAGATAGAAATGATCTTTCAGCAGTTCCCCGAGTGTCTGCACCGAAGGTTTCTGCAGCATACACTTCAAGGTGTTAGGCGACTGTCGTTCACTGACAAACACACCATGGTTCTTCGCAATCTCCCTACTGAGCCACAAGCCGTAGCAAACCACATCAGCCTCAGGAATCTTCTGCAGCGGTTGTGTGGCCCTTACCAACACATCCCCGCTGACAACCATCATATGCAACGAATCAGGGGCTGCCTGCATGATCCGCTCATAGAGCGGCACCTGCAGCGAGAGTAAGTCTTGTGACAACTTTTGTCCCCGCTCCCATCTAAACACCGGGATGGGAATGAGAACCTTTCCCGAAGGCGCATAGGCAGGTAGCCTACGACTCTGACCGCCTGCGTGAATCAAGATACGCTTCTCTGAAGCCAGCCACGCATCAAAATCCCCTTCGTTCTTTCCCCTTTCTCCTTCCTCCTTCGTCCTTCCTCCTTCTTCATAGCACGCTTGCAGAAGCCATGCGCTGCCACCGCCCGAACCCAGTTTCCTACCGATGGGATCATGGGTGCAGAACCACTCATCACGGTTGTAACCAGTTATCTCATGGAAGCAACCTACGAGATTGGGCGGCAGCGACAGCAGTTTTTTCATGCCTCACTGCGTTTCGACTTTTTCCATTGGAGATACACCATGAAGAGGATCATCAGCAAGAGAACCACATACGCCAAATAGGCAATGGTCTCTGTGGTGTTGATGCTCTTGGGGTAGAACATCAGTTCCACCTTATGACTGCCCGGTGATACCTGCAAGGCACGCAACACATAGTCAACCCTGCCCAACTCGGTATCCTTACCGTCAACCGTGGCGGTCCATCCGGGATAGTATATTTCCGAGAAGACGATGACACCACCCTTGCCCGACTGCACGTCATACGACAGGTGGTTCGGCTCATAGGCTGTCAGTGTCACCACCGAGGTGCCATCCTGCTCCTTCGCCTCTCCCAGCTGCTCACTGAACTTCTTATCAGCCACAGCCTGGTGTCTCAAAGACAGTTTGCCCAGCGCATCCAGTTCCTCATTTGCATTCTCCACATACTGCACCTGATCCACGAACCACGCATTACCGTAAGCATACGGGTTCTTCACGGGAACAGTCTCACCACTCTGCAGCGGTAAGATAACATACCTCATGTTCAGCATGTTCATCACCGGGAAGATGCTATCACCGTTCACCTTCGTCATATCCCCAGCAGCCCCAGCAATCGCTGGCATCATCTGCTGCATCTCAGGCGAGAGGTAAGCATCGATCAGCTCCTGGTAGCGGCGCAGCTTGGCAGCATGGTAACCACCAATACTCTTATGGTAGTAAGATGTCTCATTCTCGTTGAACGTGTTCGAAGCAAGGTTCAGCACACGGTAGTTACCATGGTCGCTTGTATCCTGTAGGATAAACTCATCCGTATTCGTTTTGGGCTGCGGAGCCTCACGCTCACTCTTGTTCACGAACATATCGTTGTTCAGGTAGCGCTTGTTCACTGTCCACATATCAACAAGACAGAGCACCAGGATAATCCCCACAGCATATTCCTTTTTCAGCTTACCGAAGGCAACAGCGAGCAGAATACCCGTACCTACCAGAATGATGTAGAAAGAGCGCAGACTGTCGGCAGTAAACATAGCCTGCCTCATCTCCGTCAGGTTCGCCACCAGTGGAGCCAGATACTCCGGTGGCAAGCCGTTCTTCAGCGCATTCATCTCAGCAGATGAGATATAGTTCGAAAAGAACATAGAGGGCATCAGCGAGAACAACATGGCAATACCTCCCGTCAGTAAGAAGGATATAAGCACATACTTCATCCTTGGCTTCATCAGTTCTGGCTCATCCAGCAGTTTCTTCAGTGCCAGCATGGCCAGCAGCGGAATGGTGAACTCAGCAATCACCAGTATGGAAGCCACCGTTCGGAACTTGGCATACATCGGCACATAGTCGATAAAGAAATCCGTCAGTCCCATGAAGTTCTTTCCCCACGACAGTAAGATGGACAGGATGGTAGCGGCCAGCAAAGCCCACTTCATCGGTCCTTTCACGATGAACAGACCCAAGACAAACAGCATCAGCACGAAGGCCCCCACATAGACAGGACCGCTTGTACCCGGCTGTTCACCCCAATACTGTCCTAACTGCTGATAGATATCCACGAACTGGTTATCGGCATGATCCATGGCTGTCTTGTTCATAGCCAGCGGCACACTGGCACCACCCTTCGTATTCGGCACCAGTAAGGTCCATGTCTCCCCGATACCATAGCTCCATTGCGTGATATAATCCCGTTCCAGTCCGCTACTGGTCTGGTTAGCGCTGTTCTTCTTCACCAATTCACTCTTCCCACGCATCGACTCCTGCGAGTACTGCCAGGTGTGATAGAGGTTCGAGAGGTTCAGGCAGATGCCTATAAGTGCACCCACGATGCATACCCCAGAAGCTTTGAGGAAATGACGAATCTGATTCTTGCGCACAGCCTCCACGAGCCATGCAATCACCATGAACAAGATGATGAACAAGTAATAGTAAGTCATCTGCACATGGTTGGCATTGATCTCAAACGCCGTGAACACAGCCGTAACGATCAATCCCCACAGGTATTTCCCCTTATAGGCCAGAACGATACCCGCTATCATCGGCGGCAGGTAGGCCAAAGCCCACACCTTCCAGATATGTCCTGCGGCGATGATGATGAAGAAATAGCTTGAGAACGCCCATATCACAGCACCCAGGGCAGCCATCCACTGACGGAAGTCGAATGCCCGCAGCAAGAGATAGAATCCCAGTAGATAGACAAACACATACCACACATTCTCCGGCAGCCACAGGTGATAGGCGTTGATTACCTTTCCCAAGGCCGTAGTACTGTTATACGACGGGGATGTCTGGTAGGTAGGCATACCACTGAACAAGCCGTTTGTCCATCGTGTGCGCTCTCCTGTGCGCTCAAGATATTCCTTGGCTTCCTGTCCGGCTCCTACACCAGCTGACGAATCATGTCGATACAAGATCTTTCCCTCGATGTCGGCAGGGAAGAAATAGGCAAACGAGATGACAGCAAAGAGGATCACAACCAGTGCGTCCGGCAGATATTGTTTCAAAGTTCTCATAACAGATCGTTTTTATTTGACTGCAAAGATACGAAGAAGTATCCAAAGATACAAAGATGTGAGTATTTTATTTCAATTTTCAATTCACAACTCTCAATTTTCAATTCTCAATTTTCAATTCTCAATTAAATTCCTTAACTTTGCACCAAGTTATGAAAATAGGAATTATAGTAGCCATGGAAAAGGAGTTTGTCCAGTTGAAGACACTCCTTGACGAGCCCCGCGCTGAAAAGCACCACGGTCGTCACTACATTCTCGGTCATATCAACAACAACGAGATGATCATGATGCAGTGCGGCATTGGTAAGGTAAACGCCGCAGTGGGGACCACAGAACTGATTAGCACTTATCATCCCGATCTCATCATCAGTACCGGTGTAGCCGGCGGCGCCGACATCTCCTTAGAGGTGATGAATGTCGTGGTGAGCACCGAGTGCACCTACCATGATGTCTATTGCGGCAGCGAGGTGGAATACGGTCAGCTAATCGGTACACCAGCACGTTTCAAGACAACAAAGAACCTGGTGGAGAAAGCCCTCGAAGTGAACAAGAAGGAAAGCAGCAACACCGTTGTCAGCGGACTGATTGTTACTGGCGACTGGTTTGTTGACTCGCAAGAGAAGATGCGTTCCATCCTTGAGAAGTTCCCTGATGCCAAGGCCGTGGATATGGAGAGCTGTGCCATTGCCCACACCTGTCATCTCTACCAGATACCGTTTATCTCGTTCCGCATCATCAGCGATATTCCCCTGAAGGACAACAAGGCCTCCCAGTATTTCGACTTCTGGTCGCGCATGGCCGAAGGTTCCTTCAATGTCACCAAGCGTTTCCTCGAACTGTTATAAACCCTATACGATGAAAGAAATGGACAAGATTCCTTCGTTTACGATCGACCACAACAAGTTGCTGCGCGGTATCTATGTAAGCCGGAAGGACCAGGTGGGCGGCGAGACCGTTACCACCTTCGACATCCGCATGAAGGAGCCCAACCGCGAGCCTGTACTCCACAATGGAGCCATCCATACCATTGAGCACCTGGCAGCCACCTATCTGCGCAATGATCCTGAGTGGAAAGACCGCATCATCTACTGGGGTCCCATGGGTTGTCTCACAGGTAACTACCTGCTGTTACGAGGCGACTATGCTTCGAAGGATATTGTGGAACTGATGAAACGCACGTTCCGCTTTGTGGCCGATTTTGAAGGTGAGATTCCCGGTGCGGCGGCAAAAGACTGCGGAAACTATTTGCTGCACGACCTTCCCATGGCTCGTCTTGAAGCCCGTAAGTATCTCGAAGAGGTATTGGAGCAGATTACAGAAGCGAATCTTGTCTATCCATGAGAGAACGGTGGAAGAACACCGTCTGCAGCGAACCCCTTATCAACAGATAAACCAGGAACGACAACCATAATCCGTGGTTGCCCCAGGAGTTATACACCGAGACGAACAACAGGAAAAACACGACAGCCGCCACCAGCGAGGTGATCAGCATCTCGCGCGAGGCCGTGATTCCCACGAACACCCCATCCCAGATAAAGGCCAGGATGCTGCAAATCGGTATCAGGTATATCCACCAGATATACTCACGAGCCTCTTCCACCACGGTAGGCTCATCGGTGAGCAACGCCACAAACGCATCTCCACCCACCATATAGATAACAGTGAACAGAAATGCGCAGATAAAGCCCCACAGGAAACAGTGCCTTACCGTATAGCTGAATGCCCTGAAGTTCCTTGCGCCCCAGTATTTCCCACTCATGGCCTCGGCTGCGTTGGCAAAGCCGTCAACCACATAGCTCACCAGCAGGAAGAGCTGCATCAGCAGGGTGTTGGCCGCCAGTGTCACTTCCCCTTGCCACGATCCTGCGGTGGTAAAGAACAGCATCACGCTGACCAGACAAACCGTTCGGAAGAAGATATCCCGGTTAATCTGGAAGAACCGTCTGATTTCCTTGTTACGAAATAACGTTGTTACGTTATCCCGAGACAACAAAGCCACACTCCCCACCCTCTTTCCATAGATACGGTGGCATAGAACGCAGGCAAAAAGGAAACCCACCCATTGGGCGATGAGCGTTCCCGAAGCCACACCTTCCACCTTCATATGGAGGCCGAAGACGAAGAAGAGAGAAACAAGGATGTTGATGATATTCTGTGCGATGGCAACCACCATCGGTATCCGCGAGTTCTGCATACCGATGAACCAGCCGTTCAAGGTATAGAGACCCAAAGTTGCGGGAGCGCCCCATATACAGATATGGAAATAGGTGATTACCATCTGGCGCACCTCCTCCTCGGGCTGCATCAGTCGCAAGGCCATTTCCCGTATCGGCCACTGCGCAAGAATCAGCAGCAGTCCGATACCCAGTGCAATCACCAATCCCCTTATCAGCCACGCCGCCACCTCCTGGAAGTCACGCCTTCCCAGCGCCTGTGAGGTGAGTCCGCTGCTACCCATCCGCAGAAAGCCGAACAGCCAGTAGGTGGTATTGAACACCATACTACCGATGCTGATGGCCGCGATATAGGCGGCAGCCCCCAGATGCCCCGTAATTGCCACGTCAACCAGTCCTAAAAGGGGTACCGTGATATTACTCACGATACTGGGTATGGCAATATGCAGTATCTGACGGTCGCGCGGGTTCATCAAAAACTATTCCTTATTGGCGCGTTTGCGCTCCAGGTGGTCGAGAATAATCTTGCGCATACGCATCGACTTCGGTGTCACCTCCACGTATTCATCCTCCTTGATATACTCAAGACACTCCTCAAGACTCATCACGGTTTTGGGGATGATACGCGCCTTCTCGTCAGTACCCGAAGCACGAACGTTCGTCAGCTGCTTAGCTTTGCACACATTGATCACCAAGTCGTTATCGTGAACATGCTCACCTACCACCTGACCGCCATACACCTCTTCACCCGGATCGATGAAGAACTTTCCGCGGTCCTGCAGCTTATCGATGGCGTAGGCAAACGATGAACCAGTCTCCTGTGAGATCATCGAACCGTTCACACGACGAGTGATCTCCCCTTTATACGGCTGATAAGCCTTGAAACGATGCGCCATGATGGCCTCGCCCTGCGATGCTGTCAGCACATTGGTACGCAGTCCGATGATACCTCTCGACGGGATGTCGAACTCGATGTTCACGCGGTCGCCCTGCGTCTCCATACTGGTCATATCACCCTTACGGCGTGTCACCATATCAATCATCTTACTCGAGAACTCCTCGGGCACATTGATGGTGAGCTCCTCCACGGGCTCGCAGCGCACCCCATCGATCTCCTTGTAGATCACCTGCGGCTGACCAACCTGCAGCTCATAGCCTTCGCGGCGCATGGTTTCGATCAGCACGGAGAGGTGTAGAACGCCACGTCCGCTTACCAGCCACTTATCGGTACTGTCCTCGAAGGGTTCCACCCGCAACGCCAGGTTCTTCTCCAGCTCCCTGCTCAGACGGTCCTGGATATGACGACTTGTGCAGAACTTTCCCTCCTTACCGAAGAAAGGCGAGTCGTTAATGGTGAAGAGCATCGACATCGTAGGCTCATCAATGGCGATGGGCGGCAGTGGCTCAGGATTCTCGAAATCGGTTATCGTATCACCAATCTCGAAGCGCTCCAAGCCAATCACGGCACAGATATCACCAGAGTCCACATGATCGGTCTTCACATGTGTCATTCCCTCAAAGGTATGCAGTTCCTTGATCTTGGTCTTCTCTATCGTTCCGTCGCGATGGGCAATTGATATGTTCATGCCCCCGCGCAGTGTTCCGCGATGCACACGTCCCACAGCGATACGACCCGTATAGCTACTATAGTCGAGCGAGGTAATCAGCATCTGTGGATCACCCTCGATCTGCTTCGGAGCAGGAATCACCTCGATGATCTTGTCCAGCAGATATGTAATATCATTGGTAGGCTGCTTATAATCCTCGCCCATCCATCCGTTCTTGGCCGAGCCATACACCACGGGGAAGTCGAGCTGGTCCTCGGTAGCATTCAGTGCGAACATCAGGTCGAATACCATTTCATACACCTCCTCTGGTCTACAGTTAGGCTTATCCACCTTGTTCACCACCACGATGGGCTTCAGTCCAATCTGCAAAGCCTTCTGCAGCACGAAACGTGTCTGCGGCATAGGTCCTTCGAATGCGTCCACCAACAGCAGACAGCCGTCGGCCATGTTCAGCACACGTTCCACCTCACCGCCGAAGTCGCTATGCCCCGGAGTGTCGATAATATTGATCTTCGTACCCTTCCAGTTGATGGAGACGTTCTTGGAAAGGATGGTTATGCCTCGCTCGCGTTCCAAGTCGTTACTATCCAACACCTGACTGCTCAGGTTCTGTCCTTCGCGGAACAGGTTTCCCGCCAGCATCATCTTATCCACCAAGGTGGTCTTACCATGGTCAACGTGGGCAATAATTGCTATGTTTCTGATATCCTGCATACTTATTTATTTGAAAAACGCGTGCAAAGGTAATCATTTTATGCGAGAAATGAGGTATGATGACCCGAGAAATGATGATCAGGCACCTTCTAACGTGTTAAATATCATTAAAAGTAATCCTAATCCACCTCAATATACTATAATTTTCAACTTTCAATTTTCAATTTTCAATTATTCATCGTACCTTTGCACCCGCATTTCGGAAAATCCGGAGCATTTGACGACGTAGTCTGCATGTGATTAGGCAGGAATCGCGTTGGAAAGATGTTATTGCAAATCATTAATCACAAGTTATTATTATGTATTTAGACAAAGCTAAAAAAGCAGAGATTTTCGAGAAGTATGGCAAGGGTGGTGTTAAGGATACCGGTTCTGTAGAGAGCCAGGTTGCATTGTTCACCTATCGTATCTCTCACCTCACCGAGCACCTGAAGCAGAACCACAAGGATCACGCTACTGCTCGTTCACTGACCAAGTTGGTTGGTAAGCGTCGTGCATTGCTCGATTACATGAAGGAGCGCGACATTGAGCGCTACCGTGCTATCGTTAAGGCCCTCGGTCTGCGCCGCTAATCTCTGTAAAGGATTAAACAAATAGTGGAGAGTCTCAAAACTCTCCACTTTTTTGTCGTCAACCACGGCACAAAATTACGAATTATTTATCACACCACCAAATTTGAGGGGTCACAGCGTGTGAAAATCCTTTAACAACGAGGATTTAACTGTTAAAAAACACTGAACGCCGTAGACACTACCAGCGTTTGACGTTCCCGCTCCCAGAGAATGACGTTCCCGCTATCAGCGTTTGAGGCACTTTCAACAAGAAACTGCCATAGTTTATATCACAAACTGCCATAGTTTGCAAAGCGCGGGGTTGGAACGAACAAACGAACGAACAGTTCGAACAGTTTGAAAAACTATCAACCTGATCAAGGAAAGATTACACAAATTGTACTTTGTGACTTTTGACTTTGTGACATTAAGGAGGTTCGATATAGAGGAAGGAAGAT
>OMXE01000006.1 GCA_900314935.1 uncultured Prevotella sp.
CGTCATCGCCGATGGTACTGCAATGCAATGCGGGAGAGTAGGTAGCCGCCTTCTTTCATTCCGGAGAGGTTTCCCAAACGGGAAGTCTCTCCTTTTTTTGTGTTCCTACATGATAATATGATGGTTTTGTTAAACCCTTATAAAAAACGATGCCTCTCAAGTCTGGTACTTGAGAGGCATTGCTATTTAGAATGATAATCTATCATTTACAACATTGACATGGAATCTTATCGATTCTTCTCTGGTGTCTTCCCCCTTCGAATTCTGTAGCGAAGAACTCATCCATGATGCGCTCAGCCATATCAGAGTCGATGAATCGGCCTGGCATAACGAGAACATTCGCATTGTTATGCTGACGGATGAGGTGTGCGATTTCTGGAATCCAGCACAGACCAGCACGGATACTTTGATGTTTGTTCAAAGTCATGTTGATACCTTCGCCTGATCCGCAGATAGCGATGCCAGGATAGACTTCTCCATCCTCGATACCTTTAGCAAGCGCATGTCCGAAGTCGCTATAGTCGCAACTCTCTTCGGAATAGGTTCCGTAGTCCTTATACTCGTAACCATTCCTTTCGAGGTATGACTTCACGAACTGCTTCAATGCAAAACCTGCATGATCAGAGGCTATGCCTATCGTTTTAATTTCCATATTCTTCGAAGTCAAAGACTACGTTATTATCCCAGCAAGGCCTTTACCTGCTTATACACATTCTCGCCGGTGTAGCCAAGTTTCTCGTCGAGCACCTTGTAAGGAGCAGAGAAGCCGAAGCTCTGCAAGCCCCATACACAACCGTCAGCACCAACAAGTCCTTCGAGTGTAACGGGCAGACCAGCGGTCAAACCGAACTTCTTCTTACCTGCGGGCAGAACGCTCTGCTGATACTCCTTGCTCTGTGAGCGGAACAAACCTTCAGAAGGAACGCTAACCACACGGAGTTTCACACCGTCCTCACGGAGCAGCTTAGCACCAGCCTCCAAGGTAGAAACCTCAGAACCAGAAGCCAAGAGGATCACGTCGAAGTCCTCATCCGATCCAGCTACTACATAAGCACCCTTCTCAGCCTGACTGTAGTCGTTGCCCTCGGGCAGCATGTCGATATTCTGACGAGAGAAGATCAGGGCAGTAGGAGTATCTGTGTTCTCCATAGCCATCTTCCAGCATACTGTTGTCTCTTCTGCATCTGCAGGACGAACAACCAGTACAGAGTTCTTTCCGCTATGGTTCTTCAGTTTCTCCATCAGACGGATCTGTGCCTCCTGCTCAACAGGCTCATGGGTAGGACCATCCTCACCTACGCGGAAGGCATCGTGTGTCCAGATGAACTTCACGGGCAGCTCCATCAGGGCAGCCATACGAACAGCTGGTTTCATATAGTCGCTGAATACGAAGAAGGTACCGCATGCAGGAATCACACCACCATGCAGTGCCATACCGATACAGCAGCAAGCCATGGTCAGCTCAGCCACACCAGCCTCGAAGAAGGCACCGCTGAAGTCACCGCGAACGATATCATGAGTTTTCTTCAGGAATCCGTCGGTCTTATCAGAATTAGAAAGGTCGGCAGAAGCACAGATCATGTTCGGAACCTGCTCTGCGAGCACGCTCAGTACGGTAGCACTTGCGCCACGAGTAGCAGAACCAGCTTTCTGTTCCACCTTGCTCCAGTCGATCTTCGGAGCCTTGCCGCTGAACCACTCCTCGAGCTGTTTTGCCTGCTCGGGATGACCCTTTGCCCACTCTGCCTTGGCAGCGTAGCGCTCGGCCACGATCTTCTTCAGTTCCTCAGCACGCTTTGCATACAGTTCCTGTACCTCGGGGAAGATGACGAACGGGTTCTCAGGATCAGCACCCAGGTTCTTCATGGTCTGCACGAAGTTATCGCCACCCAGAGGAGCGCCGTGTGTAGCGCAGTTGCTCTCGTAGCTTGAACCGTCGGCCTTGCGGGCACCCTTACCCATCACACAATGACCAATGATCAGTGAAGGACGCTCTTTCTCGGCCTGAGCCTTCTTGATAGCCTCGCGGATCTGCTCCACATCATTACCGTCGATCTTCTGCACATACCATCCCCAAGCCTCATACTTCTTGGCGGTATCCTCGCAAGTAACCACCTCTGTCTTGGTAGAGAGCTGGATATCGTTGGCATCATAGAACATGATCAGGTTGTCGAGTCCCAGGTTACCGGCGATACGACCAGCACCCTGTGAGATCTCTTCCTGTACACCACCATCAGAGATGTAAGCATAGATGGTCTGGTTCATCACGTTACCCAGACGAGCCTTCAGGAACTTGGCAGCAATGGCAGCACCTACTGCGAAGGTATGACCCTGTCCCAGAGGACCAGATGTGTTCTCGATGCCGCGAGCCAGTTCACGCTCAGGGTGACCAGGAGTTACTGAACCCCACTGACGCAGGTTCTTCAGATCCTCCAGAGAGTATTTGCCAATCAGGGCAAGCTGACTGTAGAGCATGGGAGCCATGTGGCCGGGATCCAGGAAGAAGCGGTCGCGTCCTTCCCAGTTGGGGTTCTCAGGATCGTACACCAGGAACTCGCTATACAGCGTGTTAATGAAGTCGGCACCACCCATAGCACCTCCTGGGTGACCAGACTTAGCCTTTTCTACCATAGCAGCAGCTAAGATTCGGATATTGTCTGCTGCTTTGTTCATCAATTTCTTGTCATTCATAATTAATGTATATTATAAGATATAGTTATCGTGTCTCTTTACAATGCAACTGCAAATTTACATATTTTTTTCCACTTTCCGTTGATTTCTTTGGATTATTTATTAAAATGATGGGAATGGTAAGAAAAATGTAACAAAAAGCTATCATTATTCCCATTTGATGCTACATTCCCCATGCCTGATAGTTCACATCGTAGCCAGCGAGCATGAACCAGTTAGCCAGCGTCTGCTCGTATTTACGCAGTAAGAACAGCGGTGCTTCTGTGCGATTCATGGCTTTTGCCATGGAGGCAGGTTTTGCTTCTTCACTCTCATCACTTTCCTCCATGAGATAAGCATAGGCTGTTAATATGTCCAGATCGGTAATACCCGCATCTTTACACATCTCATCGAGGTCATCGGTTGTCAGATCCACCTTTGCCAGTGTTTCGCTGATATTGGGAATCAGGTCGAACCATGTATAACGGTTGGGTAGATTTCCTCTGGCCAGACCTTTATTCTTGATGATTTTTCTCAGGTCGATACCCATGCTCTCGAGTGTCTTGATGAACTTGAGCAGGTTCATGTCTCCCATCACCTCATGGTAGTAACGGTTCTGTTCACCCTCGTAGTAAACCACGGGCCAGAACTGGATGGCCGCAATGGTCTGGATGATCCACACGATGGCCGAGCTGGTATGGTCGAGTTTGAACACCAATGTATTGGTCTGCAGATTCGTTTTACCCGGTACGATACTTGGTGTGAACCCCTTGTCTTGCATCCATGGGATGATGCTGCGTACGCACTGTATGGGTACATAGTTGTCGTGCCGACTATGTTCGATGAAGTACTTCTGTTCGGTATCCGGTTCCCATCCGTTCATCAAGTTGATTTCTTTCAACTTAGCCATGAGCGTCTTCGCCTGTTCCGTTTTCAGATTCATATAGGCCGGCTGTATCAGATTATGGAGCGAATCCTTCATGTTGACGCCATAGTCGGACAGGGTAGATTTCCTCTTGGTCTTTACATACTCTTTAGCACCTGTGGCCAGCGGTTCTGTGAACAGATCCTTGTAGTCGATATTCATATGACAGTTCTCCACGCACGATATCAGCATCATGACTACATCCTTGCAGTCCTCGCACCAATCCTTCTCCACATATTCCTGATAAGCCACGGCATAGTCGGTAGGACCGCCTCCTGCAAAGGTCTTGGTAAAGGTAACCCCCTTATCCTTGTACTCCATATCGCGCAGTTTGGCCACATAGAGCGACTCAGAGCCACCTTGTGAGAAGCCGAGGTTGAACAGGTACTTACCCTGTGGCAGTTGCTGATCGTCGAGAATCTGCCGTGCTGCCAGCAGACCGTCGAGCGAGTTCCGGGCATTCACATCACCGCTGTGATAGAACGAAGGGTATTCACTGGATGATCCGTAGCCGATGAAATCGCTCATCACAAGGATATAGTTTGGTTTCAAGGGATTGGCAATCAACCCGTTTATCAGTTCCTGGTTACCCGTTGAAGGACAGTCGTCGGGTGAACCCAACGTGGCGCGGTTGAAGAGCATGATACCGTCGCAAGGTGTTCCGTCGATGATGTTTGAAGGAATCATCATCACACCGCTGATGGTGGCCGGCTTACCGTCGGCATCTCTTGAGGTATATTCGTAGATGATGCGGCGCACTGGTCGGGAGTCTAATGAGAACCCTCCCACACGGGTCTTGATCACGGTATCGTTCTCATAGATAATCTTATAGTCGGCATTCTGTGCTACACAGGTAAGTGCCGTGGTAAAGGAGAACACGATACATGCTACCTTTACTATATTTGTAATACGCATGGAAATCATAAGACTTAGTTTTTAATGATTCGTTTGTCAGACTTTTCACCCTTTTGCTCGATATAGATACCGTTCTGAGGTTGGTTGACGCGCTGTCCGTTAAGATTATACCATCTGCTGTCTGTATGTTGATCATTGCTGATCTCGTTGATGGCAGTCTTGGTCGATGACACCTGGAACGTGGCAGCCACCGGCCAGTGGTCACCCAGCGGCTTTCCTTCATATAGATAACCTTCCTTGTCGATCGAGAAGGCTACAGGCTGAATCATCGTACCCATCGTTGGGTTGATGTAAATGATCTTGTCGAGCGTCTCTTCTCCAGCTGTAGCCTCGGTACTTGCTTTTGCTGGATATACACCACCTTGCTTCAGTTCCACCCATACATCCGAAGCTGTTCCTTTTCCTGTCTCGTTAATGGCATCGATAAAAGTCTGCTTTACGTTGTCGCGCCCATAAAGACAGTTCATGTCACCAGTAATGATAATAGGATGCGAGTTGAGGTTTTGCAGCACATCCTCTTTCAGCTGTGCCAATTGCGCCATGCGTGCTTCACGGTCTTTCTCTCCCTTCATCTCTATTTCATCCTCTTCCATGGTAGCGTCCATGTGCAGGTTATAGACAACGATGCGGTCGCCACTGCGTAAGGTCACGTCGTAACGACGGAAGCCCTTGGTCACCATCTCGTCGTTGGCATGGCTGAACTTCCCGAAGTTCTGTGTCCAAGGTGTTCGTGCAGCCGCAGTTACTTGCAGGTCGTTTTTCCAGCAAGCCATCAAACCATCGCACTCGAAGCGGTGGTTCTGCAGGTGAAAGAAATCAATATCATGACCTTCTATTCCTACATCTCCGCTCCATTCGTCCATCTTATAGTCATCCTCAAGCCATACAGAAAGCACACCATGGTAGTTGAAGTCTTCCTGCATCATTACCAGGTCATACCCCTTGTTCTTCAGGTATTTACCGATACGTGCCGTTCCTGCATCACCAGGTCCGTCAGCGTTCAGTTCCAGCACCAAAGTCTTCTGGGGTAATCCGTCCACATTCAGCGTGGCAATAGAAAAATGTTCCCCTGCCTCTTGTGCAGAAATTGTCAGGTTGGCACAAACCAACACTGTAGCAAGTAGTCCAATCCTTGTCTGTTTCATAAGCAGTAAAATGTAGTTTTGAGTTAATATTCTGATGCAAAGATATATAAAAAAACTGTGACTACAAAGCCACAGTTTAATTATTTTGCTACAGACCATCAATAGGTCTGATGATATGTTCTTTTACTTGATGTTCAGTACCACGATGCTCTTGGCGGGCACCTTCACGGTGAGCTTGTTCTTCTTCAGCTTCGCATCCTTGAACTCAGCGGGAGCCACTACGTTAGGATGGTTGAAATCGTTGAAGTCGGCCACGTTCTTCGAGGTCAGGATCTTTCCGTTAACCGACTTGCCATTATAGCCGTCGATGTCGAAGTCGATGGTCTGAGCCTTGTCAAGACTCACGTTGGTCACAGCCAGGATGATACCACCGTCGGTGGTCTTGGCAGCCGAAGCCGAGAGGAGAGGGCAGGGGCGATAGCCGGCATCCTTGGCATTCTGCTTCTCCTTGAAATACTCCTTGTTCACCTGTACAATCTCGCTGTTCAGATCAACGGGCAGGTAGGTAGCCTCCTGGAACGGAGTGTACATCTGGAACACATGGTAAGTCGGTGTGAGCACCATATGACCCGTTCCTTCCTGGTCGGTAAGAATCATCGATTGCAGTACGTTCACCACCTGTGCGATGTTCGCCATCTTCACACGGTCGGTATGACGGTGGAACACGTTCAGTGAGAGCGCAGCCACGAAAGCATCACGCAATGCATTCTGCTGATACAGGTGACCGGAAATGGTTCCGGGCTCCTCGTCCCACCAGGTACCCCATTCATCCACCAGCAGGTCAACCTCATGCTTGGGATCTGCCTTATCCATGATGGCCTTGTGCTTCTTGATTACATCCTCGATCTCCAGACACTTACCCAGTGCCCAGTAATACTGGTCGGTATCGAACTTCGTGGCAGAACCTTTCGATCCTTCCCAGCCCGAGCAAGTATAGTAATGAAGAGACACACCCTGCATACGGTTACCGATCTTGTCCATCAGCACAGTGGTCCAGTTATAATCATAGTCGGAAGCACCACTACCGATGCGATACAGCTTGTTGCCGGTATAGTCGCGCAGATAAGTATTGAACTTGCGGAACTCATCAGAGTAGTATTCCGGAGTCATATTACCGCCGCAGCCCCAAGCCTCGTTACCGATGCCGAAGTACTTCACCTTCCAGGCCTTGTCGCGACCGTTTGCCCTGCGAAGACGAGCCATTGGGGTATCACCATCGCTGGTCATGTATTCCACCCACTGGGCCATCTCCTTCACTGTACCCGAACCTACGTTACCGCTGATATACGGCTCACAGCCAAGCATCTCGCACAGGTTCAGGAACTCATGTGTACCGAACGAGTTATCCTCGATGGTTCCTCCCCAGTTGTTGTTGCGCAGAGAAGGACGCTGGTTCTTCGGACCGATACCGTCCATCCAGTGATAGTCGTCGGCAAAGCAGCCGCCCGGCCATCTCAGCACAGGCACCTTCAGCGCCTTGAGCGCTTCAAACACATCCTTTCTGTAGCCGTTAATGTTGGGAATCTGTGAGTTCTCACCCACCCAGAGGCCACCGTAGATACATGATCCCAGATGTTCTGAGAACTGTCCGTAGATCTCTCGGTTGATTTTAGCTCCAGGTTGGTCGGCATGAATAGTAGCCTTCACGTTGTCGGCAGCCGTTGCTGTGACTGCGCAAACCAGTGCGATAGTCGCGGTAACAAGTTTCTTTCTCATTTTGTCTTTTCTTGGTTTATACAATTTGGGCACAAATTTACACAAAAAAATCGAGATTATAGACCTATCCAGATAAAAACTGAAACAAATCTTAGAAATTCTTACGAACGCCTTGCCATTCGGGGAATTTCATTTTCAGGTAGTCATCATCCAGGAAGAGAGCCGACATTCCCACTTGGCCTTTCAACTGCCAGTCGAGCCATTTCACCACTGCCTTGGCATAGTTTCCACCGTACTTCTCGTAATAGGTACCGCTATGACCGTCCTTCGAGTTCAGCATCACCACCGGAATATTGTCAGCTATGCGCTCGTAGTCTTTCTGGGCGTTACCGTATGCGATGTCGCCAGGACCGCCAATCATGTAGAACATCGGCTGATGAAGGTTCTTCAGCATCTCTTTCGTTGATCCCATCATCTCCATATCACCAATACCAGAGTTCAGCATCACGCAGGTCTTGATACGTGGGTCATGGGCAACACCCAATACCTGAGCACCACCGCACGACTGTCCCATGGCTGCCACATGATCGAGGTTCAAGCAATGGTAGTATTCTGAACCAGCGTTAGCATTCTGGTCGGTCAGCCAGTCAAGTACCTCCAACAACATCTTCGGATACGTTCTGAAAGGTGGTTCAGCCTGCTGTTGCTTCTTGTTCTTCTTGGCTTTCTTCATGGCCTGCTCTCTTTGTTTGGCCTGTTGCTCCTGACGTGCCTTGATCTCTTCAGGAGTAAGGGGAAGAATCTTCTCGCCGTTAGCCATGATAACCTCTCCCTTGGTTTCGGGATAAGACGATTTCAGTACGCCTCTCCATTGAGCCATCACATCCTCTTCGTCGTACGGACCGATAGCGGCTGCCACATACCCGTAGGAGGCTACCTCGCTCAACAGGAGTCGCATCTCCACATTGTTGTTGAAGCAGGCACCGTTGGCATAGACAATCACGGGCAGGGCACCGTTCTTTGCCACCACTTCCTTCAGGTTCTGCGGGCGATACACCGTAAATCCTGTGCATGTGGCGTCTCCCACCACCTCCGATTTGAACGGTCCAGTACCACCTTCTTCCACTACTTGCCGATGAACAGTCTGAGCATTCATCAGTCCTACGCTTGCAGCGACCATCATCGCTGTCATCAAAAATCTCTTCATAATCTTTATCTAATTGTTATAATAATGTATCACTTATCTATTGCTCGTATTACCAGAAATAGGTAATTGTAACATTTTGCAAATATACAACCTTTTTCGCAAACCACCAATGATATGCTCCAAAAACCTCAACATCTCTAATTAATAACATTTAACATCAGACGATGCAAGATTTCCAGTTTTCGGTGTTAATGATAGTAGATTATTAACTTCAAAATGATAACAGAAATGAAAACAATGAAAATCTGGAGACTGGCATTCATGATGCTTGCTGTACTCTCCATTTCCTCTTGCAGCGATGATGACGATTATGATGTAAATAACTTGGCGGGAACTTGGCAACGGGTTTACGATGAGGGTGTTATGGATGTAGGAATAGAACAATACACATTTTTCCCTGAATCGTCAGTAGCTGGGCGTATTGAACTATACGTTACTTCATGGCCAGACATCAAGGAAACCTTAGATCTCAATTATGTGGTTGGCTATACCGGTCATATGAACATCTTTACAGGCAGAAAACATGATGGAAAGAGTAAACTTTATGGAGAATATGATATTCATAAACTCACTGACTCTGAAATGATTTGGTACAAGACCGATAGTAACGAGGAACTTGCAAGGTTCAAGAAAGTGAAACATTCGAAGTAACGTTTCAATTTGGGTATAGGCGCACGATCGTTTGGGTATAGGCGCACGATCGTTTGGGTATAGGCGATTGATGGAAAAACGGCAGTTCTCTCCCTTTATTCTTATGGTTTTACCCCGTAAGCCCTATGATAATGCCCTCCAATACTATACATATCTTTATGGTTCCGCAGCAACTATTGGTTCGAAGTCATGCACAGGATAAGAATTACAAACTTGAATGATGCGTGCACCTAGAGCTAATATCCGTTATAATCTTGCATATCTCAAGAGCCTTCTCCTTGTTCGTTTCATTCCAGTCAACAATGATAATCCGCTCATATAGGTGGCAGGTGCCAATCCCTTGGCAACATTCTATTGTATATGCTCTAAGATCATTCCGAGATGGTATTCAACTAGTCCTTCATTATAGGTAGTATCTGTAACTTGCACCAAAGCACTTTCTCGATCTTTATGATAACCTACGAACAAACGGAGGGCATCATAGCGGCGTAGATAACGCTTTCCATCTGCTTCATCAATATAGGTATATTTATTGATTGTGGTTTGTTTAATGGCTCGGTATTCTATTTTCTTCACCCCCTTCATGATTTCATCGAAATACATCTTCTTTATGTTTAGCGTGAGGATTTTCAGCCCTTTCGTATCAAAGGTCGATTTTGACTTAACAATGCGTTTCTCCAAACATTGCATCTGAGGATTATAAGTGTAGCCAACAATAGAACCGTCCATAATCTTTTGTATAATAGCATCTACAACATCCAAAGGAACTACAAACCACTCTTGAGGTTGATGCTCAATGCCCTGTTCATCAAATATTGAGACTTGAAACTGAACTGGTTTTAGAAGCTGGTGTATTAAATCTTCCAATTTCTGCGAATGCATGTTAACCACTTTATAAGAAGCAACGATTTCTACTGGCGCCATCAAATAGGTGGGTTCATTTGCAGCATTAGCTATTCGTTGTTCTACACTACCTGTTGTGAAACCGATTTTATATAAGCTCTTTTGTTCTTTGATAACGGGGTTTTCTGAAAGCGACTTCAAAACATAGATAGAACCAGTAACCTTATCTGTTGTATGAATATCCGATGAATTGAAGAAATGACTATCAGCCTCTTCCTGTAGCTCAGTGATGGCATAACCATCTCCAACTACATTTTTACGAAGTGTTTGAAGTAGAATGTCCGATTCTGTCCCGTTTTCATAGATACAGAGCGTTCTGGCATCAGGTAGGGAATTGCTACTCTTCTTAATCTCTCCGATACTTTCCAACAACAGCATTTGTCCACTTACATAGTAGTATCTTCCAGCACTAAGGGTAGCTGTTTTGGTTATCTTCATCAGTGAACGCTTTCCTTGTTTCAACTCCTTGTGCACTTTGGCAAACAGAGGTCGATAAAAATCAAAATCCTCACAAATCTTACGTTGTGCTACATAGTCAGGCTTACGCTTCATCATCACTCTTCGCATGTCCTGGGGTATGTCAAAGAGTTTCGCTTCTTGATAACTAATCTTAGTTAACGGATCGTTGAATAGTTCTTCCAGTTCCTTGTCTATGTCCATAATCCTTTATTCTTTAACGCCGTCAATGCAGCAAACATCATCTTTTCTTTTAAGCTACCCGTCTTCTGAGGCTCTCGACCATGCTGTTGAATCCATTCATTTACCTCTGCCATCTTTTGGTGCATCCGGTCATTAGCCGTAGGTGTCGTTGGTTTCGGTCGAACACCATCCAACAACGGGTCATCAAACAATTCCAATAATTCTTTTGGCCATTCCATAAGCTTACTCCTCATATTCTAAGCCCATCATCTTTCGAATCTTCAGGTTCTTAATCATCTGTAAAGCTGCAGCCATCTCTCTGACTTGCGGGTTGGGATCATCTATTGAAGGAACCTTCCCTTCGTGTTCGGCCACATACTTTTTCAATGGTCCTTTGAATATAGTGATTGCTTGTTCCAAAGTCAGGTCAAACTTTTGCTCAGCAATAGTATCCTGAATAATCTTCAAGGTAGGAGCATCTACAGATTTTGAAATCACCTCATAGGCACGCTGGAAGGGATTGATGTTATCTATCAGGTTGATGCTCAGTTTGTCGATGTTGATGAAACGATTGGCAATCTTCAGCAGTCTATTGCCCTCACTGGGCTGTTCTTCATCGCTGCTATTCATTGATATTGCATTCCCCTTGTCATCAACGATGTCATTTCCTTTGACAATAGTATCGAGCAACACACGCTGGCGCACTTCTTCCACCTCACCATCACTCAGTTCCGGATAGCGCTCACGTATCACTTTAGGTATCAGGTGTTGGGTGATGGTCTCTGCCGTCGTTGAGCCGCTGAGCGCTTTCACCACCATATCGTCTTGCAAGATGGCAGCTTTCAGGTCGTCGAGCTGACTTTCCACGATGGTTTTTGTCTTGTCGCTCGACAATGGCTTCAAGCCTTCCACTACGATGGTATGTGCCAAGTCACCATTCGGTTCATTCTCATCTTTTATGGTCTTAAACTTCCAGCTTGGAGCCATCACCTGTTCCATCAACAGCGAAGCAGTAATCGCTTTCAGGAAGTCGTTCACTGCCACCTTCACTTCTGCCTGTTCAGCCTCTGGCATCGCAATCATATTTACAAAGCGGGCAGTTTCCTTACCCTCGCAGTCGCGCGTGCATCTTCCTATAATCTGTATCACCTCCGTCAGCGAGCCACGCACGCCTATAGTCAGACACATCTCGCACCATTGCCAGTCGAAGCCTTCCTTTGCCGTTCCAAGAGCGATGATGATGTCCATATCGTCGCGGCTTTTCATCTTCTGCAAATAGTCCTGCACCATATTCCGCTCTTTCTGTTCATCCTCCACGAGATCGGCCACTTTCAGTATTCGCCCGTCATCTGTCCTGACATAGTAAATGCCTGTGTTGTAGTCTTTATGGTCTATGGTGCCTATCACTTTCATGATTTCTGCCGTTTCCTGATACTTGCCCAAGCCAGTAGATGCCCTTTGATTCACGCTGGGTATGTGGATGATGGTCTTTTTCCTCGTATCAAGCACTTCGCCAATATGATCCAAGTATGAGCCATGATAGAAGTGGTAGCCCAATACAAGATTCTTCAGATACTTGTAGCCATTCAGCTGCTGGTAATAGTTATAGGTGATGGGACAGAACCTGGCTTCATCCTCTGCCCTGAGCACAGGGATGCCGTCGCCACGGAAGTAACTGCCCGTCATGGCTACGATATGACCTGTAGAGTTATTCATTACGCGGCGTACCACATCGCCTAAGTTCGAGTTGGCATCGGCACTTGTGTGGTGAAATTCATCGATGGCCAGAAGCGTATCATTAAAGGTGTCGTCAGGCAGTTCCTTCATACCATTACGCAAAGTGGCATGGGCGCATACCAGCACTTTAGCATTATTCTGCCGGAAGAACTCTATGAATCTTCCTTTCTTGTCCTGCTCATTCTTCACGTCTGTCAGGTTGAAGTAAGAAGCCACCTTCCAGTCGGCAAAAAAGCCGCCACTCGTCAGATTGGTATTCTTGAACGAACGGCCGATGCTCTTTTCCGGCACAGCCACCACAACCTTCTTCACGCCTTGATGCTCTAACTTGTCAAGCGCAATATACATCAGCGCGCGGCTCTTGCCAGATGCTGGCGGAGCCTTGATAAGCAGGAATCTTTGGTCGCGCTTCTCGTAGGCCAGGGCCTGCATCTCTCTCATGCCTAATTCATTGGTGGCCGTTGCTTGACCTGTTTGCAGGTAGTGGATATCTACGATATTGTTACTTTTTTGTTCCATATATATTTGTTGTTTCAGTTTTAATTCGTATATTTGCAGCGAACTAAAAAGTTTATGATATGATAACGTCAGAATTGAATGCAGAACTATTCCACGAATTGAGCATCATTGCCCAGGATGAGGGCCTGATGAAAAAAGCCGTGAAATATCTCAAGAAGTTGACTGCCCAAAAGAAGGCTATGGACGAAACTGAGTATATCATGTCTTCTCCTGCTATGGTTGATATTATACGCCAAGGCCAAAAAGATATAGAGGAAGGACGTGGACGTGTCATCAAACTTGATGAATTATGGAAATAAAGTTCATGCCCAGGGCTGAAGAAGACTTGGCGTACTGGAAAGCAACAGGCAACAAACGTGTAATGAAACGTATCACGAAGTTGCTTGAAGATATTCTTCAGCACCCATTTACAGGGATTGGCAAACCAGAACCGCTGAAAGGTGACTTGCAAGGTGTGTGGAGCCGCCGCATTACGGATGAGCACAGATTGGTGTACTCCATCAGTAATGGTATGGTTTACGTATATATTCTTTCTTTGCGCTATCATTATTCAAAATAGCATTTTTATTTCTTCGTCATCTTTTCATATAACTTAAACAGACATTCCAGGCGGGCTTCGTCAGAGGCGAAAGGATAGCCTGGATAGCAACTCTCCACGATGTCATCCAGTTTGGCATGAGCCTCTCGCAAATCCTGTGGCATCTTGTCTGGGTCGTACAGCTCTGCCAAAGTCTTCTCGGGGTAATACTCACGAGTGATTAGCACTTCCTCGGTTGCCTCTTCGATTTCTTTCTTTTTCTCGTCAGAGATCTTGGGGAAGGGAAAGGTATTGTAAACTAGTGATGAATATCTATAACGAGTCTCTAATTTACCTCCTATAGCACTTAACCATACGACATGAATATGAGAACATAGAATACCTATAATAAAGATATTAGCATCATATATTGCCTGTGCTGCATCTGATATGATTGTATCTTCATTTAAAAGTCCAACAGGTACATATTGGCGTCTTTCTGATGTAACACGAGGCACTATAATTGAATCTGTGTCTTTATGTGCTCTTTGTTTAAAGAGATATGGTCTATCTGCGTATAGAACTGTGCTTTCCGCTTTACTCTTTAACCTAAAATCTCTAACCTTATCTAACCTTGTTTTTATGGGTGGAATAGAATAAGCAAAACTAGCATCTTTTTCAGTTATCCATAAGCAATATCTTATATCTCCGTACAAGAAGCTATCAGCCCCATGATATTTCTTAATGATTCTTTCTGCCTGCGGATATTTGTTTAGAATGGAGTCTCTCTCTCGTTGATCTAATATCAAGAATCCTCCATCTGTTGGTTTATTGCCGAAAACCATTTCTGGCAGATTAGAAATTGAACTGCTAATTCTGTTAACAATAATGTTTGGTCCATCTAGAAGATAGGCATTTATATGACTGCATTTTTTACATTGATTATTGGAATTATATAGGAGTTTCTCTTCTTTGGATATATATGAAAGACCAATAATAACTACCATAACTGTTGCATTATATTTGGCATTGTTTGTCCATTTAAACGATTGGTACGCAAAATGGATCTCTACTCCTTTATCAAAAACGTTAGGCCATAGTAGCGCAACAGAATCTCCCTGACAGATAGAGTTTGTACTCACGAATGCACATCTAGCTTTACTTCCTTTAATGTATAGAGTACCAAGATAAAACCAATTGGCGATATAATCCAAATTCTTGTAGTTTTGGAACTTCCCACAGACGTGTTCCAAATCCGCCTTTTGCTTCTCATCTTGCATACTACTCCCCAAATACGGCGGATTGCCAAAGATAAAGACTTCTTCCTCTGGGGTATGCGGACATACTGTATTCCAGTCGATTCGGCAGGCATTGCCACAAACAATCTGGGTGATGTTCTTCAATGGCAAGGCCTTGGTGTTGACTCCAAAGTTTTCATTGAGTTTGGTATTCATCTGATGTTCTGCCAACCACAGCGAAAGCATAGCCACTTCGTGAGGGAAGTCGAGCAACTCGATGCCATAAAATTGTGAAAGCGAAATCACACTATTATCCACAAACAACAGTTCACCCTCTGGCGTGCATTTGCGTTGCAAGGCGAGGATATCCATTTCGAGGAAACGCAGGCACTTATAGGTGATAATCAGGAAGTTGCCGCTACCGCAGGCTGGGTCGAAGAACTTCATGCGGCTCATACGCTTCAAAAGGGCGTCACATTTTTTGATGACAGGCTTCAAATCCTCATAGAACTGTTTCTGAGAGAGTGCACCGATGTTCTTCATCTGAAGCTTCTGCTCATAAAACTCGTTGAGCTTGTTAAACTCCCCTCGCAGTTCATCCATAAACAGCGGATTGATTACCTTCATAATGTTAGGCACCGAGGTGTAGTGCATACCCTGATTAGCGCGTACCTCCGGATTAACAACCGCCTGAATCATCGAGCCAAAGATGTCAGGGTTGATGTCTTTCCAGTCCAGTTCGCCGCACTCGATGATGATCCGTCGGGCCTTGGCTCCCATCCGTGGTATCTGGATATGCTTGGAAAATAAACCACCATTGACGTATGGGAACTGCTTCACAATGCTGGGTATATTGCTATGACGGAGCGAGAGGTCCATCACGTTGAACGACTCGTCGAGATATTGCGAAAGGTCGGAACCATCTTCCTTCGTGTATCGTTGGATGCTGGAGGTAAAGAGGTTTTCCTCGAAGATGCCCGTGTCCTCGGCAAAGAAACAGAACAGCAGGCGACTGATGAAGATGTTCAGGTCGTGCAAGTCATCATCGCTACGAAACTCGTTGTAACTGCGCAATTCATCGTGAAGCTTTGCCAGTTTCTCGGCTGCTTTCACATCGGCAGGACTTTCCTCTACATAATGCACACGCTCCACATCCATCAAAGGATAGAAGAAAGCAAAGTCAGAAGGCAGTCGTTCCAATTGGTTCTCGTAGGTGTCCTTCTCGCGCAAGTCGTAGGCCAGTATCGTTTTGCCATCGCTCACAGCAACAATCTTTGGGGCTGCCTTGATGATCTGCAGATTCTTTTTCAGCAGTTCCAGTTGGTCCGTCAAGTCAAACATACTGACAGGCTGATAACAGAATAAACCTTTAATAAGTAATCCGTCAAAGGTCTTCAAGACGCCTTTGCCTTCCTTGAAGCGCTCGATGTCGCGTTCGCTTTTGCCAAAGGAATAGAGCAACTGATAGCCCACTTCTGCCGGGTTCACTCTGCCACTGAACGAATCTGCCAGCCGTTGCTCTATCTCCCTATAGCCAAGTTGCAATTTCTTTGCCATAAGTTTTTAGTTATTGAAAAAGCGAACGGGATTCGTTCAGAAACGTGAGACACTAGCAAGCGCAAAAAAAGACGTGGACAATTTATACTTATCCAACGTCTCAGGCGCTTGGCCAGTGCCCATTCCTATAGATAAGATAAACGCCCACGCCTATAGCGTGAGCATCCACTCTTTATCATATAGGAATCGTCTATTTTGCGGCCAAGCTTAAGAGACGTTTTGAATAAAAAGCGTACGCTTCATTTATTTATACCCTCGAAGATCATATCAGCACCCCCACTGGAGCTTATATCATATACTGTTGTACATGCATTGCCGATACTTGATTGCAAATATACAACTTTTTTTTGAATACAAGTGCAAACTAAGGTTTTTTCTTTTTCATGAGGCATAATCATACCTGTTTCTAAAACCTCAGGTTCGCGAAAAAAAAGAATTTTTGCAGTTTTCGAAAGACCTAACATTGTAAATAGTTAAATGGTTTATTATAAATGACTTAGATGCAAAAGGGATGCTAAAAGACCTAACATAGACCTAACATAGACCTAACATAGACCTAACATAGACCTAACATAAGACCTACCATTAGCATCTTTTTGTAGTTCGCTGATTTAGGTTGTCAGTTATTCGTCTTACGACTGTTCCAAGTTGACATGTTAGGTCTGACGTTAGGTCTATGTTAGGTCTTATGTTAGGTCTTGAAGGTGTCAAAAACGCGTGAAACACCTATATACAGGCATTTTCTTATGTGAAACAGTTAGGTCTTGGGCAAAAACACAAAATTCTTTCATTTTTTCAGCCGAATATTGAAAATCGGGTGCTTGGAATATAGGGAGAGCCACTTTCCACCTCAAACTAGGTCACTTACTATGCATTCCCACGTTGGGAACAAATTATTCCCACGTTGGGAACGTTTTTTTCGTTGCATAAACTCCTCGATGGCGTTGACAAGCATGTCGTTTTCTTGCGATGTCTGGGTAGAGATTCTGAAGTGATGGGGGGTAAGACCGCGGAAGTTGGAGGCGTCGCGGATGAGGATGTGGTGGTACCTTGCCAGATAGTCTTTGAGCTCTGCAGCGGTAGATGGCGTTACTTGCGCCAGAAAAAAGTTGGTTTGTGTCTCGGCAGCTTTGATACCCGGTATCTGGTTCAAACATTGACGCAGTCGTTCTGTTTCTTTTAGATAAGTATTGATATCGGGCAGCACCCGCACATCGTTCTCTATCAGCCACTTTCCCGCTTCTATGGCAAGGGTATTGACGGTCCACGGACCCATATATTGGCGTAGCAGACCGATTAGATGGGAGGGTGCAATGATGTATCCAATGCGTAGTCCCGGAATGGCATAGGTCTTGGTCAGGGAGTGCAACTGCAGAATATTATCTGAACTCACAGCCTCCTGAGGGGTTAGCATCGGCGCTTGCGTATAATCCTCGTAGGATTGGTCGACCACCACATAATCAAACTGCCGGGCATACTGCTGAATCTTTTCAGGCGAAACCACCGAACCAGTAGGGTTGTTGGGGTTGCAGAGCCAGAGAATGGAATGAGCGTTGGCTTCGTTATCGGGGAGGGTAGGAATGCCATACATCCTGCAAGCATCCTCGTATTCACTGAAAGTGGGGTGGAGTATAGAGGCGCTGAATGATTCCTGTTGCAAAGCAAAGGTGCGTGTAATGAGATAGATGGCCTCCGTAGCTCCGCTGGTAACGAGTACGCACTCTGTCGGGATATCATATTTGCGGGCAATGACAGCTTCTAGTGAGAATGGTTCTGGCTCCGGATAATTTCGTATCATCCCGACCATCTCACGCAGATGTTCCTCTAGTTTTGAAAGATCCGCATGGGTATAAACATTCGAACTGAAATTGATCCGAATGTCATCATACCTATAGATATCATCTCCGTGTCCTTCAGTCATATACAACTTATTTCATGAATCTTACCTTTAATCCAATTACCACCATTCTTCCAGGACTATAAAGTGCATATTTGCGAGTAGGAGAATCGATGCGGCGGTCAACCCTGTCGAAGATATTATCGATACCGATGCTTGGCTCCAGCAGCGCCCATTTCAGTCCTTCAAAGGTATGAGTGGTATTGAAGTTCCACAAGCCAAAACCAGGTGCATCCTCGTAATCGGGGTAATACGTTTTCGACTGCAGTCGTCCGTTGACATTCACGTTCAGTGTATATCCTCCCCACGTATGATGATAGTTGGCGGCGATGGTGGCCGCATGACGGATGCTTCGCTCTATTTGGGCATAAGTATATACATAGTTGGCGGTGAGGTTGAAGCCGTTGAACATGTTTGCCGACATGCTCAGTTGTACACCCTTTACCTCGCCCTTGTCGCTATTCTGGTAGAGCGCATAGTGAACGAGTTTGGCGGCTTGGTCGGCAGTCATCTCAGGAAACTCCCTCTGCAACATCTCCAGTGCAGCAGCATCCACCTCCACGTTTTGTTTCACCACCATATCGTTGATGCGGTTGACGAAGCCCGTGATACTGGCGGCCAGCAGTTGGGTGCGATATTCGGCATTCAGCGAGAAATAGTTACTTTTCTCAGGTTTTAGGTTCTGGTTACCGAAACTGATTTGCGGCTTACCGCGGTTCACCGAGAAATAATGGTAATAGAGTTCATCAAGACCAGGAGCACGGAAGCCTGCCGAATAGGTAGCACGGAAACGGAAGTTACCCGGGGCATACATCAGCGTGGCCTTGGGTGTGAGTTGGTTGTTGAACGTCTCATGATGCGTAAAACGCAGTCCGAGGGTAGCAGTCAGTCGTCTCACCACCTGCATCTCATGCTGAGCATAGACAGCCAGCATATACACATTCTGATGAATATTACCTGAAGTAGCCGTGAGGAAATCCTTACGCCAGTCGGCTCCAATAATAGTGGTGGAAGTACCCCTCTTATCTCCCCAGAAGGCGGGCAGGTCGAGGATGGCTTTGACTTCACCTTCCATAGAACGTTGTTTCTTCGACTGAATATAGTCACCAATGGCATAATCCTTGGTAGCCACATCATATTCCTTACCGTAGCGGAAGCGGTCGACGGTGAAGTCAGCCTGCAACGAGTTACGACCGCCTAACTTATATATTCCGCCCACGTTCCAGCGGAATCCTTTGTAGCGCATCTCGTAGTCGTTACCGCCCGAGATGTCTTGCCTGGTTTCAGGACGGTCGGTTATCTTATATGAATAGTCCACGCCCGCATTCATTGCCAAACGACTGTTAGGGGCGTAGGTGAATTTCTGTCCGATGATATCTGAGCGATAGCCCGTAAAGAAAGGTGCTATCGTTTTCTGCGTCTCTGTATCAGAGTCCTTGACATATTCCAGATCGGTTGTCTGGTAACTGTCGGCCTGGTCATGACTAAATGAAGTATAGGAGCCGAAGCCGTTCTTGAAGATATCAAGACTGACGGCCTCTGTACGTTGTCCATGACCCGACAAACGGGTATCGCTTGTTACGCTGATCATATCCTGTGTAGGCTGATCTGTGATGATATTGATCACGCCCGCTATCGCATCACTGCCGTAGAGTGAAGACGCTGCGCCGTCGAGTACCTCGATACGCTTCACCCGTGCCATGTTGATGCGGTTCAGGTCGATGTTGTTGGAGATATCGCCTGTAAGCTTCTGTCCGTTGATCAGGATCAGGATATATTTGTTACCCAGTCCGTTCAGACGGAGGAATGATCCCATGGAGTTGGGAGCCATCGATACCTGGGGCATGATGCGTGTCAGGGCACCGTCGAAGGTGGCAATACCCTGTTGGTGAATCTCCTGTCTGCTGAGAACGCGGACAGGGGTAGGGGTGCTTTTCAATCGTTGGTGGTGACCAGAGCCTGTCACTACCACGGGATTCAGGTTATACGTACGACTCGTCATGGATGAGTCGCGTTGCTGTTTCTGATGAATCTGTGCCTGAACGGAGAGACAAGCCGTTAGCAGACAGGTAAGAAGGAGATGCCGTCTTGCGACAGCATCTCCAATGAGATATCTATATTTGATACGTATAGACATTATTCTTCAGGAGCCGTTGTGGGAGTTGACAGTGCTTCCTCAGTACCCAGCTTGGCGATGGCCTCACGAGTGTGGTTCATCCACAGTTTGCGTACAGCAGCGCGCTCACCCAGTGCAGGGATATACTCATCACCCTTTTTGTACTTCTTCCAGCAAGCCTCTGTGAAGGTGGTCTCGTAGGCAGCAGTGCTGATACCAGCCCCGTTGAACAGTGTGAACCAGCTCTCTTTGTCATCAGGATCAGCCATGTCGTTGTGGGCATGGTCACCAGCAATCGACATCAGCGGATAGAGCTGTGCCTTCTTTGCGTTGTTGGCAGCATAGTTCATCGTTTTTGTCATATCGCCCACTGCGATGTCGAACTGACCTCCCTCGATGTGTTTCAGCACATCCTCAGCGTAGGTCTCGTCCATATCCACGGTACCAACGTAGTAGTTCTCACTGATCTCACGCAGATACTCCTCCAGCTGCAGATAACGGATGTTACCGCCGTAGTAGTCGTAACCCTCAGGATTACCATGTCCCATGAAAGCCACGATACCGTTGGCCACAGCAGCCTTCACATCACTCTCGTTGTTCAGGACAGTTGCCAGTGTCTTGGCATCACTCTCCTCAGCCATCAGCGGTGTACCCACCACGACGTTCAGGTCAAGACTCTTCATGTAAGCATCGGTGAAGTCACCGTTACGATTGTTCATGAAGTCCTTTACATACGTGTCGCGAACACGACGATATTCCTCACCAGGGATTACCTGCAGTGACTGCACCACCACCTGTTTGTAACCAGCCAGTCCGATAGCCGTCAGCCAATGCTCAGGATCGTAGTAGTCCTTCGGTGCTACATTCTCACCGGCACGCGCCTGGTTGATACAGATAGCGCTTGAGAAAGAGAGGTACACATCCCATCCGCTGAACTGACTCTTGTAGTCGGCTACGATCTGGTCGAAAGTGTCGTAAGCCTGTTCCCAAGTAGAGCCGAAGGCCACGAGCAGGATCACCTTGTTGTTCCTCTTCTGACTGTTCACCGTTTGGTTCACGGCCTCTTGATACTTCTGATAGTTCGACAGTTCGTTGTTGTCGTCATCATCATCGCAGGCAGTGAATGTTGCACTGACCATAATAGCCATCATGGCCATCATCAAATACTTAATCGTTTTCATTGTCATTAACGTTTAAATTAGACTTATATTGATTATTGAGTTTCTTTCCTTTGTTGAAGCTGACTGTCAGGGAAGCGAAGAAGGTACGCCCCGCTGTTGTGGTACCGAGGTGCAGTCCGTGAGGTGTACGGTCCACATAGTCGAAGATATTGTCAACACCTGCCTCAATCTGGAAGAGGTAAGAGGTGAGAGGTGAGAGGTGAGAGGAATGCTTGGGGGTAAAACTATAACGTGCTGTGAACCGCCAGATCTGGTAACCCTTTCCATCGCCATCAGTCTGATAATGCCGTTTGCTCGACATTCTGCCATAGAGTCCTAATCCTAGGGAGGGAACATATCTCTGACCTCTGACCTCTGACCTCTGACCTCTAAACTGATGTTGCCATGTGGCATACCAGTTGGCTTTATGGTGAGCCATACCATCGATGGTAACGCGACGCATCACCTCATCCTCAGGATCATACTGGTCAGCCTCGGTGTCGAGATAGCTGTAGGAGCCACCCAGCGTGAAATGACGAGCCTGGTAGCGAGCGGTGAAGTCAACACCATAGGTCTTGGCATTATCCATGTTCTGATATTGGCGCACCCTTTTGGGATCGTATCGGATAATCAAATCGCCGGGAGCCTCGCTGGCAGGGATAGTAACCAGCGTGATCATATCCTTTACCTTATTATAATATGGAGCAAGCGTCAGCGTCAGTTGTCCGATGGTATATTCCGCACTCAGTCCGTAGTAATTCGATGTCTGCGCCTTCAGGTTATCATTACCCAGGTAGAGATACACACCGTTCATGTTCTTGACATATTGATAATGCAGTTCCTTCGGCGTGGGTGTCTTGTAGCCCTGACTCCATGTTGCCCGCAGTCTGAGGTCACCCGCTTTCAGCATGGCCGATACCTTGGGTGTTAGACGCGTACCGAAACCTTCATTACGTGTCAGTCGTAAACCTGCTGTCAGGTAGAGCGGATCCAGCAACGACAATTCATCCTGCACATAAATAGCCTCGGTATTATCAGATGCTTTACCGCCCTTAACCCGCATTGGCGCCTTCAGCCAATCGTAGCGGTATTCCAATCCTGTACTCAACTGTTGCTCATAGGGGAGAGCGAAGACACCTTTCAGACTCACATTTGTCAGCTGCTGATCGCTCTGCAGTTCCCGTTGTCCTGGGAACCAAGGATAATAATTGGTAAAACGACCATTGACATATCCGTCAGTGAGCGTAGTGTCTGTAAACGCATAGTTATAAGCATGTCGTTTCCAGTCGGCATCCAAGGTAATCACATCCGTACTGTTCAGTTTCCATTTCCCACCAACCGATGCCGAGGCATTGTTATATTGGAGGTCGTATGTCTTGATATCAACACCTGGATGATGACCGCTGGGGCGATAGATACGTTTCCAGTAGATGCTCCCGTCAGCATAGAGCTCGATCTGCTTCGTCAACTGGTATGTCAGTCGTTCGGCCAACTGCCAGTTGGTATGTCGGTTCACGGTCTTATTACGGGAGTCGGTGATATGATACTCGGTCTGCTGTATCGCCTCCTCAGCGGTGTTCTGCCAGCCGTCGGAGTGCTGTAGTTGGAAATTGGTATAACTCGACACCTTGCCGTAGTTAAGGGCGATGCCGTTATGCTGACGGATATCGCCAAACGAGCCTACACGAGTGGTGTTGTCCAGCTTCATGCCATGTTCACGGTGTTTCTTGGTGATGATGTTGATGACACCAGCTATGGCATCAGAGCCATATAGTGCGCTCGATGCTCCCTTCACGATCTCTATCTTCTCGATGTTCAGCGGGTCGATCAGACTCAAGTCGTTATCACCGCCATTGTCACCATGTAACCTACGACCGTCGATCAGAATCAGCACATACGAGTTTCCCAGACCGTTTATCTGTAACTGCGAACCCATGTCGCTCTCGTTAAAGGCGAATGAGGCACTCAGTCCTGAGAGGATATCCTCAATGGAACGTCCTGCATACTGCTGGAGTTGTCGGTGACTGATCACTTCCGTTTGTACGGGCACATCTTTCAACAGGTGCTGCGTACCAGTACCCGTAACCACAACCTCCTGCAAGGAGTCGCCTTGCAGCGTGATCTGAGCCCTCAATGCAGGAGTCAGGCATAGCCATGCCAGTCCTACCAAGAATCTCCTTCTCATCAAAACAATTGTTTTCGCCATCGTATTTCCCTGTACGGGCGTTTTTTCATTCTTTCAGGCAGGTCTTCTGACTCTCCCCAGTCTGCTTTACCTTCCCGACATATTGTCAGTGGCGTTATACAAGCAGACCCCTTAAATGGGGATTACAGCTGCAGGTACAGTTCCGGACTCTCACCGGATTCCCTTACATCAAGCGACATCAGTCGAATGATTGCCTTCTGGATGCAAAGATACAAAATAAAGTGATAAGTGAAAAGGGAAAAGCAAAAAAATGCAGTCGCAATACAATATTTCCCTTTTACCATTCTACATTTCTCATCTAAAAACACTATCTTTGACTGCGTCGAAGGTACTTTGCTCGACAAAACAAAATTAAAATAACTTTTATTTGCTTTTGTGCTCGCTTAATCGTACCTTTGTACCCGTGAAGTCATGTTTTCTCATAGCGGCACCTGCCAGCGGTTCGGGCAAGACGACCATTGCCCGAGGACTGATGGCGCTACTGACCCAGAAGGGGCTGAGGGTACAGCCGTTCAAATGCGGACCCGACTATATCGACACAAAATTCCATGAGATGGTGTGTGGCCGACCCAGTATCAACCTCGACACCTTCATGGCCTCACCAGACCATGTGCAGGAATTGTTTGTGCGTTATGGAAAGGAAGCTGATGTCTGTATAGTGGAGGGGATGATGGGACTTTTCGATGGTTATGACCGTGATAAAGGGTCTTCGGCAGAGATTGCGCGAGTGCTTGACATCCCTGTAATCCTGGTGGTAGATGCTAAGTCGGCTGCATATTCCATTGCTCCGTTGCTCTCAGGCTTCATCCATTTCAGACAGGATATCCGTATCTGCGGTGTGATCTTCAACAGGGTAGGGAGCGAGCGCCATTTCAAGATGCTGCAACAAGTCTGCGATGACCTCCATATTTCTTGTTTAGGATATTTGCCTAAGCGTCTTTCTTTGGAGCAAGGTTCCCGTTACTTGGGATTAGACTTTTCAGAACATCCGGAGAACAGTCAGCTGACAGCCTTGTTGGAGGAGCATGTGGACTGGAAGAAACTCCTTGAAATGCCAGTCCGACCGTTACGGACCCCCAGTCCAAAAGGCACGGACTCCCAGTTCGACCGTTGCGGACTCCATGCAACAGTGGCACTTAATGCCGATAGTTTCACCTTTCTCTATCGGGAAAACATCGACCGTTTTGCATCCGTCACGTACTTTGATCCTGAAACCGAGGTGCCCAACCTCAATGATACAGACATTCTTTATCTGCCAGGCGGCTATCCAGAGAAGCATATGGAGGCACTGGTCGGTAACGAGAAGTGTAGGAAAGTCATTAAGGACTACGCAGAACGTGGCGGCAGGATCCAGGCGGAATGTGGCGGGATGATGTACCTCTGTGAGAAGATTGTCACAGATGATGGTGAATACCCGATGTGCGGCGTGTTGCCCTATACCATCTCCGCCCGCAGAGAGGATAGGAAACTGTCGTTAGGTTATCGTCGTTTCGTACTCGAAGGGAAGGAGTATAGGGGGCATGAGTTCCACTATACCCAGTTCTTAGGCGAAACGCCACCATCTGTCGTACAGGTCTATAACGCCCAAGGCGAGCCTGTTACCACTCCTGTGTTCTGCTACAAGAATGTGTTTGCAAGTTATACCCACCTTTATTCAATTGAAAATTGAGAATTGAGAATTGAAAATTAGAAATAATTGGAAAAGGGAAAGTTACATCCGTTGATGCTGGCCGGTACGGGCAGTGATGTTGGCAAGAGTATCATTGCCGCAGCATTCTGTCGTATTTTTCGACAGGACGGCTACCATCCTGCTCCTTTCAAGGCGCAGAATATGGCCCTGAACTCGTATGCCACCCCTGAAGGACTGGAGATCGGAAGAGCTCAGGCAGTACAGGCTGAGGCAGCAGGCATCGCTTGTCATACGGATATGAACCCGCTGTTGTTGAAACCTCAGAGCGACCATACCTCACAGGTGGTGCTCAACGGCAAGCCACTCGGGAACAAGAGCGCTTATGATTATTGGAAGAACAATTCTCAATTTTCAATTCTCAATTCTCAATTAAGAAAAGAGGTGTGTGATGCCTTCGACCGTCTGTCGGCCAGATATAATCCTATTGTGATGGAAGGGGCGGGGAGTATCTCGGAGATCAACCTCAGGGATACCGATTTGGTAAACCTTCCCATGGCACGCCATGCCAAAGCCGATGTAATCCTTGTGGGAGATATCGACCGTGGTGGTGTCTTTGCCTCCGTTTATGGCAGTATTGCCTTACAGAATCCAGAAGATAGAAAGCTTATTAAGGGTATCATTATCAATAAGTTCCGAGGAGATATGCGACTCTTTGATAAAGGGAAGCAAATGCTGGAAGAAATCTGTGGAATACCCGTACTGGGTGTGATACCTTATTATACTGATATCCATATCGAGGAAGAGGACTCGGTGGCATTGGCGCAGAAATCGTTCGAGATGCGACAAGGTAAGGTGAATGTGGCCGTGGTGATGCTCCGTCATCTCTCTAACTATACCGATTTTGATGCCTTGGAACAGGATCCTCGCATCCATCTTTTCTATACGAACAACACGGATGATATCAGTAAGGCGGATATTATTATCCTGCCTGGTACGAAATCCACCTTGCACGACCTCTATGAACTGCGCCGCAACGGGTGTGCCCAGGCTATTATAAGAGCGCATCGAGACGGTGCCACTGTTCTCGGTATCTGTGGCGGTTATCAGATGATGGGTGTTGAAGTGTGTGATCCTGATCATGTGGAGGGCGATATCGAACGACTCCCTGGATTAGGATTATTACCTATCACTACTACCATAGGTGGCGAGAAGGTTACCCGACAAATAGAGGCTCAACTTACCTCTCACCTCTCACCTCTCACCTCTCACTTCTTGAACGGTTACGAGATTCACATGGGTGAGACGCTACCTTTTGGCGATGCGAAGGAATCACCTCTGCTACAATTAAGTGATGGACGTGCTGATGGCTATTTCGTTGATAATCAATGCATGGGTACGTATATTCACGGCATTCTCGACAATGCTCCGTTTGTTGATTTCCTACTGCAACCCTTTGCCGATAAGTTGGCGAAGACTGATAAGTCGTTCGACTATCAGGCATTCAAGGAAGAGCAGTACGACCGTTTGGCGGAGCATGTCAGGAAACATGTGGATATGGAACAGATATACAAGATACTGACAGATGACTAACCCCTTTGCCCTCCTCATTGGCTGGGTGCTCGATCTGATCTTTGGTGACCCCCAGCGTCTTCCGCATCCTGTTGTGGGGTTCGGACGGATGATCTCGTGGGGAGAGCACCGACTGAATAAAGGTGCTCATCGTCAACTGAAAGGAGCCATCTTGGCCATCACCCTCATTCTTCTCATCTTCATCGCCACCTTCCTTCTTAGATATCTATTCAGTAAACTCCCTTCGCCCTTTGGAGAGGGGATGGGGGTGAGGCTTCTCTTTGATATAATTATCATCTTCTATTGCCTGGCAGGAACCACCCTTATTCGAGAAGTGAGGAATGTCTTTTTAGCTTTAGACCGATCATTGGAAGAGGGTAGGGAACAGGTAGCCCGCATCGTGGGGCGTGACACCTCTGAACTCTCTGCCCAGAAGGTGCGTACGGCTGCCCTTGAAACACTTGCTGAGAACCTGAGCGATGGTGTGATTGCTCCCCTGTTCTGGCTGGCTTTGCTGGGTACACCAGGGATGCTTACCTACAAGATGGTGAACACGCTCGACTCGATGATTGGCTATCGCACGGAGCGGTATAAAGATTTCGGTTGCTGGGCAGCCCGCATCGATGACGTGGCCAACTACATCCCTGCCCGTCTTACCGCCCTGTTGATGGCGTTGCCTCATGCCATTTTGAATTTTGATTTTTCAATTTTCAATTTCATCAAGAAGAACGGTAAGAATCACGCTTCGCCCAACAGCGGCTATCCAGAGGCTGCTCTGGCAGGTATTCTCAACTGCAGGTTCGGCGGTCCTCATTACTATTTCGGAGAACTGTTCGACAAACCCTATATCGGAGAGAACGACCGTGAGCTTACCACAGATGACATGAAAAAAGCCATTCGTGTGAATAGAACGGCAGAGATTTTGATGGTGGTTATCATTTTTTTTGTATATTTGCAGCTGATATGAGTAAGATAATTATAGCAGGTATAGGACCGGGAAGTCGTGAGGATATCACCCCTGCCGTGGTGGAGGCGGTCAGAGAGGCTGATGCCGTGGTGGGATATCAGTACTACTTCCAGTTCGTTAAGCCTTATCTGAAACCCGACTGCGAGTGTATCGACACAGGCATGAAGAAGGAACGGGAACGGGCAGAACAGGCTTTCCAACTAGCTGAGGAGGGCAAGACTGTGGTGGTTATTTCCTCTGGTGATGCGGGCATCTATGGCATGGCACCACTTGTCTGCGAGATGAAGGAGGAGAGAAAATCATCAATCCAGATTGAGGTCCTCCCTGGCATCTCTGCCTTCCAGAAGGCTGCCGCTTTGTTAGGAGCGCCCATCGGTCATGACATGTGTATCATCTCACTCAGCGATCTGATGACTCCCTGGGAGGTGATTGAGCGGAGAATCAGGGCAGCAGCGGCAGGTGACTTCGTAACAGCGATTTATAATCCCAAGTCACATGGACGTTACTGGCAGCTGTACAGATTCATAGAATTGTTCTTACGACTACGTTCAAAGGATACCCCCGTAGGCTATGTTCGTCAGGCTGGTCGTGAGGAGCAGTCTGTCAATATCACCACTTTAGGTGCTTTCGATCCGGAGGATGTGGATATGTTCACCGTGATCATTATCGGTAATTCACAGTCGTATATTACTGATGGTAAGATCATTACCCCTCGTGGCTACTATTCTGTCGATAGAGGGGATTCGCAACAACTCAAGCCTGGTCAGCAAATCATGATGGAGTCGTTCCGCACCATCGAAAAGGAATTAGGCACCCACGCTAAGCGTCACCCCATGACAGAAATGGATAGGGGATGGTTCTGGGCATTGCTGCATGCAATTCATACTACGGCCGACTTCGAGATGGAGCGCATTCTCTATACCGATGAAGAGGCAGTAGAGACATTATATAATAAGGTGGAGGAGGGCAGTTTGAAAACAATTGTTACGGATGTGACAATGGTGGTAAGTGGAATTCGCAAGGGAGCACTCCAACGATTGGGTATTGAGGCGAAGTGTTATCTCTCTGATCCTCGTGTGGCCGAGATGGCCTCAACCCTTGGTATTACAAGAACGCAGGCAGGTATTCGTCTGGCCGTTGAGGAACATCCTGATGCACTCTTTGCCTTCGGTAATGCCCCAACGGCACTGATGGAACTGTGTGACTTGATTCGTAAGGGAAAGGCAAAGCCTGTTGGCATCATTGCTGCTCCTGTGGGCTTTGTGCATGTCAGGGAATCAAAGCACATGGTGAAGACGTTCAGGGATATCCCCAAGATCATTGTTGAAGGACGGAAGGGTGGTAGTAACTTGGCAGCAACGCTGTGTAATGCCATTCTTACCTTTGATGATGCTGCACAACTGAAACCAGGAAGAGACTTATAAAATTCAAAAATATAAGAATTGAAGTTTATTGTAATAGGCATAAGTGATCATCCTGAGCCGTTCTTTTCTCCAGATGTTTTAGACATCATAAAGAATGGCAAGGTTTTCTCAGGTGGCAAGCGCCACCATGAGATCGTAGCTCCATTGCTGCCTGCTGATGCTCAATGGATAGATATCACCGTGCCCCTTGATGCCGTCTTCGAACAATATAAGACCCTTCCCCAACCCTTCCCTGTGAGGGACGGGAGTGGTTCTCTTATCGTTTTCGCATCTGGTGACCCTCTTTTCTTTGGCTTTGCCAATACCATTAAACGGAAGATGCCCGAGGCAGAGATGGTTCTTTATCCCACGTTCAACTCGTTACAACTGTTGGCACACCGTCTACTCATTCCTTACCATGATATGCGCATCGTCTCGCTGACGGGTCGTCCATGGCCTGATTTCGACAAGGCGCTCATAGAAAGGGTAGGGAAGATTGGGGTATTGACCGACCGTGAGCATACACCTGCCACGATTGCCCAGCGGATGTTGGAGTATGGCTATACCCAATACCAGATATTTGTGGGTGAGCATTTGGGTAATCCCAATCTTGAAAAGGTTTCAACGCTTACGCTTGAAGAGGCGGCGCAGTGCGACTTCACCCATCCCAACTGTCTCATCCTTTGTGCTGAACACAGTGTTCCTCGTTCCTTTGGTATTCCCGACTCTAACTTTGCCCTGCTCGACGGTCGTGAGAAGATGATTACCAAGATGCCTATCCGCTTGCTGACACTTCGGGCACTCGACCTCCCCCCAAGACATGTGTTGTGGGATATTGGCTTCTGTACCGGTAGTGTTTCCATCGAAGCCAAGTTGCAATTCCCACATCTCCAGATAGAAGCCTTCGAGATCCGTCCCGAATGCGAAGCCATCATCCGGGAGAATGCTCGAAGATTCGGTAGTCCAGGCATCAACATCCACATGGGTGATTTCCTCGAAACGGACATCTCTTCACTCCCTCGTCCCGATGCTGTATTTATCGGTGGACATGGCGGGAAACTGAAAGAGATCATGGCCAAGGTTCTGACGGTCTTGACTGATGACGGCTGTATCGTGATGAATAGCGTGAAAGCTCCCAAGGTGGTTACTGACAGTCATCAACTTTGGGACGAAGTCTGTCAGGAACTCGGTTTGAAGCAAGAACTACCTATGAGAATAATCATCGATGAACATCATCCCATAGAAATCTTAAAAGCTCACAAATGAATATAGCAGTCATTCAGATCAGCGAGGCTGGTAGTACAATCGCCCAAACGCTCCAACGTGAACTTGGTGCCAAAACCATTAAGCGTGCAGATGTGGGTAGTCAGTGGAAGCAATTCGATGCTTTCGTCTTCATCGGGGCGATGGGCATTTGTGTGCGCACCATTGCTCCCTATATTGAAGATAAGCACATAGACCCTGCCGTAGTCTGTGTAGATTCTTTTGGCAACCACGTTATTTCTGTCCTCTCTGGCCACATTGGAGGCGCTAATGATTTAACCAAACATATTGCCGGTGCTCTAGGCGTTGATCCTATCATCACTACCCAAAGTGACAATGCTGGCCTTTGGGCACTTGATATTATCTATGAAAACTATGATTGGCAAATGAGTTATGTGGGAAACCTCAATACGGCGATAGGTAAGTTTGTCAATAGGGAGCCTGTGGCTCTTCTGCTTGATATTCGTGATGAGGGCACAGATTATCTTGAACGCACTTGTCCCCAACATGTGACCATTGTTAATACCGTCGATGAGATTATGGAGGGAAACTACTCTTTAGCAATTGTTGTTTCTCCTTTCATCTATTCTAATTTACCATCTGATTTATTAGTCGTTCAATATACTCCACAAGTGTTGGATTTGGGCATCGGACTGGCTCATCAGGCACCAGTTGATACTTATGAGGATATCCAACAACTGCTAAGTGAACACAATATTTATCTATGGTCTGAATGCATCCGCAATATCTGTACCATTGATATCAAAGCAGAGGAACCAGTTATCCAAAAGTTCCAAAAAGAACGATACGGACTTGAACTCAAACTTTATACTGCCGACGAACTGGCCAAGGTAGATGTCCCCACACCCAGCGAAATGGTAGAAAAACATGTGGGGACGCCAAGTGTCTGCGAGGCGGCTGCCATTCTGGGTTCCAATTATGGCAAACTGCTATTGCCGAAAGTGAAGGGAAAGAACTTCACACTTGCCGTAGCCATTGACCGTAAGTATCTGCGTGAGGGCCATATCGAGATTGTGGGTGCAGGTCCTGGCGACCCTGATTTGGTATCCGTTCGCGGTCGTAAGATGCTGGAGCGTGCAGACCTTATCCTCTATGCAGGTTCATTAGTACCAAAGGCATTGACGGATTGTCATAAGTCTGGTGCCATCGTGCGTTCCTCTGCAGATATGAACCTTGAGGAGCAGTGCGCACTGATGAAGGAACACTACGACAAGGGTCATTTCATTGTCCGTCTGCATACAGGTGATCCTTGTATCTTTGGCGCCATTCAGGAACAGATGGCTTTCTTTGATGCCAATGGTATGGATTATCATATCACGCCAGGCATCTCATCGTTCCTCGCTGCAGCGGCAGAACTGCAGAGTCAGTTTACGATTCCAGAGCGTTGTCAAACCATCATTCTCACCCGTGGCGAGGGACGTACACCCATGCCAGAGAAAGAGAAACTGCATCTGCTGGCCAAGAGTCAGAGTACCATGTGCATTTTCCTCAGTGCTGCCATCGTTGATGATGTGCAAAAGGAGTTGTTACAGGAGTATCCTGAGGATACCCCTGTGGCGGCCTGTTATCATCTTACTTGGCCTGATCAGAAGATCTATCGTGGCAAATTAAAAGATCTTGCTAAGATCGTTCACGATAATCACCTCACCCTCACTACGATGCTTGTGGTTGGTGAGGCCATTGACAACCGTAGCGGTCTCTCCGAACTCTACTCAAAGCATTTCACCCATCTTTTCCGTCAGGGTGACGATAATCAAGCTTCATAGTATTCAACACTCTTCATCTATGATACTGGTATTCGGAGGAACAACGGAAGGCCGCAAGGCTGTGGAAGTGCTGGAGCAGGCAGGGAAAGTCTTTTACTACAGTACCAAAACAGGTGAGCAGGATATTGCTTTGCATCATGGAAAGCGCATAGATGGTGCGATGGATGCCGAAGCGATTAGGGTATTCTGTCAAGAGCATGATATCCGTTTGATTGTGGATGCTGCTCATCCCTTCGCCTCACAGCTTCATGAGAATATCGCCCAGGTATCTGTTTCACAAAACATCCCCGTTATTCGTTATGAACGCATCTATCCACCTCGTGATCCAGAGATGGAGTGGATAGACGACTATTCCCAGATACCAACAGACATTCATACACTCTTGGCAACAACAGGAGTACAGAGTATCAGTCACCTTAAATGGTTGGAAAAGTTAGGCATCAAGGTCATTTACCGTATCCTGAACCGTGAGAGTAGTATCCAGTTAGCTCATCTACAGGGAGCAACCGATAATCAGTTGTGCTTTTATCCTCAGACAGCAGATGCAGAAGCTGTACTGATGAAAGAGAGTGGTGAGTCAGGTGGCTTCAATGAGAAAGTAAAGGAAGCCAAAGAAAAGGGTATGCGCATCATCGTATTGAAACGCCCGCAATTATCAATTATCAATTATCAATTTTCAATTGTAAATGGTCCTTTCGGTCTGCGGCGGGCAGTGGAGAAACTGTTGCCGGAATTCTATCCTTTGCATAGCGGACTGACCACTGGAACTTGCGCTACGGCAGCTGCTGTGGCTGCGACCTTACGACTGCTGAAGAACGAGATGCCGGATGAGGTGCCTGTGTTGTTACCTAATGGTGAGACGATAGATGTGCCTGTGGGTTATGGTGATGGTTATGCCTATTGCATCAAGGAGGCTGGTGATGATCCTGATGTGACGAATGGGGTAGAGGTGAGGGCAAGCGTGAAGCATGCAAACGTTTTTGAGATTCGTGGTGGCGAAGGGGTAGGTGTCTTTACGCTTCCAGGCTTTGACTATCCTCCTGGTTCACCCGCTATCAACAAGGCTCCTCGTGAGATGATAGAAAACAACATCCAAACGATTCTCTCACCTCTCACTTCTCAGCTTCCACCACTTATCATTACCATTTCTGTACCTCAAGGGGAAGAGATTGCCCGTCGTACGTTTAATCCCCGTCTGGGCATTGAGGGTGGAATCAGTATCATAGGAGTGAGTGGTATCGTGATGCCCTTTTCCGAAGAGGCTTTTATCGAAAGTATTCGTAAATGCATGACGGTGGCGAAAGCCTCTGGTTCGGATCGCGTGGTTATCAATAGCGGCGGTAAGAGCGAGCGTTTCGTGAAGGCGCTATACTCAAAACTGCCTCGTCAGGCATTTGTGGAATATGGAAACTACATCGGTGAGACACTTAAGATAGCCCACGAACTTGGTTTTAAGGAAGTCACTCTTGGCGTTATGTTGGGTAAAGCCGTGAAGTTAGCAGCCGGACATCTTGACACCCATAGTCGTAAATCGGTCATGGACAAATCCTTCATTCAGCAAATGCTTACTGAAGTAGGATGTGATATCGACATCAGTGAGATGACCTTAGCCCGCGAACTTTGGGAGAAACTGCCATCCAATAAGCTCAACACTTTTGCCAGCACTGTTATCCGCCATTGTGCAGACTATTGTAATCCGCTATTGCCCAATGGTTCGTTGACCATCCTCTTGATCGATGATGATGGTCATATTTACGAATAAACGTTTGGTTTATTCTTCTACCTCATCCTTACGACGACGGAAGAGTACGGCAGCAATTACAGGAGCACCCACAAGGGCTGTCACGCTGTTCACTGGTAATGCTCCTTCGAAACCTGGCATACGGGCAATGAAATTGCAGACGAGTGCCAAAGCAGCACCACAGAGCGCCGTGGCAGGAAGCAGGAGACGATGGTCGGCTGTGCGGAAAACAGCACGGGCCAGATGGGGTACAGCCAAGCCAATGAACATGATAGGTCCGCAATAGGCAGTGACAATAGCCACCAAGACACCCGAGCAGACAATCACCAGCATGCGGGCTCTACGGATATTCAGACCGAGATTGGCCGCATAGCGGTCGCCCAGCAATAACAGGTTCATGGGTTTGACCAACAGGAAGGCAAGCGGTAACAGGATGCACATCAGTACCACGAAGAGGATCATCTCGTTTCCAGAAACCCGTGAGAAAGAGCCTAATCCCCAGACAACAAACGACTTCACATCTTCTTCAGGACTAAGGAATTTCAGTACACCAATGATGGCATTAGCCAAGTAGCCAATCATTACACCTATTATTAATAAGGTAACATTGCCCTTCACTTTCTGGGAAATCCATACGATAAGCATCATCACCGCCAAGGCTCCTACGATGGCAGCCACGGATATGGCTGCATCGCCCAGATAACCCAGACGACTCAGTGCTACACCACCAATCTTTCCAGAGAGCAGAACGACGAAAGCCACGCCCAAAGCAGAACCATTGGAAATTCCTAATACGGAAGGACCAGCCAATGGATTGCGAAAGACGGTCTGCATCTGAAGACCGCTCACTGCCAATCCTGCACCTGCTACGATGGCTGTCAGGACCTGAGGCAGACGATCTTTCCAGATGATGTTCTGCCAGATCTCCGAAATATCTCCCAACTCCTCTGATTGGAGGGGGGAGAGGAGGATCCTGCAGACCGCCTTGGCAGGGATATCGACAGAGCCGATGAGGAGGTTGACAATCATCAGCACCACGATGGCGGCGAAGAGGGTGAAGAACAATGTTACTTTCTTCATTTATTCAATAATCTGTAGTATGTTGGCTTGTAATCAGGTTCTACCAGTTCGGGATGGAAGATGGCTACGAAGTCCTTTAACAGCACATCTGGCTGCACAGGCGAAATCTCGTAATAGGGAGTCTCTTTCATGTTGCAGTAGATTACCTTCTTCTCTTTGAAAGCCTTGAACAGTTCGTTACGAGGCTCCGAAGCTTTCAGTGCTTCATAGCAGAACTCACCAGGGTAACTGTTCAGGATGCGCCAGTAGTCGGCATTTGCTGCCAAGGCGTACATCTTCTCAAACTCCAGGTTCTCGCCACTGGTTTCCTCATCGTCAATCACATAGTCAGCCCCTGCATCACGGAAGATCTGCGCCAGATAATTCTTTCCGCCCACAGCGTGCCAGTTGCCGTAGTGCATCTCACCACTAAACACCGTGGGACGTTGACTTACGTTCTGTGCCTTTTCCTTCAGTTCGTTGTAACGACGCTCGATACCAGCAAAGATCTCGTTAGCTTCTTTTTCCTTGCCTATGAACATACCCACGAACTTGATCCATTCGGCCTGACCAAGTGGATGCAGTTCCTGATAACCTAAATGGGGAACAAGTGTGATACCCGTACTTGTGATGGCATCGTAGCCACCGCGTTTGGAGGGCGAAACGAAGATTACATCGGGATTAGCCGCCAGCACCATCTCTGTATCGAAGTTGCCTTCCATGCCAATCTTCACGATACGCCCGTCTTTTACGCGTTTCAGGATATCCTTGTTGAACATGTTCTTCGTACCCGTCAGTCCTTTTACCACATCGTGCGCATCCAGAATGGTGAAGTTCGACAATTGTAAGGAAGTCATACAAATAGTGCTCTTAATAGGCACCTGCACTTTGGTATACCCCTCAGGCACCTCAGCATCATCTGTTGTGACCAATGCGAAATGGTAGTCCTTACCCACATCTACCAGTCGTACACCCTCGCACTCCTTCACTACATAGCCAGTAGCATACTTAGGACTGGCGATGGAATCTTGGGCAGAATCACTGTTGTCTTTTGCCTTATCTACATTACCGCATGAGAAGTTGGCGAAAATGGCCAGACATACCATGCAAATGACAATCACTTTCTTCATTATCGATTTGTCTTTCATCGGTTCTCTGCTTTTTACTTGCAAAGATACGAAAAAATGTTCTTGTTTCCTTCTCTCTTAATCATATTTTTAATATCTTTGCGGATAAATCCGCGAAATAGCATTCAACTAATAATATAATCAAAAATGGTATTGATGAAACGAACGATGATCAGTTGCCTTATTGGGTCGTGTCTCATGATACCCGTACAGGCACAGACTTCCAGGTCTGAATTGCTGTCACACATTGAATTGGCGAGTGGTAACTATTGTAATTATCCAAATCCGACAGGTCATGTAACACCTGCTCCAGCAGGTTATGAACCCTTCTATGTCAGTCATTACGGCAGACATGGTGCTCGTTATATGACTGATGATGATGCGTACAAGTATGTCTTGGGAAAGATGGACACGGCGCAGGTTCGTGGCTGGCTGACGGAGAAGGGAAAGGAAGTGTATGAACGACTGAAGGTGGCTGCTGCAGATGCGTATCATCGTGATGGCGACCTTACCCGGTTAGGGGGTAGGCAACATCGGGCTATTGCCCACAGACTGTGTGTGAACTATCCGTCACTGATGATGCAGCCCATTACCGTGAAGGCCAATTCGTCAACTGTAAGACGCTGCATGCTCAGCATGGCCAATTTCTGTCAGGAACTGGTTATCATGAATCCTTCGCTCACCATCAGCATGGACGCCAGTGAGCATGATATGTACTACCTGATTCCTAACGACAGTATAGAGATTCCCAAATCAGAAACCGATGGTGAACTTTACGATAAGTTAGATAAGTTCCGTCATGAGAAGCTGAACGGCAGACATCAGATTGAACTGCTGTTCAACGACACGAAGGCCGCCAGTACTTTCATCGATGGTTACCAGTTTGCGGATGCGCTGTGGAATATCACTTCCGACATGTTGTGCTTGCCAGAACTGGGGTTATCGTTCAATGATTTGTTCACAGAAGATGAACTGATTGACGGATTCCGTGTATATAATGCCAGCTGGTGCCTGTGGGAAGGTCTGATGCCCGGTTCACGGCATAACTACTACGCCATCTATCCCTTGCTGAAGAACTTCCTGGATGAGGCCGACCTGATGATAGCATCGGGTAAGAAGGGCGTTCGACTGCGTTTCGGTCACGACAGCGTGGTATTGCCGTTCTCGTTTATTCTGGGTGTTCAGGAAGCCATGGGTGGCACCGATGATATGGAAGATCTGCATAACCATTTCTCCATCTTCCGACTGATACCTATGGCAGGTAATGTGCAGCTTGTCTTCTTCCGTAAACAAGGATCGGATGATATTCTCGTGAAGTTCCTGATGAACGAGAACGAGACATCTGTTCCAATCACAACCGACTGCTATCCTTTCTACCATTGGAAGGATGTGAGGACTTATTATCGTAATATGCTTGAAGAAGCAAACATTACTTATAAAACAAAAATCGAAAAAGATGAAGATGACGATGATTAACAGAATAGGCAGGTGTGTACTATGTTTGGCATTGTCAATTACCAATTGTCAATGGTCAATGATTCATGCCCAGACCACCAAGAAGGAGATGTTCAAGGATATCTACCGCACAGGTTCGAACTACTTTGCTTATCCCGGTCCTACAGCCAAGAAACTGACGAAGGCTCCTGCTGGTTATGTTCCTTTCTATATCAGTCATTATGGCCGACATGGTTCGCGCTATATGTCGAACAACGAGTATTATGTTACAGCTATCAACAAACTCGACAGCGCCCAGCAGTTTGGTATCCTGACAGCAGAAGGCAAGGAAGTGCTGGAAAAGTTACGGATAGGCTATGCCGATGCGTGGCATCGCGATGGTGATCTGTCGAAGCTTGGAGCACAGCAGCACCGTGAGATTGCTCACCGAATGTATGATCGTTACCCTGAACTCCTCTCACAGCCACTGACGATCGATGCTAAGTCGTCTACCTCCCGTCGTTGCATGCTGAGCATGTTCAACTTCTGTCAGGAGCTGCAGAGACAGAACCCACAGCTTTCAATCAAGATGAATGCAAGTAAGCACGACATGAAATATGTGGTAGAGGATCTGAGTATTAAACCCACTGAAACCGCTGAGAGTAGTCTCTATGAACAGCAGCGTGCTGTCATCTTTGAAGGAGCACATGACAGTCGTAGGTTGATGAAAGCACTGTTTACAGACCCATCTAAGGCTGCAGCGTTTGTCAATGGAAGGGATCTGATGGAGGCGTTGTATAATGTGGCTGAGGATCTGCAGAACGTGCCCGAGCTGGGAATTTCGCTGATAGAGGTGTTCACCAAGGACGAGCTGTTCAATATGTGGAAAGGCTATAACGCAGGGTGGCTGTTGAATACAGGTCTTGTGCCTGGCAGCACACCTTATTATACACAACAGCAGGAGGTGCTGGATAGTATTGTCAGCACAGCAGAACAGGTGATCCGCAAGGGCGAACCTACGGTCACATTACGCTTCAGTCATGACAGTTCCGTACTGCCGCTGGCCTACCTTCTCGGTCTGAAGGAGGCGAGGGGAGGGAAGGCCAACATCCCCAATCTGTATAAGTATATCTCCATCGACAAGATTATCCCCATGGCTGCGAATATACAGATTGTGTTCTACCGGAAGACGAATTCTGATGATATCCTGGTGAAGTTCTTCCTAAACGAGAACGAGACGACGGTTCCTGCAGTAAAGACCGATTGTGCTCCGTATTATCATTGGAAAGATGTGAAGAGATTTCTGGCTACGCCAAATTGAAAATTATTAGGGTTGTGACTATAATAAAATATGATATATGAAAATTGGAATTGATTTAGGAGGAACGAATATGCGAGTGGGACTCACAGATGGAGCCACACTCGTGAACAGTGTGATTGAACCCTGTCCGGCAAAAGAGACAGAGGAGGTGGTGCTGAACCAGTTGAAAAGGCAGATTGCCCAGCTGATGAGTGCAGACGTAACAGGAATTGGCATTGGTGTGCCATCAGTGGTTGACAGCGTTCGTGGAATCGTCTATAATGTGGCCAACATCCCTTCGTGGAAAGAGGTTCATCTCAAGGAGCAATTGGAAAAGGAGTTCGGTATTCCTGTGGCAGTGAACAACGATGCGAACTGCTTCGCCTTAGGTGTCTGGAAATACGGTGAAGGAAAGGGAACACGCGACATGGTAGGACTGATGATGGGCACGGGCATTGGTTCCGGTATCATCATCAACGGTCAGCTGTATAATGGCGTGAACACCGGGGCAGGCGAAATCGGATCGCTGTCCTTCAAAGATGCCGACTACGAGTTCTATTGCAGTAGTAGGTTCTTCAGTCATCTGCACGGTGACACAGGAGCGAACTTCGGCAAGCGTGCTCAAGCTGGCGATGCGGAGGCCATAGCCGTATGGAATGAGTTCGGACAGAACGTGGGCGAGCTGATCAAGGCAGTCCTCTTTACCTATGCTCCCGAGGCTATCATCATCGGTGGTGGTATAGCCAGCGCCTTCCGGTTGTTCGAAGCACCCATGCGTGCCTCGTTGGAATCATTCCCGTATCCCGCTAATGTGGCTGCTACTCGCATTATGCCATCCACACTGCCCAATGCGGCTATTCTGGGCGCAGGTGCCTTAAATGAGAATTGAAAATTGAAAATTGAGAATTGACAATTATGAATTTTAGAAATATGATGGCCGGACTGATGCTCGTTGGGGCATTGACGGCATGTACAGAGAAAGCTGCACAAGACATGGAATGGCAGGTGCAATCATCGGATAAGGTGAATATGACGGGCGATATACTGTCGACACCTGAAGCCAAAACCAAGGGATGGATACCAGCTCAGGTTCCATCAACGCTGATGGGTGTTCTGACAGCCAATGGCATCGAACCAGAGGCGATGACTGCTGAGGATTATGCCAAGATCGACAAGAAGCAGTTCGAGAAGAGTTGGTGGTATCGTACCACGTTTCATCTGCCTGCATTGCAAGAAGGTGAACACGTGTTGTTAGACTTTGATGGCATTTGCTACCGCGCCAATGTGTGGCTCAACGGTCAGCAGATAGCCAACAGTCAGGAGATGGCAGGCTCATTCCGTCAGTTTGAGTATGATGTAACCAAACAGATTACTAATGATAATGTGCTCGCCGTAGAGGTGTTCCGCGCTCAACCAGGAGAGCCGAACATTGGTTTTGCCGACTGGAATCCTCGTCCTGCCGACGAGAGTATGGGTATCTATCGTGAGGTGAGAGTAAAAACCTGTGGCAATGTGGCCGTATCGCATTCAGCCGTCCGTTCAAGGGTGAACACCGAGACGCTGAAAGAGGCATGGCTTACCGTGGCTACCGAACTGAAGAATCTTTCGGATCAGTCGGTTGAAGGTGTTTTACAAGGCACAGCTGACGGGCATTCGTTCAGTTGTCCTGTAACCCTTGCTCCTGGCGAGGATCGTCTTTTTGCCTTACCCGAAGAGATTCATATAGACAATCCCCGTCTATGGTGGTGCCACAACATGGGTAAGCCTGAACTCTGCGACCTGCATGTGGAGTTTGTGGAAAACAATAAGGTCTCGGATAGTGAGGACGTGCGTTTTGGTATTCGTGAGATTCGCAGCTACATGACCGACGAAGGTTATCGTGCCTTTACCCTAAATGGTAGGAAGGTGCTGCTTCGTGGTGCTGGTTGGACGGATGATATCTATCTGCGTGATACCCCTGCTACCAACCGACTGCAGTTGGAGTATGTTCGTGATATGAATATGAACACCGTACGACTGGAGGGCTTCTGGGGAACCTCGCAGAACTTGTACGACCTCTGTGATGAACTCGGACTGTTCATCCTTGTGGGGTGGAGCTGTCATTGGGAGTGGGAGGATTATCTGGGCTCTCCCTGTGATGAGCGCTATGGCGGTATCACCAGTGAGGAGAATATCGAGCTGATTGGTCAGTCGTTCGAAGACCAGGTGATGTGGCTTCGTTATCATCCTTCCATCATCGGATGGTTTGTGGGTAGTGACATGCTTCCCAAACCTGAATTGGAAATGCGCTATCAGCAGTTCCTCAGTAAGAATGATGACCGCGACTACCTGATCTCTGCCAAAGAGATGAAGAGTACGATATCAGGATTATCGGGTACGAAGATGGCAGGACCGTATGAATATGTAGGACCAGCCTACTGGTATCTGCCAGATGCACCTGGTGGTGCCTTTGGTTTCAATACAGAAACGGGTATTGGTGCGCAACTGCCTGTAAAGGAGTCGTTGGTGAAGATGCTGGGTAACAACTTGTTCCCCATCGACAACCGTTGGGATATCCTTTGTACAGCCTCGGGTGCTGATATGAACTCGCTGAAGCAACTCAATGAGGTGATCCACAACCGCTTTGGTGACGCAAAGGATATTGACGAGTACCTGTATCGCGCAGATATGCTGAATTACGAGAGTACGAAGGCGATGTTTGAGTCGTTCCGTGCCAGGATGCCTCATACCACAGGTATCATCCAGTGGATGCTGAATGGTGCACGACCGGGAATCTATTGGCAGCTGTATGATTACTACAAACAGCCCAATGCAGCCTATTATGGCGTGAAGAAGGGGAATGCGCCTGTACAGTTGATCTACGACTATCACCAGAAGGCGGTATATGCAGTGAATGAGACACTTGAACCCGTTTCGTTCAAGTCATCCATGCAACTGATCAAGAATGGAGGAACCGAAAAGAAGGAGCAGGAGGTAAAGGTTGATCCTGCCACTTCCGTCAAGGTGTTTGACATTAATATGGAAGATGATCCTGCGGCTTTCCTCTTCCTTCAGTGCTTAGATGCTGACGGGAAGTCATTCGAATCGAACGAGTATTTCCTGATTACAGGTGATGATACTTATAACTGGGGTGCTACCACTTGGGTACATACGCCCATCACCCAGTATGCATCCTATAAGATACTCGACGAGATGACTGTCAGAACTTGTGAGGTGTCGGATATCGGCAAGGATCTCTCATCGGAGCCTTTGTATGAGGTAAAGGTCAGCAATCCTTCCGACAAGGTGGCCTTCATGATCCGTCTTACCGCCAAGGACGCAAAAGGTAATCTGATTTGTCCAGCCTATTGGTCAGACAACTACCTGACACTGGCTCCTGGAGAATCGCGAAACATTACTTGTAGGATGCCTTCCTTAGCGAAGGATGCAAAGGTAACGATTCAGGCAGAATAAACAAAAAGGGAAGTGAACAATCACTTCCCTTTTTCTATGTCGCTTCAGCGATTACTTCTTATCAACAGCACACTGCTCAATGGGCAGACAGCGCTTGTAGTTCTCGATGTATTTCTCGAAGCCTGCTACATCCTCCGGAGTAGGAGCGATGCTGACACCTGTGTTCCCTGCGAAGACCACCTCCTCGAGGTAGTCAGCTAGGTTCTTACCGTTCTGGTTGATCAGGTAAGCAGCCAGCAGGGCAATACCCCATGCACCACCTTCACCTGCAGTCTCCATCACGCTGATAGGACTATTCAGTGCGGCAGCCAGCATGCGCTGACCAACGCCGGCAGTCTTGAAGTAGCCACCATGACCTGTGATACGGTCAACACGGATCATCTCGTCCTTGAACAAGATGTCGTTACCAATCTTCAGCACACCGATAGCACCATAGAGCTGGGCACGCATGAAGTTAGCCAGGTTGAACTTATCGTTGGCAGAGCGAACGAAGAGTGGACGACCGTCAGCAAGTCCTGTAACAGGCTCACCGCTAACGTAGTTATAGGCCATCAGACCACCGCAGTCGGTATCGCCCTCCAGGGCCTTGTTGAAGAGTTTGCCGTAGAGCTCGTTCATGTCAACGGGAACACCCAGCAACTGCTGATACTCCTTGAAGAGACCAACCCATGCATTGATGTCGCTGGTACAGTTGTTACAGTGTACCATAGCCACCAGACTGCCGTCGGGTGTGGTCACCATATCGATCATCTCGTAAGGCTTGGAGAGTTCCTTCTCCAGCACGATCATTGAGAATGAAGAGGTTCCTGCGCTGACATTACCTGTACGCTGCTTCACGGCATTGGTTGCCACCATACCCGTACCTGCGTCGCCTTCAGGAGGACAAACAGGGATACCAGCCTTCAGATGACCAGACACGTCGATCTTCTTGGCACCCTCTGCACTGAGGAAGCCTGCGTTCTCGCCAGCATTCAGTGACTTGGGCAGGATGTCGAGCAACTTCCATGGGTAGCCCTTGGGAGCCACGAGCTTGTCGAATTTCTCCACCATCTGTGCATCGTACGTCTTGGTCTTGGGATCAACGGGAATCATACCCGAAGCATCACCAACGCCTAATACGAACTGACCTGTTACCTGCCAGTGAACATAGCCTGCGAGGGTAGTGAGGAACTTGATGTCCTTCACGTGCTCATTGTCCTCGAGGATGCACTGGTAGAGGTGAGAGATACTCCAGCGGAGAGGGATGTTGTAGTTGAAGAGCTGAGAGAGCTCGGCAGCGGCCTTACCTGTATTGGTGTTACGCCAGGTACGGAATGGCACGAGGATCTCCTGGTTCTCGTTGAACGCCATATAGCCGTGCATCATGGCAGAGAAACCGATGGCGGCCAGTGATTCGATCTCACAGTCATACTGCTTCATCACATCCTTGCGCAGATCAGCATAGCAGTCCTGCAAGCCGTACCAGATGGCCTCAATGGAGTAGGTCCACAAACCGTCAACCAACTGGTTCTCCCACTCATGACTACCTTGTGCGATGGGCTTATTCTCCTCGTCGATGAGAACCGCCTTAATGCGGGTAGAGCCAAACTCAATACCGAGAATGGCTTTACCCTCTGTTATCGTTTTTCTAGCATCCATAATTGTCAATTTTCAATTATCAATTGTCAATTATTTCAGTGCTTTGTTCAGCATGAAATACACTTCGTTGTTACGGAGTGTCTGCTTGAAGTCGGCGATGTTCGTATTCTTGTTGATACGTACATACTCAATGCCAGTCATCTCAGCGAAGTCATCCCAGTACTCCTCGGTAATGTCGTACGAGAAGGCGCTGTGGTGAGTACCGCCAGCGAGGATCCATGCGCCGGCACCGATCTCGAATGTGGGCTGCGGAACCCAGAGGGCAGAAGCCACGGGCAGGTTCGGCATGGGTTTCGGCTCGATGCACTCCACCTCCTGAGAGATTAGACGGAAGCGGTTACCCAGGTCAACCACGGTAGCCTTGATACCACGACCGGTCTTTGAGGTAAACACCAAGCGGGCAGTCTGCTGCTTGCGGATACCGATACCTAAGAAGTGAACCTCGAGTTTCGGTTTGTCGGTAGCGATCAGCGGACAGATCTCAAGCATGTGACTCTGCAGACAAGAGCTGCGGTCGCCAGCGAAGTTCAGGGTGTAGTCCTCGAGGAACGAGCAACCAGTAGGCATGCCCTGCTGGATCACCCACAGTGAGCGATACAAGCAAGCCGTCTTCCAGTCACCTTCGGCACCGAAGCCATAGCCCTCTTCCATCAAGCGCTGTGAGGCCAGACCCGGAATCTGGTCGAAGCCCACGAAGTTCGGATCGTTGATGTCAGCATCACCCAGGTCGTCGAAGTTCGTGGTGAAGGCAGTAGCACCCTCATCCTTCAGTACGCGGCGCAGGGCGATCTCAGCCTTTGCGGCGTTCTTCACCTTCTCCCAATATACCTCTTCTCCGCTCTCATCGATCTTGACGGTGTAGAGCTTCTTGTACTCCTCAACCAATTCATCAGCTTCCTTGTCGGTCACCTTCTTGAAATACTCCATCAGTGAGCTCACGGGGTAGTAGTCCACGTGATAGCCCAGGCGCTGCTCAAACTCCACACGGTCGCCATCAGTAACGGCCACGTTGTTCATGTTCATACCGAACATCAGGCAGCGTACGTTCTTGGCATCAGCCACACCGGCAGCAACACGAGCCCAGATAGCAATCTTCTTCTGTACCTCTTCTTCCTTCCAGTAGCCGCAAACCACCTTACGGGGAACGCGCATACGGGTGCAGATATGTCCGAACTCGATATCACCGTGAGCACTCTGGTTCAGGTTCATGAAGTCCATGTCGATCTTATCCCAGGGAATCTCAGCGTTATACTGCGTATGGAAGTGGAGCAGCGGCTTCTGCAGTGCCTGCAGACCCTTGATCCACATCTTTGCGGGAGAGAACGTATGCATCCATGTGATGATACCCACGCACTTCGCATCGTTGTTTGCGGCCTTCATCACTTCCTCCACTTCCTTGGAGCTGTTGGCCGTACCTTTATATACTACTTTGATAGGGATGATACCGCTGGCGTTCAAGCCTTCCACCATCTCCTTGGAGTGACCGTCAACAGCAACGACTGCGTCACCTCCGTATAGTAACTGTGCACCAGTTACCCACCAAACTTCTAAATCCTTAAACATAATGTAGCCCCCCTCATATCCCCCCATAAAGGGGGAAGACCAAACAGGGGTATGGGTCTTGAGTTAATGATTGCTTTTAATTGTTACTTCTTTTTCTGTCCGTAATAAGCATTAGGACCATGCTTTCTTGAGTAGTGCTTCTCGATGAGCAGCGGGTTCATGGTGAGGTTGGGGTTCACCGAGAAAGCCACGAAGGCCATCTTGGCGCACTGCTCCATCACCTTGGCGTTATACACTGCATTATCGGGAGATGTACCCCAAGAGAACGGACCGTGGTTCTTTACCAGTACGGCAGGAGTATGATCGGGGTTGATCTTGCGGATGTTCAGAATCTCGTCAACGATTACGTTACCCGTTTCCAGTTCGTACTGACCTTTTACCTCAGCTTCGGTCATGTCGCGTGTACAGGGAATATCCTTGTAGAAATAGTCGGCATGTGTGGTTCCGATATTGGGAATGTCGCGTCCGGCCTGAGCAAAAGCCGTTGCATAGGTGCTATGTGTATGCACCACGCCCTGGATGTTGGGGAATGCCTTATACAAGACAAGGTGCGTAGGTGTGTCGCTGGAAGGGTTCAGGTCGCCTTCAACCACCTTACCGGTTTCCAGATCCACCACAACCATGTCGCTGGCCTTCATCTCATCGTAGCTCACGCCTGATGGCTTGATCACCACCAGACCCTTCTCGCGGTCGATACCGCTCACATTTCCCCAAGTGAAAATCACCAATCCTTGTTTTACCAAGTCGAGATTGGCCTTAAATACCTTTTCTTTGAGTTCTTCTAACATTTCTTTATAACGAATTACTTAAGTTTGAAACTCGGTTCCTCCATATACATACGCTTGTTGAATCGATAGAGGGCAGCCCCACGCTTAGATGTCACCTTGTCGATCAGCTCCGTCTTTTCGATGAAGTCGATCTGCTTGATGCGTTTGCGGAAGTTGCGCTTGTCGATTTCCTCGCCAAGAACGGCCTCATACACCAGCTGCAACTGAGTCAGCGTGAAGAGGTCGGGTAGGAGGTTGAAGCTCAGCGGCTCGCTGCTGATGCGTCTGCGCAGCATGGTAACGGCTTTCTTCACCATCTCGTTATGGTCGGAGTAGAGCTTGGGCATCTTACCCAGTTCCACCCATTCCACGCCGTGCTCTTTCAGCAGCTTGTTGTCATAGTCCTTCACGTTGATCAGAGCGCAGTAGGCTATGGAAATCACGCGTTCACCCGGGTCGCGGTCAACGGCCCCGAAGGTAGCTACCTGTTTCATGTAGATGTGCTTCAGACCCGTCAGCTCGAACAGTACCCTATGGGCGGCCTCGTCAACACTCTCATCAGGGTTGACGAAGCCACCGTAGAGTGACCATTCGCCGCGTCCTGGATCCATCTTTCGTCTTCCCATCAACAGCTTCAGCTTGTTGTTGTCGAAACCAAAGACGATACAGTCAACAGCTACAAATGCTTTATTATGATCACCGTAATAGGTTGTCATATCTGTATTCTTGTTTTACCAGAAATAGATGTAGAATGCAACGGTGATAGCAAGAATAACACAAGTGTGGAATACATCCCAACCGTTCCAGCTGGCACGTGTGGCAGCCTTCTGCTCAGGAGTAGCTGTACCGAATACCAGACCCTGGATCTTCTCCTTTGACGGAGCCTCGGTGTTCAGACTGACGATGATAACCACCAGACAGCATACGATGAGCATGACACCGCAGAAGTAGAGCCAGTTGAAGTCGTAGAACACAGCCTTGAACCAGCTGCTGGCTGCATCAGGTGTATTACTGTAATATACCTTGGCGCCGAGACGTGTCAGACCGATAATGATACCGGCCAGCAAGCCCCACATACCACCCTTGGCAGAAGCACGTTTCCAGCAGATACCCAGCAGGAAGGCTGCGGCTATACCCGGAGCCAGCACAGACTGTACGTCCTGCAGGTAGTTGTAGAGTACGTTACCCACTGAACGCATGATGGGGATCCAGAGGATACCGAGGATCACGATAACCACGGTAGCGGTCTGACCGATGCGTACCAGACTCTTCTCAGAGGTCTGCGGCTTCAGGCGCTTCCAGAAGTCGATGGTGAACAGCATGGCTGAAGAGTTGAACAGTGAAGCCAGTGAAGACATCAGGGCAGCGAGGATACCACAAACCACCAGACCCTTCACACCGGCGGGCAGCAGCTTAGCCACGAGGGTGGGGAAGGCTGCATCGGGTGTTGACAGTAAGAACACCTCACCGCTGGGCATGGTGATACCCTTTGTGCTCAGAGCGTAAGCGATCATACCGGGGATCAGGAAGAGGAACACGGGCAACAGCTTCAGGTAAGCACCGAAGATGGTACCACGACGACTTTCCTTCTCATTCTTTCCAGAGAGTACACGCTGTACGATATACTGGTCGGTACACCAGTACCAGAAACCAATCACGGCAGAGCCGACGAGGGCACCCAGCCAAGGATAGTCAGGATCACGCAAGTCGCGCATCAGGTCGGTCATGTGGTCACCATACTCATTCACGGTCTGGATAGAGCAGGCAGCCATCATCTGATCCCATCCGCCGAGGGCCTTCAGACCCAGTACCAGGATGATGAGTGAGCCGAGCAACAGGATAGGTGTCTGCAGCACAGAGGTGTAGAGCACGGATTTCATACCACCGAAGACGGTATAGAGGGCAGTGATGACCACCAGTCCGATGGCAGCGATCCAGAAGAAGTCGATGCCCCACAGCTCCTTGATACCGAACACCTGCTGGAACACGAGTCCGCCAGCATATACTGTTACGGCCACCTTTGTCAGCACGTAGCTGATCAAAGAGATCACCGACAGGATGGTGCGGCTTTCCTTGTTGTAGCGGCGCTCCAGGAACTCAGGCATGGTATAAACCATAGAGCGTGTGTAGAACGGTACGAATACCCAACCGAGGAGTAGGATAAGCCAGCCTTGTATCTCCCAATGTGCCATGGCCATACCTGATGAAGCACCGGCACCGGCGAGTCCGATGAGGTGTTCCGAACCGATGTTCGAAGCGAAGATAGAAGCACCGATAGCGATCCATGTCGCGTCCTTGCCTCCCAAGAAATAGTCTGCTGAATTGTCGTTTTTCTGACTAACGACCCAAATAACGATGCCGATCAGTGCGCAACAGAATACACCGATGACGATCCAGTCTAATAGTTGCATGTTTTCTGATTGTTATAAGTTATAATATTAATAATGTGTAATAGTCTTGTAGGCTTACTGCTTTACAACACCGAACTTGAAGATACAGTGTGAGTAGTATTTCTCACCCGGGTTCAGGAAAGCAGAGGGCCACTTGGGCTTGTTGGGGGTGTCGGGATACTTCTGTGTCTCCAGACAGATACCTGCGTGCTTCTGGTACTTGATGCCCTTCTTACCGGCAACCTTTCCTTCGAGGAAGTTACCAGAGTACACCTGGATACCCGGCTCGTTGGTATAGACCTCGAGCATGATACCTGTTTTGGGAGAGTACAGACTGGCGGCCAGCTGCTTCTCGTTACCCTTACCGTCGTGATAGGAGGCGAGACACCAGTTGTGGTCGAAACCGTTGGCGTTCTTGATGGCCTTGTAGTCGAAGTTGTTCACGTTCTTACCCACTTCCACGGGCTCCATGAAGTCCATCGGAGTACCCTTCACCCAAGCGGTGTCACCAGTGGTCATGTAAGTATCGTCGGTAGGAGTATAGTAGTAAGAGTTCACATGCAGGATGTGGTTCTCGATGGTCTCGTTTGGATCGCCATTGAGGTTGAAGTATGAGTGGTTGGTCATATTGATCACCGTCTTCTGGTCGGTTGTGGCGGTATAAGAGATGTCGATACTGTTGTTGCTGCGAACGATGAAGGTCACGTCGGCTTTCACGTTTCCGGGGAAGTTGTTATCGCCGTCGGGAGAGTTCATGGTCAGCACCAAGGTAGAGTCGTTCGACTGTACGGCATCATATACCTGATACTGCCAGCCTGAGAAACCGCCGTGCAGACAGTGACCGAAGTTGTTGCGTGGCAACTGGATGGTCTTACCGTCGATGGTAATCAAACCGTTCTTAATACGGTTAGCGTAACGACCGATAGAGGCACCGAAGTCGCTGGGAGAGTTCACAGAGTCGGCATACTGAGCCACGTTGTCATAACCCAGTACCACGTCCTGAAGGTTGTTGTCCTTGTCGGGAACCATCAGAGAAACGATACGTCCACCAAAGTTAGTGATGCACACCTCCATACCGTTGTGGTTCTTCAATGTGTAGAGCTTTACGGGCTTCTCATTGATGGTGGTGTCAAAGGCTGCGGGATCCAGTCCCGAAACGGTTAATTTTGAGTCGTTGCCTGAACAGGCAGAGAGCAGAATGGCTGCCATTCCGGCTCCCATGAGCATTCTTTTTAAAGCTTTCATAATGTGATTGTTTAGAAATGAATTGAATTTGGGTGTAAAATTACACATAAATTCAATAGGTTGTATCTTTCATTAGTATGTTTTACAACATAAAATGCTGTTCAAAGTGTATTTTTGACACTTTTTAACCACGTTCTTTCTTTGTAAAGAAACAAACTTCTACCCCTCTTTTTCTTTGGCGCAAAGAAAAGAGGCAAAAGAAACATCCACCTTCCCCCATCCCCTCCCTATATGGAGGGGCTCAACTGAAAATTGCGGATACCGCCAATTTTCAGAATTCATTAAAGTAAAATCGGGCATCAAAGCCCGATTTTGTTTCTTTTTCGGCTTACGCCAGGTCGTTGGCGCCAATCACCACAGTCCATCAAGTCAATTAAGCCCATTAAGCCCATTAAGCCCATCAAGCCCATTAACTTATCGTAATAACGTAACCCCGTAATCACGAAACCTCAGTGGTAATCTCGCGCCACCGCACAACCGCGCCCCCGCGCCTTCGGCTTTCCCCCTTCCTCTTGGGGAGGGGGTTAGGGGGTGAGGCTCCCTTACTTCAACTTCTTTACCTTCTTCACCATCTTCTTGGCGGCCATGCCGTCGCAAGGAAGGAGGTACCATTTAACAGGCCAAACAAGGGATTGTCCTGGCTCCAGTGTGGTGTAAGCACCTTGACTCTCCAGCTCGATATAGGTCTTTCCGCGGTTCACATACACCTGGATCTCTGCCTCCTCGGGAGCGGGCTGTGAGATGTCGAGGTCCTTGAATTTCTTCACCAGCAGCAGACTACCATTTGTGTAAGCCAGCCAACCCTTACCGTCGGCATTGATCTTACGGTTCGCATTGGTCTCGTCGGTCTGATACCATACAGCACCGTCTTTCTTCTCGAACGTCATCAGTCCGGCAGGTGTAATTCCTTCCACAGGTGCATCGAAGAAGATCTGTCCTTCGTTGGCTACGCGGGTGATCTCCCAAGGGGCTACCTTCTTGGTCTGGTTGCTCTCGTTCTTGATGGAGTAGGTGACAACAATGGCTTTACGTTTTGCATCCACGGTGAACTCCTTACCAATGCGGAAACCCAGTCGGGATGATACCTCGCTGGTAAGCACCAGCTTATCGTCCTTAAGCTCGGCCTTATAAGGGCGCTTGTCGTATTCCTGTACCGGTGGCCAGTTCCATTCTTTCTGCGGACTGGTCCAGAAGGTGCTGCCAAACTGTTCGGGTCTGTTCAACTGCGAGATTACTTCCTGATCCTTGTACTTGAACGAAAGGATCTTACCTCCAGTAGCAGCGTTGACCACCATCGACAGGTCGCCCACTTCGATGAGATACTTCGATTCTCCTAATTCCTTGATGTTCTGGTTGGCGGCAAACAGGGTTGCGCATCCCATCCAGACGGTTGCCATAAGCAATGTGATCGTTCTTTTCATACGTTATTTTTGATAATGATTCGACATAGTTGATAATTCTTCGCAAAGGTACATCGTTTTTTTTAGACAACCAAAAAACCACCCCTTGTAGGGTGCAAAAATCCGTTAACAAAGCACCTGTTTTCTGTTAAAAGATACTAAGCACGGCATTTACTCCCAGTGAACGCCGTAAACGCTCATGGAGAGAACGGCATTTACTATAAACGTTAAACATTAAAGATTAAATGAAATGAAAGTCATCCTTTTCAGGAAAAGGGTCAACCATTTCCGTTGTTCGAGTCAACCTTTTCAGTACAATATGTGCCTTTGTGACATGTGAATTTGTGACAATAAGCACCTTGCGGAAGTGCAAAAGGCTATTATTATGAGTTATTATTATATTATAATATAATAATAAAATTTTACTCTGACTATTTTCACACCTAATGGACCTCCTTAATGTCACAAAGTCAAAAGTCACAAAGTACATCTTTGTTTAGTTTAACAGTATTTCTTTGAAATCTTAACAGAATTTTGCACGCTACGCCCCCTTGTTTTTTGGTCGTTTCAGATATATTTTGTAACTTTGCAACATAGTCGCGAAATACCTTTTGACAGACTTGCGATGTGATAAAAGAATTACTTGAAGAGAATTAACTTATCAATTTATTATTAATAACTTAAACACTAAAAGCTTATGTACAAAAAACTACGCTATGGGCTTATCGCCTTATTGGCATTCGTTGGATTGACTGCGAGTGCGCAAGGAGTCACGTTTGACTTCGATAATGATTATGCTACCTTATTCCCAACGATTACGGGTCTTTCTACTCTTGAAAATGGAGATGGAGATATCATATCAGCTGTCACTGCTAAAAAAGACGGCTTTTCCATAACGGTATCTGCCAAGGATCCGTCCGCTGGTGAAGATGTGCAGCCCAATCGTTTGTGGGATGGTACGCCACGTCTTCGTGTATATTCTGGAACAATAACCATTTCCGGTAGCAGCATCGAGACCATTAAGTTCAATTGGAAGAATAGATTTGATCTTTCCACTACGACTGGTAGTTTGAAGGAAGATGTCTGGATAGGTAATGCCAGTGAAGTTGTATTCAACATTTTGGGTAATACACAGATAAGCTCGATTGAAATCAATGGTGAGGTTACCATCCCGACGAAGACCGAGGATGATCTTGACCACGGAACGGAGGATAGTCCGCTTACTGTAACCGCTGCTATTGAAGCCGCAGAAGTGATTGGCAATAAGAATTCAAAGAATTATTTCTATGTTTGTGGTGAAATTTCCAGTGTCAAGTATTATTTTGATGCTGAGCATGGTACGGCTACCTATTGGATCAAGTCTGCTGATCCGTCAGAAACCCGCGAATTCCAAATCTATTCCGGCAGGTATTTTAACAACCAGAGTTGGAAGGAAGGTGATAAACAAATCGAGGTAGGTAATACGGTGATTGTCTATGGTAAGATTAAGAATCATAACAATAATACTCCAGAACTTGTGAGTGGTTACCTTGTTGCCTTGATTAGTGGAGAGGAAGAAGAGGCAGAAATAGTGGATGCAAATGTTGAAGATTTCATAGCAGCAGAAGAGAGTACTGATGTTTGGTATCGGATGACTGGTAGGGTAAGAAACTTTAAGGATAGCGATCAATGGGGTAACTTCGATCTTGAAGACCAGACGGGTTATGTCTATGTCCGTGGTCTGCTCTCAGAAAAAGGAGGCAAAGAGCAACAATTCCAGGAACTGGTTGCACAGGAGGGAATCAAGGAAGGAACCTATGTTACCATTGTTGGTCATCGTGGTTCATACAATGGTAAGATTCAGGTTAACGGTGCCTATTTCGAGAGTGCCGAAGCTGGTGATGATCCTGTAACCTATGTGGTGAGTGTGGCTGAAGCTTTGGAGACCGTTGGACAGCAGGCTGCAGGCTTGCCGTCTTTCGATGATTACGAAATAACGGGTTTCGTTGTTGGAACACCTAATTATTATAATGGTAAAGATGACGCTTTTACAGGCGGTGTAGATGTGTATATTGCCGACACGAAGGGTGGTGAACCAACATTCTTCATCTATCATGCTTGGGGGCTGAATGATGAGAAGTTTACCGAAGATGGCGACCTGAACCTCTTTGAGGAAGGCGATAAGGTAACCTTTGTTGGTAAGCTGTTGAAGTACATTGATGATGAAAACGTAGAAACCCTGGAGTTGAAAAACGGTTATCTCATCTCTGTTGAGGGTACACCTGATGAGGTTTCTGTAGTGATTCCATCCAGCGGCGTAGCTACTTTCTGTACTCCGTATGCCATCGAAATAGAGGATCAGAATGTGTATATCGTTTCAGCGATTAACGATGATAAGACAAAGGCTGCACTTAAGAAACTTGAATCAGGTACCATCGTTGCTGGTGGTGTTGGCTTGCTCGTAGAGGGCGAAGGCACGGTAGAGTTCACTGTTTCTGATGATAACGGAACAATTCCTGAAGGTAACTTGTTAGTGGGAACACTGAAAGATACGTATGTGTCCATGGGTACAGTCTGGGTGCTGTATGAAGGTGCTTTCTGTCAGACTGAGAACGGTACAATCCCTGCAGGCAAGGCTTACTTGGAGATTCCTGGAGCTGATGCAGGTGCTAAAATCTTCATCGACTTTAGCGGTATGACAACTGCTATCAGCGAGGTGAAGGCTCAGAACGAAAGCAGCGAGATTTATACCATCGGTGGTATCCGTGTGAAGAATGCTCAGCAGAAGGGTGTTTATATCATCAACGGTAAGAAGGTGGTGAAGTAATCCATTGCTAAGAGATAGTAAATCGTTTTATTAACACGTAAACAAATACGACAATGAAAAAATATAGCAAACCTGAGATAAAGGTGAAAGTAGTGGTGCTTCAACACCTGATGGATATGTCTACTAGAGAGATTCTGGAAAGCATAGTTAATCCAGAAGTTTCCCAGAGTAAGATGGAAGATATGTTCTGGGATCTATTAGAGGAGTAGTTCCTCTATCATAATATAGTAGGGCGGATCAACTGATCCGCCCTATTTTTGTTTTTGGAGTGCCACTACGTGGCAGAAATTCAACAAAATCTATCCAAAATCTAACAAATGCTTAGCACAGCTTGCGTGCACCGTCGCCGATGACCACATCGTAAACCTTCAGATCACGGTTAAACTTTGCACGGTACTTAGCACGGGCATCAGCAATGAACTTGTCGTACAGTTCGTCCTTGACAAGGTTGATGGTGCAGCCGCCGAAGCCGCCACCCATGATACGACTACCTGTCACACCATTCTCCTTGGCTACCTCGTTCAGGAAGTCGAGTTCCTCGCACGATACCTCATACTCCTTTGACAAGCCCTCGTGGGTCTCGTACATCTTCTTTCCAACGGTCTCGTAGTCGCCTGCCACCAGTGCGTCGCAAACAGCCAGCACACGGTCTTTCTCGCCCAATACGAAGTGAGCACGCTTGTAGTCCTCTTCGCCTACCTCAGCACGTACCTCATCGAGCTGCTCCCATGTACAGTCGCGCAAGGTCTCGAACTTACCTTCGGGATGCTTGGCAGCAATAGCCTTCACCACGTTCTCGCAAGAACGGCGACGGTCGTTATAGGGCGATCCGGCCAACTCATGCTTTACACAAGAGTTCAGCAGTACGAGCTTATAGCCCTTCGGGTCGAAGGGGAAGTACTCGAACTCCCTGCTACGACAGTCGAGGCGCATCAGCTTACCAGCCTGTCCGAACACACTGGCGAACTGGTCCATGATGCCGCAGTTCACGCCGCAGTAGTTATGCTCGGTAGCCTGACCAGCCAAGGCCATGTCCCACTGACTCACCTTATTGTCGCCGAAGATATCGTTCAAGCCATACGCGAAGCAGCTCTCCATAGCGGCAGAGGAAGACATTCCTGCTCCCAGAGGCACATCACCCGAGAAGGCGATGTTGAAACCCTTCACGGGAACACCTAACTTCTGCATCTCTTTGGCAATGCCGTAGATATAGCGTGCCCAGCTAGCTTTCGGACCCTTCGGGTCGCTGAGCTTGAAATCAACACGGTCCTTCAGATCGATAGCATAAGCCATCACGGTGTCTTCGGTGCCATTGGCACGCATCTCGGCCATAATACCGCAATCTACGGCACCTGGGAATACGAAACCACCGTTGTAGTCGGTATGCTCACCAATCAGGTTAATACGACCCGGTGACGAATAGACGTTACCGGTCAAACCATCGAAGTGCTTCACGAAGCGACTTCTTACATGATCAATTTTCATCATAAGCTTGTATCTTTTTAGAAGATTGTCGGAAAGGGGTTAGCGAACGACGCCGAACTTGTAGATCGTCTTCTGCTTGTACTGCTGTCCCGGACGGATAACAACAGAGGGGAAGTAAGGACGGTTCGGACTGTCGGGGAAGTGCTGTGCCTCGAAGCAAACGGCGCTGCGGCGTGGGAAGGTAGCACCATGCTGACCTTTCTGACCTGTTCCCCAGTTGTCGGAATAGAACTGCATGCCGGGCTCGGTGGTGTAAACCTCCATGGTTCGGCCGCTATTGGGCTCCGTGATGCGGGCGGCAAAGCTCAGTTCACCTTCTTCCTTCTTGTTCAGTACGTAGCAGTGGTCATAGCCATTACCATTCTTGATCTGCTCGTTGTCGGCATCAATATCCTGACCCACAGCCTTCGGCTTGCGGAAATCGAACGGTGTTCCCTCCACCTTGAGGATCTCACCCGTAGGAATACATGTATTGTCAACGGGGATGAAGAAGTCGGCATTGATCTCGCAAATCAGGTCGTCAACGGTCGGTGTAGGATCGGCGATACCTGCTAATGAGAAATAACCGTGGTTGGTGAGGTTGATGATGGTCTTCTTGTTGGTGGTGGCCATGTAGCCGATAACCAATTCGTTATCGTCGCTGAATGAATAAACCACGGTGACCTTCATCTCTCCAGTGAAACCTTCCTCCAGATAAGGAGATACATAGTTCAGTACAAGGGTGTTGTCGCTCATCTGGAACGCATCCCATACCTGAGCGTGGAAGCCTGCAGGACCGCCGTGAAGTGCGTTGGGGGCATTGTTGATGGCCAGGTTGTACTCTTTCCCATTGAGTGTGAACTTACCATCCTTGATGCGGTTGCCGTAACGGCCGATAAGGGTGGAGCGGTAAGGCTCGGGGGTGTTAATGATGTCCTTGATGTTGTCGTAACCCTGAATGACGTTGGCCACGTTCCCGTTCTTGTCGGGCACCATGATGGCAACAACTGCGCCTCCGTAATTCGTGATGGCTACTTCATACCCCTGACTGTTTTTCAGGATGTACAGATTCGTATTCTTTCCGTTTAACGTGGTCTGAAAATCTTCTTTTTTCAGGCCACACAAATTCTGCGTTTCGGTAGTGCTCATAATATCTAAGTTTTTAGTTTATAAACTTTACTTAGTTGCAAAGTAACGAAATAAAAACGAGAAAAGCAAACGAAACGCGATAAAATAATACAAAGTGAATGTTAAAAACACCTAATAGGTGAAATCTGTCAGTAAATCGGCCACCAGATAGCTGCTTCCGCCAACGAAGATGAAATCGTCGGGGTGGGCATCTGAAAGCGCTTGCTGGTAAGCGTCTTTGACGTTTGAGAAGGTCGTTCCTTCCAGTTGGTGAGCCTTGCCAATCTCCTGTACTTTGTGGACAGGAATGGCTCGGTGTGAGGAAGCCTGGGTGAAATAATACACAGCCTGCTTGGGAAGCAGCTGCATGACCGTGTTGATGTCTTTGTCGTCGACCATGCCGAAGACAATGCGGAGGGTCTTGCACGTCTGTGCCTTGATCTGCTCGGCGAGATACTGCCAGCCGCCTACGTTATGACCGGTGTCGCAGATGACCAGCGGACGGGTTTGCAGTGTTTGCCAACGACCGGTAAGACCCGTCAGCTCACATACGTGCGCCATACCTATCTTAATAGCTTCCTCGGGGATGGTGAATACGTCTTTCAGGCAGTTTACTGCGCACAGAATGGTTTGTTTGTTCTTCTGCTGATAGAGTCCTTTCAGCTCGAAATCGTAGTCGTGCGCCACCTCAAACGCATCTGCCAAGTGGAGTGGGGCACTCTTTGCTGCGGCTTTCTTCTGGAATACGGGTAAGGTCTCGGGGGTGGTCTCGCCAATCACCACGGGCACGTTCTTCTTGATGATTCCTGCTTTCTCGCCAGCAATCTTTGCCAAAGTGTTACCCAAGAACTGGGTGTGGTCGAAGCTGATGTTGGTGATGATGGAGAGCACGGGTGTGATGATGTTTGTGCAATCCAAACGACCGCCAAGGCCTACTTCAATCACCGCAATATCTACTGCTTGTTCGGCGAAGTATTTGAAGGCCATCGCAGTGGTAAGTTCAAAGAAGGAAGGGTGTAAAGGCTCAAAGAAGGAACGTTCTTGTTCAACAAAGTCAACAACGTATTCTTTACTGATACACTGACCGTTAATGCGGATTCGTTCACGGAAATCTACAAGATGGGGAGAGGTGTATAAACCAACCTTGTAGCCTGCCGATTGCAGGATGGCAGCAAGAGTATGGGAACAAGAACCCTTACCGTTTGTGCCTGCTACATGGATGGTCTTGAATTGACGATGCGGATGACCGAAGTGCTCGTCCAAGGCATGGGTGTTGCTCAGTCCTTCCTTGTAAGCACTCGCCCCCGTCTTCTCAAAGACAGGCGTGACGTGGAACAGGTATTCAACCGTTTCCTCGTAGGTCATCATCAACTGAAGTAATTACGGAATTTCTCGAAAATGCTCTTGCGGGTGTCGCTGTCACCTTTGAAGTGATCGCTCTTCTGCATCTCCTCAAGGGCTTTTTTCTCGTCCTTGGAGAGTTCCTTGGGAACGTAGATACTGATGTTCACGATGAGATCGCCCGTGTCGCGACCATAGCCCTGTACCTCACGTAAACCCTTGTCGCGCAAACGCAATGTCTTTCCCGGCTGCGTGCCCGGCTCTATCTTGATCTTCACCTTAGAGCCGTCAACCGTAGGAATCTCGGCCGTACCGCCTAAGGCAGCCGTGGGGAAGTCGAGCAACAGGTTGTAAATCAAGTTACTGCCATCGCGTACGAAGGTGCTGTTGGGTTCTTCCTCGATGAATACCTGGATATTACCCGGAATACCGTTGTGGATGGCTGCATTACCTTTGCCTGGTACATTCACCACCATACCTTCTGCCACGCCTGCGGGAATCTTGATTTCCACCACCTCATCGCCTTTCACGATACCGGTGCCGTGACATTCATGACACTTGTTCTTGATGATTTTACCTTCGCCCTGACAGGTAGGACAAACGCTCTGGGTCTGCATCATACCGAACAGACTCTGGGTGGTGCGTGTCACCACACCACTACCATGACAGGTGGGGCAGGTTTCCGTACCGCTTCCATCTTCAGCACCCGTACCATGACAATGCGAACAGGTAACGTCTTTCCTTACCTTGAACTTCTTGGTGACGCCTGTTGCCACCTCTTGCAGGGAGAGGCGAACCTTCAGACGAAGGTCGGAACCGCGGTGCTGAGCCGGTTGACGACCACCGCCACCAAAGCCACTGAAGCCAGAGAAACCACCACGTCCGCCAAACACATCACCGAACATGGAGAAGATATCATCCATGGAGAACCCACCGCCGTTAAAGCCGCCGAATCCGCCCATCGGTCCGTCGAAGCCGTACTGGTCGTATTGCTGACGTTTCTGCGGATCGTGGAGCACATCGTAGGCTTCTGCAGCCTCCTTGAACTTCTCTTCCGCCTCCTTACTGCCTGGATTCCTGTCTGGATGGTATTTGATGGCTATCTTGCGATAGGCTTTCTTGATGTCTTCCTCACTGGCGTTCTTGTCAACGCCCAGCACTTCGTAGTAGTCTCTCTTTGCCATTGAAACTTTGAACTTTGAACTTTGAACTTTTATTGTCCTACTGCCACTTTGGCATGGCGAATCACTTTGTCGTTCAGCATATAACCCGTCTGCACGCAGTCAATCACCATTCCTTTCTTATCGTCTCCCATACCAGGAACCATGGCGATGGCCTCGTGGTAGTCAACATCGAACGGCTTATCCTCGGTCTCGATCTTCTTCACGCCCAGACCTTCCAAGGTCTTGACAAACTTATGGAAGATCAGCTCCATACCTTGCTTGATGGCTTCCGGGTCTTCGGTTGTATCAGCCAAAGCACGTTCGAAATCGTCAAGCACGGGCAGGATGGCAGTGATGGTCTTCTCGCCGCCATTGAGAATAAGCTCAGCCTTCTCCTTGATGGTACGTTTGCGGTAGTTCTCGAACTCGGCACGAGCACGCAGGTATTGGTCTTTGAGCTGTTCAATCTCTTTCTCGGCTTTTTCTAAGGGAGAAAGCTCGGGTTCGCTGGAATCACTAGGTTCACTAGAACTACTAGTATCATTAGTATCACTAGTTTCACTAGCTTCGTTCGTTTCGTTGGTTTCGTTAGTCTCGCTAACGTCCTCGTTTATTTCTTCTTCTTCGATGTTAATATCTTTTGCCATAATAACAATGTTTTATATTCCTGCTAACAAAGCAGCAAATATCATGCCAAATCTTCTGTCTCAATGGGGTTAACTGTAAAGCTTTGCTTTCTGCTCCTTGATGGCCGAATCGTAGATATAGTCATCGTAGGTCATCAGCTTGTCGATGGTACCCTTCGGTGTGAGCTCGATGATGCGGTCGGCCACGGTATTGATAAACTCATGGTCGTGCGAAGCAAAGAGAATATTACCCTTGAACTGAACGAGGTTGTTGTTAAACGCCTGGATGGATTCGAGGTCGAGGTGGTTGGTGGGTGTGTCGAGAATCAGACAGTTGGCGTTCTTCAGCTGCATACGGGCAATCATACAACGCATCTTCTCACCTCCTGAGAGCACATTCACCTTCTTCTCCACCTCTTCCTGCTTGAAGAGCATACGACCTAAATATCCCTTCATAGTTACCTCATTACCCACGCCGTATTGTGACAGCCAGTCAACGAGGTTCAGGTCGCTCTTGAAGAACTCAGTATTGTCGAGCGGCAGGTAGGCCGTTGTGATGGTCACACCCCACTTAAAGGTGCCACCATCAGCCTCGCGGTTACCGTTGATGATCTCGAAGAGGGCAGTCATGGCCTTCGGGTTATGTGAGAGGAACACGGTTTTCTGTCCTTTCTCGATGCTGAACGATACGTTGTCGAAGAGTACGGTACCGTCGGTATCCACAGCCTTCAGTCCTTCCACCTCAAGAATCTGGTTACCCGGCTCGCGGTCCATCTGGAAGATGATGCCCGGGTATTTTCTGCTTGACGGACGGATTTCCTCAACGTTCAGCTTCTCGAGCATCTTCTTGCGTGAGGTGGTCTGCTTGGATTTGGCCACGTTGGCCGAGAAACGACGGATGAACTCCTCCAGCTGCTTACGTTTCTCCTCAGCCTTCAGCTTCTGGTTCTGTGCCTGACGGAGGGCCAGCTGCGAACTCTCGTACCAGAACGAATAGTTACCAGAGAATACGGTTACCTTACCGAAGTCGATATCCACTGTCTGGGTAGATACAGCATCCAGGAAGTGACGGTCGTGAGATACCACGAGCACACACTGTTCCAGACTGCTCAGGTATTCCTCCAACCACTGCACGGTGTCGAGGTCAAGGTCGTTCGTGGGCTCATCGAGCAACAGGTTATCAGGATGTCCGAACAAAGCCTTGGCAAGCATCACGCGCACCTTCTCGTTGTTCGACAGTTCTGCCATCGTCTTGTAGTGCTGCTCCTCTTTCACGCCGAGGTTCTGCAACAGCTGGGCAGCCTCGCTCTCAGCCTCCCATCCGTTCATCTCAGCGAACTTCAGTTCCAGGTCGGCTGCCAGGTTACCGTCTTCTTCAGTCATCTCCTCCTTGGCATAGAGAGCCTCACGCTCCTTCATGTTCTGCCACAGGGGCTGGTGTCCCATCAGTACGGTATCCATCACGGTGAAGGCATCAAACTTGAAGTGGTCCTGATCAAGTACGGAGAGACGTTCTCCTGCACCGAGTTCCACAGAACCTTTGTTTGGCTCCAGTTCTCCACTGATAGCTTTCAGCAGGGTTGACTTACCCGCTCCGTTGGCACCGATGATGCCATAGATATTTCCGCTGGTGAACTTGATGTTCACATCTTTGTACAATACGCGTTTGCCGAATTGAATGGCAATGTTAGTCAGTGTTATCATCTTTCTTACCTTAATATATATACTAATACTTATTTCTTTTTCTTGATGTAGTGCTTGATGGCGAAATAGGCAACCGCTACGAGTACCAGTGCGATGATGGTCCATTTGATATAGTCGCCATACTCCATGATCTTGTCGTTGAGCTGACTCTCTGGTACGATAGCATGCAGGTACCATCCCAGCGCAGCCAGAATGCAGTTCCATACACCAGCTCCGAGGGTGGTGTAGAGCAGGAACCACATGTACGGCATCTTGGCCAGTCCTGCGGGAATGGAAATCAGGTGACGAATACCAGGGATGAGTCGTCCGGTAATCGTAGCCACCATACCATGGTCGTAGAAGTATTTCTCACTCTTCTCCACCTTCTGCTGGTTCAACAGACACAGATGACCCAGCTTACTGTTCGCAAACTTATATACCACGGGACGGCCCACGAAATAAGCCACCACATAGTTGATGGTAGCACCGAGGTCGGCCCCGAGTGTGGAGAAGAGGATGACCAGCCAGATATTCAGGTTGCCGCCGGCTGCATGGTAGGCTGCCGGACTGACCACCAGTTCTGACGGTACAGGTATCACGGTACTCTCAAGCATCATCAGGAAAAACACAGTCCCGTAGTTGAGGTTACCAAGCAGTGATGTTATCCAGTTCATATTACGTATTTATTCTTTATCTGTTCTTTTGTCGCCAGGAAGGAAACTACTGAAGAGATCATTCATTCCTTTGGGGTCGAACATCGACCCTTTCTTCATATACTTCTCGAAAGCATCAAAGTCTTCCTGCTGTAAGGCGCAGTAGGCCAGCATGGCATATTCCTTTGACTGCATCGCTTCATCATCGGTTATCTTAATGGATTCGAGGAAACATTTCTTTGCCTCGTCCAAGCGGTCGGCCTGTAAGAAGATAAAGCCTTTGATGAACAGCACTTCATCCTTATAGTCGTTTTCTGAGATCTGTTCAACCTTTTCCAGATGCTTGAACGCTTCATCGAATCTGTCGAGCTCGCACAGGCAAAGGGCCTGATGAAACTCACTGCCCGAATCGAGAGGAAGCTGTTGACTATACCGTTCGAAATAGTGCAGCGCCTCTTCAATGTTACCAAGGGAGTAAAGCGCACTCGCCTTATTGTAAGTGGCCTCGCAGTCATCCGGGTTGATGGCCAAGGCATATTCGCTGCTGGTAATACTATCCTCTATCTCCCCGTTCTTCAACTGTGCATAAGCCAAGAGGTTCCAGTAGGCAATGGCGTAAGGGTCGCGGTCAATCAGCTGGTTGATGATCTTCTTGGCCTCTTCCGCCTTTTCTGCTGATATCAGGAGGTTGGCCTTCAGTTCCAGAAACTCCTCCTCATCCCGGTCATCCACATAGTCGAGCCATTTCCAGGCCAGGTCGGGCAGACCGAGGTCGAGTAACAGCCATGCTGTGTCCATGGCATAATCCTCCATGTATTCCTCGTCCTTACGTTCCTGATACCAATCTTCCAAATATTGGTTGGCCTCCTCTTCCTTACCTTCGAAGATCATGATCTCCGCAATGATATGACTATACTCGGGATCCTCTTTGTCTTTGATCTGATCGGCCAGTTTCCAGGCTTCTTCCACCTGTCCTTGTGTCAGAACCATCCTGATTCTACCCGTCATCAACGACAAGGCGTCAGGGTAGAGCTTCATGGCCTTCTCGAAGATTTCCGAAGCCTTCTCCGTTTGTCCTATCTGATGGTAATACAAGATGATATCAGCATAGTCGTATGAGCTGGCAATGAACGGTACGCCGTCAGCTTCACACTGCTTGAATTCTTCCAGTATTTGCTTGAACGCTTTGGTGCTAAAATAGTTGTCGTACGTCATTTACCTTTTGCCCAAGTATCCTTTAATCCTACTGTTTTGTTGAACACCGGACAACCGTCGGTACTATCGGGGTCGGCCATGAAATAACCGATGCGCTGGAACTGCAGATACTGTCCCGGCTTCATGGTTGCGGCAAACGGTTCGATGTAGCAGTTGCTGATGACATGGAGTGAGTCGGGGTTGATGATCTGGCGCATGGCCGTAACAGCATCACACTGCTGCTGTTCACGGATAGCTGCCATCTCGTCGCGCGGATTCTCCACCTTCCACAAACGGTCGTAGAGGCGTACCTCAGCCTTGACGGCATGCAGACAGCTCACCCAGTGGAGGGTCTTACCCTTGATCTTACGGTTAGAGCCGGGCATTCCGCTCTTCGACTCGGGATCGTAGGTACAGTAGATGGTGGTGACGTTACCCTCAGCATCAGTATCAAAAGGATGCTCCTCGTCGCACTTGATGATATAGGCGTTCTTTAAACGTACTTCCTTACCCGGTGCCAGACGCATGAACTTCTTCTCGGCTACAGCCTGGAAGTCATCACGCTCAATCCACAGCTCCCTGCTGAACTCAACGGTATGGGTACCGTCTTCCTCGCATTCGGGATTGTTCACGGCGGTGAGCTGCTCCACTTGACCCTCAGGATAGTTGGTAAGTACCACCTTCACAGGATCGAGGACGGCTGAAACACGGATGGCACGACTGTTCAGATCATCACGTACCGCACTCTCCAGCAACTGGATCTCGTTGAGGGCGTCGTAGGTGGTATAACCTATCTTATCGATGAACTTGATGATACTCTCGGGTGAGTAACCACGACGACGGAAACCGCAAACAGTCGGCATGCGGGGATCGTCCCATCCATTCACGAGGTGCTCGTTCACGAGTGCCAGCAGGTTACGCTTCGACATCAGCGTGTAGCTGAGGTTCAGCTTGTTGAACTCTGTCTGGCGCGGGCCCTGATAAGAATCTAAATTATCTAGTTTTGCTAGTTTCCCTAGTTTTTCTAGTTTTTCAGGATCAATAGCAGCAAGCCACTCCTTCATCCATCCCACGAACAGATCATATAAGGGGCGGTGCTCCACAAATTCCAGTGTACAGAGTGAATGGGTAACCCCTTCAAGATAGTCGCACTGACCATGGGTGAAATCGTACATGGGGTAGGCGTTCCACTTGTTACCGGTCTTCACATGGGGGATGTTCAGCACACGGTAGATGAGCGGGTCGCGGAACAGCATATTGGGATGAGCCATGTCGATCTTGGCACGCAGTACCAAGGTTCCGGGCTGGCACTCACCGCTGTTCATGTATTCAAACAGACGGAGATTCTCTTCCACAGGACGGTCACGGTAAGGACTGTTCGTGCCGGGTGAGGTGGTGGTTCCCTTTTGCTGGGCAATCACTTCTGCGCTCTGCTCATCCACGTATGCCCTTCCTTGCTTGATGAGCCATACGGCAAAGTCCCAGAGTTCCTGGAAATAGTCGCTGGCATAATACACATTCGCCCACTTGAACCCCATCCACTGGATGTCTCGCTCAATACTCTCAATATACTCGGTGTCCTCCTTCTGGGGATTGGTATCGTCGAAACGCAGGTTACAGATACCGCCGTACTGCTTGGCAATGCCGAAGTCGAGGGCAATAGCCTTGGCATGACCGATGTGCAGATAACCGTTGGGCTCCGGCGGGAAACGTGTCTGAATCCTCTTTCCGTTCTTGCCTTCTGCCAAGTCATCTACCACTATCTGTTCCACGAAGTTCAGACTCTTCCTGACCTCGTTATTATTCTCTTTGATCTCTGTCATATACTTGATGGTGTTATTTTGCCCGCAAAGGTACGCATAAGTGAGCGAAAAACCAAAAGTTTTTGGATTTTTCCGAACGAGAGTACTTTCAGCGAAGCTAAAGGTACAACAAATCTACGAGAAAACGGACAAACCCCTGATGATTTTGCGAAATTTGCGTTAATCTTAAAAAAAATATGTTATGAAACATACTAAATAATTTGTGGGGTAGGTAAAAATCCCGTACCTTTGTCGCCGTTATCCTGAATACAATCTTTTTACCTTAAAAAAAGCTAATACCTATTTGAGATAGATGCCTGCCTCTGCGAAGAGCCAGGCATTCTTGTTTATATCGGGTGTGAAATCCTAATATTTCTCAAAAGATGGCACAAAATATGGGATAATCATGTAGATTTAGTAATTTTGCAAAATATATCGAAATTAAAACATAACGTATGAAAAGAACTTTTCTAACAATCATTATTACATGTGCCGTTACAGGGGTGTGGGCACAGTTGCGTAAACCTGCCATTCCTCGTGACGAAAAACTGGAGGCGAAAGTTGAGAAGACACTGTCTAAGATGTCGCTTGATGAGAAAATCGGACAGATGCTGGAACTGAATCTGGATGTCATGGGAAAGATGACCGTTGAAAATGCGAAGGTTGACCGTGACAAGGTGCGTTCCGTGCTTCAGCAGTATGGCAGATCTACGAAGGATATCGAGGATTTGTTGAAGATGACCGATGAGCAGATCATTGAACGACTGGGCAGCTTCCCCGTGGATATCTACAAGGGGGAGACCAGACGGGTATGGAAACTCAACGAGAACATGCTCGACACACTCATCTCCAAATGGAAAGTGGGCTCCATCCTCAACGCGCCGGGAACACGTGCGCCAAGTGTAGAGCAATGGCAGCAGTGGATAGGAGTTATTCAGGAGAAATCAATGAAGTACCTAGGTATTCCCGATATCTACGGTCTTGACCATAACCACGGCGTGACCTATACACAGGGTGGAACGCTTTTCCCGCAGCCTATCAATATCGGCGCAACATTCAATACGGATCTGGCCAAGACTGGTGCTGAAATCACTGCTTATGAGAGTCGTGCAGGAAACTGTCCGTGGGTGTATAATCCCGTGGTCGACCTGAGTCGTGATCCGCGTTGGCCGCGTGTCTGGGAGAGCTTCGGTGAGGACGCTATTGTCAATGCACGGATGGTGGAAGCTGAAATCAAGGGTTATCAGGGCGATGATCCCAACCATATCGACAAGTATCATGTGGGAACCAGTACGAAGCATTATTTTGCCTACGGTGCTCCGTGGTCGGGCAAGGACCGTACACCTGCTTATCTCTCACCGCAGATGATTCGTGAGAAATACTTCGAGCCGTTCAAGGCAGCAGCTCTTGCGGGAACTCTGACGATGATGGTGAACTCTGGTTCGGTGAACGGCGTACCCGTTCATGCCAGCTATGAGTATCTTACCAAGTGGTTGAAGGAGGACCTTCAGTGGGATGGTTTCCTCGTTACCGACTGGGCTGATATCAACAACTTGTTCTCACGTGAACATGTGGCTAAGGATAAGAAGGATGCTATCCGTATGGCCATTAACGCGGGTATTGATATGTCGATGGACCCCTATAGTGTGGAGTTCTGTATTCTGTTGAAGGAACTGGTCAACGAGGGTAAGGTGCCGATGAGTCGTATTGATGATGCAGTGCGCCGTATTCTCCGAGCAAAGTATCGCTTGGGACTCTTTGAGAAACCAACTACTGGCGGTAAGGGGTATGAGAAGTTCGGTTCGCAGGAGCATGCCGACAAGGCCTTGCAGGCTGCAGAGGAATCGATGGTGCTGCTGAAGAACAAAGACAATATCCTGCCACTGAAAACTAATAGCCAACAGCCAACAGCCAAGATTCTCTTGACTGGTCCCAATGCCAACCAGATGCGCTGTCTGCACGGCGGTTGGAGCTATACTTGGCAGGGCTCAAAGGCTGAAGATCTCTCAGAGAAATACAATACGATCTACGAGGCGCTTTGTAACAAGTTCGGCAAGGAAAACATCATCCTTGAACAGGGTGTAACCTACAATGAGAATGGCGCGTACTACGATGAGCTTGAACCGCAGATTGACAAGGCTGTGGCTGCAGCTGCTCAGGCAGATGTCATCATTGCTGCTATAGGCGAGAACTCTTATACCGAGACGCCGGGTAACCTTTCCGACCTGTGGCTCTCTGAGAACCAGCGCAACCTGGTGAAAGAGCTGGCCAAGACGGGCAAACCCATCATCCTTGTACTTAACGAGGGACGTCCCCGACTACTCTCTGATATTGAGCCGTTGGCAGCAGCAGTAGTGGATATTTTTATTCCTGGTAATTACGGTGGCGATGCTTTGGCTCATTTGTTAGTCGGTGATGCGAATTTCTCTGGAAAGATGCCATACACCTATCCTCGTGAAATCAACTCACTGAACACCTACGATTATAAGGTGAGTGAGGAGGTGGGAACGATGGCTGGAGCCTATAACTACGATGCAAAAGTCTCCTTGATGTGGCCCTTCGGTTACGGTTTGAGTTATACAACTTTCGAGTATTCAAACCTGCGAGTTGACAAGAAGAATTTCACTGCCGATGATGTGCTTACCGTCTCTGTGGATGTAAAGAACGCAGGCAGTAGGGTAGGAAAGGAAGCTATACTGCTTTACACGAGCGATTTAATTGCTTCTATTGTTCCTGATAACAGGCGGTTACGCGATTTTACGAAAGTAGAACTGCAACCTGGTGAGACGAAAACAGTTACCTTTACGCTTCCTGCCAAGAGCATGGCATTCGTAGGAGCTGATGGTCGTTGGACCTTAGAAGAAGGTGATTTCCTTCTGAAAGTCAGCGGGTTATCTATCCCCGTGATTTGTACCCAGACAAAGGTTTGGGACACCCCGAACATCTAACTTCTTTTCAAACCGCCTCGGTGAAGGTCGCTTCATTCGGCCCCATCCATACTACCTTCTCTCTCTAGAGAGAAGTACGTATGGGGGCCTTGAAGCCTTCACCTCGGCGACGATTTAGCGGAGGAATTGTTTGAGAATAGTTTGAGAATAGTTTAACGCAATCAAACTCCTTGAATTGTTGCGTCAAACTCGATGAATTGTTGCGTCAAACTTGTCATTCTATAAAAATAGTTAGCTTGTTTCTTGCAATTCGTCATTTTATGTTGTACCTTTGCATGCAATTCTACGAAGGTGTTATGAAAAGAATATTATTATCATTGTTTTTCTTGCTGACTTGGATGGGTTCAGCAATTTTGGCAGATACTCCTGTTACTAATGGACAAGGACAAACGCAGAAGTTGACTGTGTTCAGTTCTCCTGATTGGAGTTCTTCCAAATATGTACCCGTTGTAGGATATGATGCAAATATGTATCAGAAGCACGAGATGATCTATCCTGCTGATTATCTCCAAGATATGGAAAATTGCAACATATCGCAGATGGACTTCTATACCAGCGACACAAAAGCCCAAAAAGTCTGGACAGCCACCTTTAAAGTCTATCTAAAGGAAGTTGCTCAAAGCTCTTTCCCTTCAGAAAACATAACATTCACCAACTTCACGGATGATGACCTTGTTTATACGGGGCAACTCGACGCTACGGGGGATATTATGTCTATCGTGTTCGACAAATCTTTCTTCTATCAGGGAGGTAATTTGCTTGTGGGTATCCATCTGACCCAACCAGGGAACTACACTACCGCATTTTTCTTGGGTAAGAAAATGAGTTATGCCAGCAACATATGGGGTAAAAAATCATCTTCCGGTTCCTTAGATCAAGTCGTGCTCCAAAATGTGGATCGTGATTTCTTGCCCAAGGTGACGTTCTGCTATAGTCCAGCAGAACAACAAGTGCTTGTCGCTCCTTCTACCATCAGTGTCGACGATGTAGCTCTGGAAGGTGCCACGATCAAGTGGACATCGACTGCCTCCGCATGGCAGATCTGCGTCAACGACGACGAAGAGCACCTGATTGAAACTACCGAAAAAAACTATACCTTCAGCGGTTGGGAGAGAGATAGTTACTACGAGGTGAAGGTGCGGGCTGTGAACGGTACTGATGTGAGCAAATGGAGCGAATCGGTCACCATCCGCACGCTGTATTGCTCGCCAGATAAGATGGTCACGATCAGCTATGAACTGCACGACAGCTTTGGTGACGGATGGGGGGCGAATGCCATCGTCGTCAAGGATGCGTTGACAAATGAGGAACTTGATCTGAAATGGACAATCGGAACCGGATACGACAATAGCGGCACGCTGCCTGTCTGTTTAGGGCGTAAAATCTACTTCGTATGGGAAGGCAGTGGATATGCCAATGAGTGTTCCTATGTAGTCCGCGATCCGTTTGGAGAGGTCATCTTCGAGGGGTCGAATAAATTGGAAAATCCCGTCTTCTATACAGCCAACCTGGACTGCCCGAGACCTATCGAGCTGAAGGCTTCTGACGTCACGGCGAATAGCGCGGCGATAGACTGGAACGAGAGAGGAGGCGCCACACAATGGCAGATCTGCATCAATCACGATATGGAGAACCTGATTCTTGTCGACAACAATCCCTACATGCTGACGGACCTGGAGTTTGACACCCAGTACACGCTGATGGTGCGCTCCTACTATGATGCGAACATCGTCAGCACGTGGTCCGAACCCATCACCTTCACCACGGCAGAGATTTGTCCTAAGCCGAAGAACCTGACGAGCGTACCGGAGGCGACTGAGGCCACGCTGAGTTGGGACGGAACGCTCGACAACTATGTGTTGCAATACAACGCAGGGTGGAAACTGGGAGAAGACATTAAAGTATATGGTGGGAAAAGAGTTTATTCCTTCGATTTGCAACGTTACAGCGGTAAGGGTTCCATCCTCATCCGCCACTATAACGCGACCGAAGACAGTTGGCTCCATCTTGATGATATCGTGCTGACCAACTCAGAAGGTACGACGGTCTTCTCAGAAGACTTTGAGAATTGTGAATGGGGAATGCCCGCGAAACTATCATCGATTGACCAGGATGGTGATAGCTATGGATGGGAGATCCTAAGCAACAATTATGAGGATCACTGGGTGCAGTTCGAGGGCCATTCGGGCATCTCTTCAACCTGTTGGAAACATGGCGGAGTCACATTGACCCCAGACGATTGGCTGCTCATCTCCGATGTAGACCTCGGCGGAACCCTCAGCTTCATGGGTCATGCTCAGATAACGGATGATAGATTTGATATTCTCGCCGTGTATGTGTTTGCAGATAAGTACATCATCGAGGAGCCCATCAGCGATGGTAGCACTTCCTTCGTGGCCAAGCGGTTGGTCAACAACGCACCGTATCTCTGGCGGGTGAAGGGAGTCAGGGAGACGGATGAAAGCCGATGGGCCTCTTCTTCGTTCGTGACTCCGTATGATCCACATGCCATTGCGACAGGAGTCCAAATAATGGATAATGGACAATGGACAATGGATAATTACACTGACGAGTGGTACACCATCGAGGGGCAGAAGCTGAGCGGTAAGCCCACGAAGAAGGGAGTGTATATTTACAACGGCAAGGTCGTTGTAAATTAATGGACAATTGATAATGGATAATTGACAATTGAATGATTTTCCGCGGAACCCGAAAGGGTTTCGCGGAAAATTTGTATATTTGCAAGCAGATTCTTTCCGATAAAGGGAAGAAAAGGTGAATTGATAGACAGATGATTAAGGAATATTCCATCAGGGTGCGACCGCATCAGACAGTGAATGAGGCCACCATTAAGGACTACCTAGCTCACGAGGAAGGTCTTGAGATGAAATCAATGACGCACGTCAGAGTACTGAAACGCAGTATTGATGCGCGTCAGCGTATCATCTTCGTGAACCTCAAGGTACGGGTGTATATCAACGAGGAGCCAACGGATGATGAATACGTGAAGACGGAGTACCGTGACGTGTCATCTGCTCCACAAGTCATCGTGGTTGGTGCCGGTCCTGGTGGTTTGTTTGCCGCCTTGCGCTTAATCGAACTAGGTCTGAAGCCCGTGGTTTTGGAACGGGGAAAGGATGTGCATGAGCGGAAAAAGGACTTGGCCCTGATTGCCCGCACCCAACTGGTGGATGAGGAGAGCAACTACTGCTTCGGCGAGGGAGGTGCCGGTGCCTATAGTGATGGAAAACTCTATACCCGCAGTAAGAAGCGGGGTAGTGTGGAGAAGATCCTCAATGTGTTCTGTCAGCATGGAGCCAGTACGAATATCCTTGCCGATGCACATCCTCATATCGGTACTGACAAACTGCCCCGTGTGATTGAGAATATGCGGAACACCATCCTGCAATGTGGCGGCGAGGTGCATTTCCAGACCAAGATGGTCTCCTTCCTGTTGCGTACACCGTTCACCTTGTCAGATACCCCGTCGTATGACGACGGGATACTCAACGAGGTGGCAGGCGTGAAAGCCATTGAAACCGTTTCAAATGGCGAACACATTGAACGTGAGTACCATGGTCCTGTCATCCTGGCTACTGGTCATTCAGCCCGTGATGTATATCGTTATCTTGCAGACGCAGGTGTCTTTTTGGAAGCTAAGGCGCTGGCTGTTGGTGTTCGTCTGGAACATCCCGCCCAGTTAATTGATCAGATACAGTATCATAACAAGGAGGGTAGGGGCGACTATCTTCCTGCAGCGGAATACAATTTCGTGTCACAGGTGGAGGGTCGTGGCGTCTATAGCTTCTGTATGTGTCCTGGCGGCTTTGTCATACCAGCCGCTACAGGACCGGAACAGATTGTGGTAAACGGAATGAGTCCGGCCAACCGTGGTACACGATGGAGCAACAGCGGTATGGTGGTGGAACTGCGTCCAGAGGATGTGGATGGTGAAGGACCGTTGAAGATGATGCGCTTCCAGGAGGAACTGGAGCGCGTGTGCTGGCAGCAGGGAAACAGGAAACAGACCGCTCCGGCACAACGCATGGCAGATTTCGTGAACGGTAAGCTCAGTGCCGACCTTCCCGAGAGTAGCTACGCACCCGGCTTAATTGCCAGTCCGCTGCATTTCTGGATGCCCGAGATGATTGCCTCCCGACTGCGTCAGGGGTTCCGGAAATTCGGTGCGATGAGTCATGGATTCCTGACCAACAATGCCACGGTGATTGCTGTGGAGACACGTACTTCATCACCTGTCCGCATCTTGCGTGACAAGGATACGTTGGAGCATGTAAACGTAAAAGGTTTGTTCCCTTGTGGGGAAGGAGCGGGCTACGCAGGTGGCATTGTATCGGCTGGTGTTGACGGTGAACGCTGTGCGGAGCAGGTAGCACGACTGTTAGGAGTGCTCTGATTGGTTGTTGGTTATTTCTTGATCTCTTCCCGCAGGAATCGAGGCGTAAAGCCCTTCTTGCTCTTCGCCACCTCCTCAGGTGTTCCCGTGGTGAGGATTGTTCCTCCCTTACGTCCCCCTTCTGGTCCCATATCAATGATATAGTCGGCTAATTTAATCACATCGAAGTTGTGCTCGATGATGATGACAGTGTTCCCGCGGTCAACCAACTGCTGAAGCACATTCATCAGAATGCGGATGTCTTCGAAATGCAGTCCTGTGGTTGGCTCATCAAGGATATAGAGCGTTTTACCCGTATCTTTCTTACTCAGTTCCGTGGCGAGCTTCACGCGTTGACTCTCACCGCCCGAGAGGGTGGTGGACGGCTGTCCCAGTTTGATGTAACCCAGTCCTACATCCTGAATGGTCTTGATCTTCCTGAGTATATCTGGCACGTTCTCAAAGAATTCCACCGCCTGGTTAATGGTCATATCAAGAACATCGGCAATGGATTTACCCTTGTATCTCACCTCTAAGGTCTCGCGGTTATAACGCTTGCCGTGACATACCTCACAAGGTACATATACATCAGGCAGGAAGTTCATCTCGATGGTCTTATAACCATTACCGCCACATGTCTCACAGCGTCCGCCTTTCACATTGAACGAGAACCGTCCGGGTTTGTAGCCGCGGATTTTTGCCTCGGGCAGATTCACAAAGAGAGAACGTATGTCGCTGAACACTCCCGTATAGGTGGCGGGATTGGAGCGAGGTGTCCGTCCGATAGGAGTCTGGTCAACATTCACCACCTTATCGATATGTTCCAGTCCTTCAATACTGTCGTACTTCATGGGTTTCTTCAGCGAGCGGTAGAAATGCTGACTGAGAATCGGCTGCAGCGTTTCGTTGATCAGGGTGGATTTTCCTGATCCGCTGACACCTGTCACCACGATGAGCGTTCCCAACGGGAAGGTCACATCCACATGCTTGAGGTTATTTCCTGCCGCCCCGCGCAAGGTGATGACTTTACCATTGCCTTTTCTGCGCTTATCGGGCAGGGCTATTTCCTTATGTCCGTTGAGGTATTGCGCCGTGAGCGTATCGGTCTTCATCATCTCTGCGGGTGTTCCTTGGAATACCACCTCACCACCTTTACGGCCAGCCTTAGGACCGATGTCCACGATATAGTCGGCGCTTCGCATCATATCCTTGTCGTGTTCCACCACGATCACCGTATTACCGATATCGCGCAGCTCCTTCAAGGAGGCAATCAGTCGTTCGTTGTCACGCTGGTGCAGACCGATGCTCGGCTCATCGAGGATATAGAGCACGTTGACCAGCTGACTGCCGATCTGGGTAGCGAGACGGATGCGCTGACTCTCACCACCTGAGAGAGAAGCCGACTGGCGGTCGAGCGACAGATAGTCGAGTCCTACCTCCAGCATGAAATCCAGTCGGGTACGAATCTCCTTCAGGATCTCCTCGGCAATCTTCTGCTGTTGAGGCTCCATGTGCTCCTCAACCTTTGAGAGCCACTCCTTCAGTTCGCTGATATCCATCTGCGCCAGTTCAGAGATGTTCTTATCCCAGATGCGGTACGAGAGGGATTCGCGGTTTAGGCGCTGACCTTGACACTCTGGACACACTGCCGTTGCCAGGAACTGGTCAGCCCATTTCTGTCCGCTGGCGCTGTCATCGTTCTCCATGATGCTGCGCAGGTATTTGATCACACCGTTGAAAGCCACGAAGAAATCACTCGAGGTATGCACCAGGTCCTTACTGATGCGCACATCGGTCAGCGATCCGTAGAGTACCTCCTGCAAGGCTTCCTCGGGCAGTTCCTTGACGGGTGTCTTCAGATTGCAGTCATAGTTATGTAAGATGGCGTCGATCTGCCAGAATATCAGCTGACTCTTGTATTTCCCCAACGGAGCAATGGCTCCTTCGTAGATGGAGAGCCGACGGTCGGGAATGACCTTGTCGAGATCTATCTCGTTGATATATCCCAGTCCTTTGCAATGCGGGCACGCTCCTTCTGGAGAGTTGAATGAGAACTTGTTCGGGGCGGGGTCGCCATATGAGATTCCCGTGGTAGGACACATCAATCGTTTGGAGTAATACTTCACTTCGCCCGCACTATCGTTCTGCGAAGCATTCGTCATGTCCATCACCATGATAATCCCTTCGCCTTGTTTCATGGCCAGGGAGACCGACTTCTTCAACCGTTCTGTCCTGGAATCCTCGTCGGGCGAGTAGGGCGGCAGACTCATCTTGTCGATAACAACTTCGATATTGTGGTTCTTGTAACGGTCAACCTTCATGCCCCGCGTAATTTCCGTAATCACTCCGTCGATGCGGATATGCAGGTAGCCTTTCCGGCGCATGCTCTCGAAGAGCTCGCGGTAGTGACCTTTTCTGTTGCGTACCAGTGGCGCAAGAAGGTAGATCTTCTTTTCGGCATAATCCTCTCTGATCATGCTGAGCACCTTCTCTTCGGTATATTTCACCATCTTCTCACCCGTAGCATAGCTATAGGCCGTGCCGGCACGGGCAAAGAGCAGACGGAGGAAGTCGTACACTTCGGTGGTGGTTCCTACCGTGGAGCGTGGATTCTTATTCGTGGTTTTCTGTTCGATGCTGATCACAGGACTCAGTCCGGTAATCTTATCCACATCGGGTCGTTCCATTCCTCCCAGGAAGTTTCGGGCATAAGCCGAGAATGTCTCGATGTACCGCCGCTGTCCTTCGGCAAAGATTGTGTCGAAAGCCAGTGACGACTTCCCCGAACCGCTCAGTCCGGTAATCACCGTCAGACTGTTTCGGGGAATCTCCACATCGACGTTCTTCAGGTTATGTACCCGAGCGCCCCAGATATTGATTCTTTCGTCTTCTCTGTTCATGATGATGGGAGGAGGAAGGAATGGGATTAATAGTTGGAGTTACCGGCTCTGTCGATAAAGCCGCGAAGCAGGTTCACGTCGCGCCTGATGTTGTATTCAATACCGTCGGCACCCTTGGCCTTGACCAGTACAAAGTACACCCCATCCTTCACGGGCTTACCGTTATAGGTGCCATCCCATTCACCGGCAGGATCTGTCCATTCATACAGTTTCTGTCCCCAGCGGTTGAAGATATAGGCATGGAACTCCACTAACGACTGATACGACTTTGCCTTATAGGTGTCGTTATGTTGGTCGCCGTTGGGCGAGAAGGCATTGGGCATCTCCAACTTACTCTCGCTCACCGTTACCTTGATAGCTGTCCTGTCCATCCAGTATTCCTGGGTGCAGAACACGGTATCCGTTCCCTGCACGAAGGTGGCGTACAGCACAATCTCGTGTGTACCTGCCTTCAGGAACGTATAGGAAGTGTCCTCTTCGTATCTGATCAGATAGGGTTCTTCTTCCCCTTCCATCTTGAATCGCCATTCGTAGTAGGCTGAATAGCCACCTGTATTCTCGGCATTGGCCCTGAACTCAACCGTAAGAGGGGCAGGACCAGAGAAAAGGGTACCGCTTTCCTCTGCACCGTTGTCTCTGATCACGGTGGCGGTAGGATCGATGGTTGGCTTTGTCTGTGCCGACATTCCTAAGGTCATGCAAAGGACGGCAGAGAGTGTGAATATTTGTTTTATTTTCATTTTTTCTCGGTTTATCGTGCAAAAATACGCAATAAAGTTGATTTAGCCATTCTTTTTTTGTATTTTTGCACAGGATTTTTAAATATAAAGTGATTATGCGACATTTTTTAAGATATGCTTTATTGCTTTTCCTGCTTGTGGGCGGGATGGAAGCCAGTGCTCAACAAGGCAAGACCTGGAAGGAGATGCACAAGGTAAAGAAAAAGGAAACCATCTACGGAATCGCTAAGGAATACGGCTTGACCGAGGAGGAACTGCGGAAAGCCAATCCGGAGATGTTGGATCCTAACTATAAGCTGAAGAAAGGCGACTATATCTTTATTCCGTATCCTTCTGCGAAACCTGCTGAGGCAGCACCTGTTAAGCAAGAAGACACCTCTGACATCAAGACAAGGGCTATCCGTGTGGGTATCATGCTGCCGTTGCATGATGTAGATGGTGACGGTCGTCGCATGGTGGAGTTCTACCGCGGTATTCTGATGGCGTGCAACGACTTGAAGAAAGAGGGTATCTCTACCGATATCCGTGCCTGGAACGTGAACATCGATGCCGATATCCGTCAGACACTTCTAGAGAAAGGTGCCGAGCAGTGCGACATCATCTTCGGTCCGCTATACACCAAGCAGATGGATTATATCTCACAGTTCGTGAAGACCTACGGCATCAAGCTGGTCATCCCGTTCTCCATTAACGGTAACCACGTGGCAAGTAATGAGAATATCTATCAGGTGTATCAGACTGCTGAGGAACTCAACCAGTCGGCTGTGGAAGCTTTCATGGATCGCTTCGGCGATCATAATGTCGTGTTGGTCGATTGTAACGACCCCAACAGTAATAAGGGCATTTTCACATCGGCTGTTCGCAAGCGTCTTGAAGAGAAGAAGATCACCTATCATGTAACGAATCTGTCCAATTCCGATGACACCTTCGCGCGTGCTTTCACCACTGATAAGCCGAACGTGGTGATTCTCAATACAGGTCGTTCCACCGAACTCACTACCGCCTTGGGTAAGTTGGATGCACTGACCAATGCCAATAAGAAAATCTCCGTATCGTTGTTTGGTTATAACGACTGGCTGTTGTACGAGAAGTATAACCTGGAGAGATTCTACAAGTACGACACTTACATCCCTACCTATTATTATTATAATGCTTCGACAGCAAGAACACTGGAATTGGAGAATGCCTACCGCAAATGGTTTGGTGCGAGCATGATGAATGCTCTCCCGCGTTTTGCTCTCACCGGTTACGACCAGGCCACCTTCTTCCTGCGTGGCATGCATACCGTGGGTAAGAACTTCTCAGGCAATATGCCTAACAAATATGCTGTGCAAACGCAGTATAAGTTCGAGAAGGTAGGGAAGAACGGCGGCTCCAAGAACCGTCAGTTCATGCTTGTTCACTACAACAAGAACAAGTCAATCTCCTCTATCACCTTTTAAGTCATGAAGATGCGGAATCGTTCAATCCTTTGCCTCATCAGTCTGCTCATGCTGTTCCCCCTGTCGTCGTTGGCGCAGGTAGGCGAACACAGGAACGACCTGGCTATAGGTGTCAACGGTGGCTATATGCTCAGTAATGTAGGCTTCGTACCGAAGGTGAACCAGACCTTCCATGGAGGCTACACGGGCGGTATGTCGCTACGCTATGTCTGCGAGAAGTACTTCAACAGTATCTGCTCCATCTACGCGGAACTGAACTATGCACAGATGGGATGGAAGGAGGATATCCTCGACAGGGAGGATCAACCCGTGATTAACGAAGAGACGCAACAGGCAGAATCCTTTAGTCGTACGCTGAACTATGTCCAGCTGCCTATCTTTGCCCGTCTGGGCTGGGGTAGGGAGCAGAAGGGCGTGCAGTTCTTCTTCCAGGCCGGTCCGCAGCTGGGTTATTACCTGAGTGACAAGGTGACGAAGAACTTCGAGCTTGACAAGCGTAACAGCTGGAAGCGTGCGAACGATGAGGTGCATCAGGACACGATGGCGGTGGAGAACAAACTCGACTACGGTATTGCTGCGGGCATCGGTATGGAATACTCGTTCCCGAAACTTGGTCATTTCATGCTCGAAGCCCGTTACTACTACGGACTTGGGAATATCTACAAAGACACCAAGCGCGATTATTTCGGTAAGTCGAACAACAGTAGCATCATCGTGAAGCTCACCTACCTCTTCGATCTCAAGAAAACAAAACAATAACTTAAATAATTACAACTATGTTTGAAGGTCAACCTAAAGGTCTTTATGCGTTGGCATTGGCCAACACCGGCGAACGTTTCGGCTATTATACCATGCTGGCCGTTTTCGCCTTGTTCCTGAGAGCTAACTATGGATTGTCACCCGCTCTGGCTGGTACTATCTACAGTGCTTTCCTCATGTTAGTGTATTTCTTCCCCCTCATTGGTGGTATCATGGCCGATAAGTTCGGCTTCGGTCGAATGGTGACCACGGGTATCATCATCATGTTCTGCGGTTATCTGCTCCTATCGGTACCCCTGGGCGGTGACAAGGTTGCTCTTGTTGTGATGCTGGCAGCTTTGTTGCTCATCGGCTTTGGTACCGGTCTGTTCAAGGGTAATCTCCAGGTGATGGTGGGCGATCTCTACAACGATTCGCAGTTCGCTGGGAAACGAGATGCCGGCTTCTCCATCTTCTACATGGCCATCAATATCGGTGCCCTGTTTGCACCTACTGCGGCCATCAAGATCAAGGAGTATGCCGAGAACACCTTGGGCTATTCATCGAACGATGCTTACCATTTCTCGTTTGCTGTAGCCTGTGCATCGCTGATTCTCTCAATAGCCATTTACTATATCTTCCGCTCTACCTTCCGTCACACAGAGGGAGGAGCCAAGAAGGCAGCTGCTGTAGATGCTGCGCCTGTTGAAGAGTTGTCAAAGGAAGAAACCAAGCAGCGAATCGTGGCCCTGTGTCTGGTGTTCGCCGTGGTCATCTTCTTCTGGATGGCCTTCCACCAGAACGGTCTGTCGCTGACCTACTTTGCCGATGAGTTTACGGCACAGTCGGCTGACGGTCTGCAAGCCATGTGCTTCAACGTGTGGAACCTGGTGGCAGTCATCTTCATCGTTTACGCGCTGTTCTCCCTGTTCCAGTCTAAGACATCCAAGGCCAAGATCATCTCAGCCATTGTAATCGTTGTGGCTATTGCCTTCCTGTGCCTACAGTATAATCCCGATGGTTCTATCTCGGTGTCTGCTCCTATTTTCCAGCAGTTCAATCCCTTCTATGTGGTAGCACTCACCCCCGTTTCTATGGCCATATTCAGTTCGCTGGCAGCGAAGGGAAAAGAACCTTCTGCTCCCCGTAAGATTGCTTATGGTATGGTTGTTGCCGCTATTGCTTACGCCCTGATGGCATTTGCTTCGTATGGTCTTCCCCTTCCTCAGACAGAGATGGGTGCCGACGGTAATCCTGTGGCTGTGCATGTAGCCGACGTAACACCCAACCTGCTCATCATGGTTTATCTGGTACTCACCTTTGGTGAGCTGTTGCTTTCACCGATGGGTATCTCATTCGTATCGAAGGTTGCTCCTCCCAAGTATAAGGGTATGATGATGGGTGGCTGGTTTGTGGCCACAGCTATAGGTAACCAGCTCGTCGTTGTTGGCGGTCTGCTGTGGGGTGCAGTACCTCTCTGGGTATGCTGGAGCGTCTTCCTCGGCGTATGTCTTGTAGCCGCCATCTTCATGTTCGCCATGATGAAACGTTTGGAAAAAGTTGCGTAACAATCGCAGAACGATTGTTAATTGAAAATTGAGAATTAAGAATTGGGGATTCTTCCGTTCATACCATTTCTGGTGCTGATTCTACTCATCACGTGTTGCGTTGCCGTTTTCGGTAACGCAACATTGGATGGTGCCAGTCAGGTATCCCTGTTGATCGCCTCCGCCGTGAGTGTACTGGTGGGCTATCTCTCGAAGAAGCTTGACTGGGAGAATCTGGAAGAGGAGTTCAGTGCAAAGATCTCCAGTTGTGCTCCTGCCATCATTATCTTATTATTGATTGGTGCCATCGGTGGTACATGGATGGTGTCGGGCATTGTGCCCACCATGATCTACTATGGCATGCAGATTATTCAGCCGGAGTGGTTCCTGGTAAGCAGCAGTCTGCTATGCGCCTTGGTCAGTCTGATGATCGGCTCGTCGTGGACTACCGTTGCCACCATCGGTGTGGCGTTGATGGGTATTGGTAAGGCACATGGCTTTGCCGATGGCTGGATTGCAGGTTCCATTATTACGGGTGCCTATTTCGGTGATAAGCTGTCACCGCTGTCAGATACCACCGTGTTGGCTTCCAGCGTTTCGGGCACACCGCTGTTCACCCATATCCGCTATATGCTCTATACCACCGTTCCCACGTTCTGTGTCTCCATACTCGTTTTCTTCGTGGCTGGACTCACCATGGACGTGTCAGGGAGTGGTAATGTGACGGAGTTCATGGATGGCATACAACGCACGTTCGTCATCTCTCCATGGCTGCTGCTGGTACCTGTTCTTACCGGTGTGATGATTGCCCGTCGATGGCCCTCCATGGTGGTCTTGTTCATGGCTATCCTACTGGCAGCTGTGGTGGCCGTCTTGTTCCAACCGGGCTTGGTACATCAGGTGAACACCGATGCCAACGAAGGGTTTATCTCTGCCTACAGGGGTGTTATGCAGGCTTGTTATGGCGACAACCAGATAGAAACAGGTGTGCCGATGCTTAACGAGCTCGTGCATACCAGCGGCATGGCTGGTATGATGCCAACCATCTGGCTGATCATCTGTGCCCAGACATTCGGCGGTGCCGTGACAGCCACAGGTCAGCTCAAAGACCTCATGCGTCATGTCCTGCGTTTCGTGAAGGGTACCGCCTCGCTGGTGTCGTCCACCATCTGTACCTGCTTGTTCTGTAACATTGCCATGGCCGATCAATACCTGTCTATCATGCTCTCCAGTTCCATCTTCAAAGATACCTATCAGGAGCAGGGATATGAATCACGACTGCTCAGTCGTACCTGCGAGGATGGTGCTACGGTCACCTCCGTACTTGTTCCTTGGAACACCTGCGGACTCACGCAGAGCACCGTCTTGGGTGTTTCCACCCTTACTTACCTCCCATACTGTTTCTTCAATATCCTCTCACCTTTCACCAGCATCATCGTCGCTGCAATAGGGTGGAAGATCAAGAGGCTCGCAAAGAATACGAGCCATGTCGTTCAATGAGAGGCATTGGTTACGACTGATGGTCGTGCGCTCATTGTGATGTTCCCAAGGTGCCAGAATGAGCAATTGGCCTCGGGCACAGGCATCCATGCGCTTACCGTTGGGTTTAGCCAAATCAGTAAAGCCATTCTCCTGCAAATAGATGAGTGGGTAGCCTCGTTCAAAGGCTGCACGCATGACAGCCTTCTCACCACGTGAGATAGAAGGGGATACAAGAACAGCTCCCTGTGCCGCTGCGTTTAAACACTCAACCACCTTTTCCTGTATTTCATTCTCAGTAAGACGGCGGGAACATTGTACTTGTAGTCGGAAGGGGCGTTGCAATAGGAAAAGGTTGCCGATGGCAGAGAACGATTGCCCGTTCATCACAATTCCTCGTTGTACTCGGAAGAGGTCGGGATGTTCACGTTTCATCAACAGGCGCCGCGGGTTGTCGGCGAGGTAGTGGAGCCAGTTGTCAAGCTGTCCTTCACGTAGTAACAAACGGTCGTTATAGCCACGAGCAAAGAGCAAGCCGTGGCGGCGGTCATCCTTGGGTCTTGGCTCTCCCCGTCCCGTATGTTGCGACAGTGTCGCAACACACTCAACCTCCCCAAGTATAATTCTTCGGTAGGCTTTGTTGCAGCCAGTCTTAAAGCCTTTGATCACCTGCCCAAAGTGTTGTTCCATCCTTTCCTTTACAAAAAGGATACCATGCAGGTGGTCAGGCATCATTTGTAGTGCTATCACTTCGATGGCAGGGTAGATGTCGTGAGTTGCCATCCAGCTTTTCACGACAGCTTCTCCTAACACTGAGAGCACAATATGCGGAGCTTCCTCACCTGCCACAGCATCGCTGCGCCCAACAACTCTCCCAAAGAGCGGTCGTCGTCCTTCGGTAACCATCGTAATCATGTAAATCTGACGGCTCTGATAATCATGGCCTACGCAACGACGGTTCATGGAAGGTATCTTCTTACCGGCGAAGGCTTTCTGTTTTTCATAGGTTTCCTTGTCCATACTGCAAAGGTAATCATATTTTTCTTTCCACACAACATTTTATTCTGATAATTGCAGACAAATGTCAGTTTGTTTTTCTCATCACTTTTCTTCCCGTATATTTGTTCCATTTCAATTTAATCACTATATTTGCAACACTGCAAAACGGCTCATTCCAGAACGATGATTACCTTTTATGAATAATAATATGGATTTTGGTTAGCATTTTGTAACCCTTTCCCGTCAGTAATAGTGTATGGACAAAAGTCTAATAGAACAACTGTTCCGACAGCACTACGCTCAGATGCTCAGTATTGCCCGGTGTCTTCTCTACGATGAAGAGGAGTCGCGCGATGTCGTCAGTGAGGTATTTGCCTCACTTCTCAAGCCGAAAATGCAGACACCCAGCAATATCGAGGGCTATCTGATGACCAGTGTTCGTCATCGTTGTCTTGACCTGCTGGAGCACAAGGATGTTCATGCGCGTTTTGAACAGGCATACAGGCATACATTTGATGACAAGACAACTCCTGAAGAGGACGATGACCTGCTTGATGGTTTGATGACATTCATGAAGCGTGAACTGAAGCCACAGACACTACAGGTGTTTAAGATGCGACATATCGATGGTTTAAAATACCAAGAAATAGCCGACCGTATGGGGATCAGTCGTGTGATGGTCTATAAGCATCTGGCACAGGTGACGGAACAATTGAAAGGGTATATTTCAAGACAGAATAAGCTATGGAGATGAATGAGAAAACCAAGAAGTTCTTGGATGCGCAGGAGTATCCTGAACAGTTTACAGACGAGGAACTATTCCAGATGCAGGATGACCCTGAAATCAGTGCTCTGATGGAGGCTGCAGCACAGGGTAAACGTGCACTGATGAAACAGAAGAGCGAAGAGAGCCAAGAAGCTATTGATGCAGCCTGGCAGGACTTTGATGCCAAGCACTTTACTAAGAGTTCAGAACAACAATCACTCTTCCACCTTCACCTCTCACTTCAGAAAGCGGCTGCCTTTTTCATAGGTTTGCTATTTATTTCCGGACTGGCCATTGCATCCGTTCATTTCGTGCGAAACCATGGTAATAAGTCAGCTATGGTTGAACCGCAATCCCCTAATGTTGAGTCACAAATCTCTGAGATACTTAAACAGCCTTCAGATACAATCGTTTCCTTTTCTCCTGTTGTTTTCGACAATCTGCCATTAGACAGTATTCTATCCCAAATAGCCAAGCATTACAGCTACAATGTTTCTTTCTGCTCTGATAAGTCCAAATCCCTACGCCTGTTCTTTACATGGAATATGCAAGACTCCATTCAGACTGTTGTGGAAAAGCTGAATCTGTTTGAACAAATCCATATTATGCTCAATGAGCAAACAATAATTGTTGAGTAGCTATGAAAAAAGTCCTGACCATTCTGCTACTCTGTCTATCAGTACTTCAGGCATCGGGCCAAAAGATAAGTCGTACTTATCAGAATCAGTCATTATCCGAGGTACTGAAAGATCTCAATGCAGCTTCTCCTCGCTACGAAGTGAGTTTTATCTACAACGAACTTGAAGATTTTCGAGTAACCACAACGCTTCATCACAGTACCATACCCGATGCAGTACGACAAGTTGTTGGATTCTATCCCATGCGCATTATCGAAACAGACAGCGTGATTGTCGTGGAGTGTACGCATAAGACAGAACACCATCTGTCTGGTAACATTATCGATGACAAAGACCACCCTGTTGCTTATGCCAATATTGCCGTCCTCAATCCTACAGACAGCATTCTTCTTTGTGGTGGTATTTCCAATGAGAGCGGTATCTTTGTAATCCCCATTGATCAACCAGATGTCATCGTCCGCATCTCCTTTGTGGGTTACAAGACCATTTACAAGCATTGCACGAGCACTAAACTGGGCACAATAAAGATGCAGCCAGAGACTCAAGTGCTGAAAGGTGTGACGGTGAAAGGGCAGACACCTATTCTACACCGTGAAGCGGGGACAATCGTTTTTAATACTCGCCATGTCCTGGGAGCCATCAATGCGACGGATTTATTACGTTACGCACCAGGCATACTACTAACTGACAATGACATTACATTATTCGGCACCAGTGGTATCATTTTCTGTATCAACGGTAAAGAGCAACGTATGAATCAAAATGAAATGCTGCAGATATTGAAGTCCTATCCTGCTAGTGACATTGAAAGGATAGAGATTATCCAAACTCCTGATGCCAAGTATTCTGCGGCAGGCAATGCTGGTGTCATCAACCTTGTTTTAAAGAAAAAAGATAACGATTATATTGGCGGTTCCATCGGCTATGCAAATACACATTATGAGGAAGAAAGTAACGAGGCAAATGCCAATGTCATTTATATCAAAGACAAAGTTTCGACTTCTGTAAACGTATCAGGAACATGGAATAACAATCGTTACAAAGAGACAAACACCATAATGCTTGATAACAGAACACGAGAAAATATTGACAACGGACATATCAAGAATGATAACTATTCAGCCCGTTGGCAGATAGATTACAACGCTTCCAATCGTCTTAACCTTGGCGCATATGCAATGGTAAGTGAAGGCGATCGTAATTTGGATGTGAACGGTGAATATATCTATAGCATCGAGGATGATTTTAGCTCTAATGTCGTCAATACTGAAACTCGTCGCTCTGAGGATACAAAGACCTGTGCTCTGAATGCGAATGCCTCTCATAAACTGAATGATGAAGGTGCGAAGATAGACTATAATCTTGACTATTACCACATGTCGATGGGTGACAACCGCAAATCAGAAGCCCTGAACGTTCTTTCTGGAAACACTCCCGATGACTTTTACTACCAGAATGATATCGCACAGACTGTCAGCAACTATTCTGCAAAAATAGATGCCAATATCAGTAACTTTTTGTTTGGAACTCAATATTCCTTAACAAGAAGTCGTCGTAAACTCGTCTATTCATGGACACCAGACTATCATCAGACAAGTGATTTTGTTTATGATGAGCAAGTGTTGTCTGCATATACTGAATATAACGGGAAGTTAGGCGAGAAGCTGTCTTTCAATATTGGTGGGCGCTATGAACGGACATGGACGACAGGGCACAGGATGGCAAACAGCGGTTACGATGCTGTACATCATTCGCAATATGACAGATTCTTCCCTTCACTCAGTATGGGATACAAGCCAAACCATAACCACTCACTAAACTTGAGTCTCAGCAGTCGTATTACCCGACCAAACATTATCAACGTAAATCCAGATACCTTATGTAACGATGCTTATCATAGCACAACGGGTAATCCTTTCCTTAAGCCCACTTATCTATACAAGGTGATGATGGGGTACACTTACAAAGGAGTACTGAGTTTTGACTTTTTCTATGCCTTCGAGCCAAATCGTATGGCTCAAGTCTCTTGTCTAGGTTATAGTCATACTACTTTTATGACATGGGATAATATCGTGGATGAACAAATCATTGGCATAAACTCATTCTACTATTTCGACCGTTTGAGATGGTTAAACGCCATTCTGATGCAAGGGGTTTATTGGAGTAAAACCGCAGGTGACGGATTATATACTTTACCAAACATGGACGGATGGAGTTATACAGGTGTGCTTCAGACTTCTTTCTTCTTTGATCAAGATCGCAGATGGACAGCGAACTTCAATTTTACCTTCAGTTCACAAGAGAAAGATGTCACGAAATCCCTTCATGCCCGCTATATGGCTGATGTGGGATTGCAATACCGCTTCTGGAAAGATCGTCTTACACTTGGATTTACTTGTCGTAATTTGTTTGCCTCACATATTAAAGGAACAGAGTATTTAGGAAATACGGTAATGGACTTTGACAACACGTTCAATTACCGTCAACTTCGTCTGACACTTACTTACAACTGGGGCGCCCGTCTGAAACAAAACCGTCGGCAGTATCAGAGTGACGAAGTAAAAAATCGTGTAGTAAACGACTTTTGATATGAATCGTGTAGAACGATTAGTTTATTTCAGCCTCTCATTCCTGATGATGGGCTTGGCCATGTCGCACCTTTCAAATGTGGTTCCGTGGGTTGATGAGGTGATGTTCACAGATACGGCCATGCATTTTATGAATGGTAAGGGGTGGACAACCAATGCATGGTATTCTGTTGCCAAACAAGAACCTTTCCTGCTGTATCCCCCTTTGTACACTATGATAATGGTTTTGTGGATGAATGTTTTTGGAACGACATTGATTGTCTGTCGTTCTTTGAACTTAATAATGACGCAGCTTATAGGATTGGGGATACTAAGGATCTGCAGGCAGCAGGGAACTCATTTGTCAATGAAACAGATATGTTTGTTTGTCATGCTATTATGGTGTACTGAAGACATGATTTGCATGTACAGTAATGGTAGACCCGATTTGCTGGGCGCAGCTATTCTTGTTTGGATTGTAAGTGAGATGATTCGCATCATAAAGAACAACAAAAAAGGATGGACTATTATTGTCTTATTGTCAGTCCTTCTTGCTGTGTCAGGAATACAGGCGGTTATTTGTCTGTATATCCTTATTTTCTTGGCTTATCTTATGTTAAAAGACCAACGTGAAAGTGTGAAGAGAGTAACTGTTTTGGCGGCATTCGGCACTTTCATCGGCTTCTTGTTGGTATGTGCTTTCATGGCCTGCCATGGTCATCTGATAGCATTTGTTGTAAACATGTTATCCTATTCAAATACACTAATGAATCTGGCGATGATAGGTTTGCCCGTGTTAGGTAATTGCCTGGGAATAGAATTCTCTCTCTTCTTGGAAAAGATAGCCAATAATACAACTGACGTTCCGTTCTATCGTCGCATCATGACAATCTACACTCATCCTACTTATGTAGCTTTGCTAGGGATAATCCTCTTTGTCTTTCTTACAGAGCATAAGAAGCTCAAGAGTTGTTCATTATACGTCACGATGAAGTTTCTTCTTGTTTTTGTATTATCAATTCCTTTGTTGATGAATCTGGCTGGTCGCTTTCCTGATTACTACTATTGGATGGCATATATCCCCGTATTTCTATTTGTGGTTATCCTTGTAGGATTTACGAAAAACCGTATCAGTCATCTCATTATTGGATTGGTTTTGCTGTTCATATCTGCTAAGGGGTTGGCTCGCTCCTTTCTACAGGACAATTATTCGATGACAGCAGCTTTCATAAGTAGATGTGCGATGCTGAAGAACAAATATGTCGTGGCACCTTTTTCTGTGTTTTACGAAATGGAAAAACTGGGAAGTAATGCCTATTATTTAGGGGTATATCCCACTCGATATATTCCCAAGGATATTGAATACGTGATTCTTCCCCCAAAGAACTCAGATTATGGCGTAAGTCATTTGTATGACTATTATGAAAGCATTCAGGAATCGGATTCATTACAGACCGTCATGGTTGCAGAAAGCACGGCGGTCGGACTGAAAGTATACAAGATAATAAGGAAACCTCAATACAGTAGCAATAATCCATGATGAAACCAATTATCAAGCTCCTTCGTCCTCAGCAGTGGATCAAGAACAGTTTCGTGCTTCTACCGTTGTTTTTCAATGGTAGCTTATTCAATATGCAATTGCTATTGGCAGCGATGACTATGGCTTTTGCTTTTTGTCTTGTTTCAAGTGGCATATATTGTCTTAATGATATTTGTGATGCGGAAGCTGATCAATTACATCCAAAGAAAAAGTCTCGTCCTATAGCTTGTGGTGCAGTCAGTAAAAGAATCGCATTACTGTTAATGGTTTTCTGTGTCATTAGTTCCATCTTTGTTATTTACATTTTTCCATGGCAAACTGGAGTTGATGTTTGTCATGTATTTGTAATCGTTCTGCTTTATCTTTTGATAAACATTGTGTATTGTGTACGACTCAAGCATATTGCTATCATCGATGTCTTTATCATAGCCGTCGGATTTGTACTCAGAATCATATCAGGTGCTATGGTTACATGTGTTTTCTTATCGCACTGGATGATTTTAATGACTTTCCTGTTAGCTCTTCTTCTGGCTTTTTCCAAACGTAGGGATGATGTGGTGATGTTTGAGAAGAATCATGTTAAAGCAAGAAACAGTATCGTTAGATACAACCTTCCGTTTATGAATCTGGTGATCGGTGTTATCGCAAGCATCACGATGGTATGCTATATCATGTATACTGTTTCGCCAGAGGTAATCAACCGTTTTCATAGTTCTTTCTTATATGTAACAAGTGTTTTTGTACTTGCAGGTATCATTCGCTATCTGCAAATAACTATTGTTGACGTCAAAAGTGGCAATCCGACCAAGGTGTTACTAAAAGACAGATTTGTTCAGGCAACAGTCTTAGGATGGATAATAACATTTGCAATGATTATATATGTGGGGTAGACTTGGCTTGTGTGAAGGAATTCCTCCGCCAACAACCTGTTGATCATAAGTCAATTAGGCGATTTGGCGGAGCATTCTTTTATTTACATTCTTCACTTCTTCACAACGCCTTTTCACCTGCAAAATCCTACAAGCCTTCTAACGCATCGTTATCAGCCTTATAACGCCCTCTAATCAGGCTTCTAATGCATCGTTATCAGCCTTATAACTTTCTCTAACCTGCCTTCAAGCAAATGTCAGACTAATGTCAGTTGTTTTTTTCGTTGTTTGTTGATGCTTGTTGTATTTTTGCGCAGTGTTAGCTAATGTGTATAATATATAATAAGGTGAACAAATGAAAAAGCTACTTCCTTTATTCCTGTTGCTCCTGTTGATGCCTGTGGCGTTCTCTGTGAAGACCTGTCATGCGGATGATGATCCAGCGGTGCGCGACTCTATCATGCAGTCGATTGCCAGTGCCATTCATGGAGATGACGGCAGGAGAAACTACGATCCCGACTCCTGCGTGGTATTCAGCTTAGAAGACTTCGGTATCGTGAATGCCTATCAAGCGAATGGAGGGAAGGTTTGTTCCTTTACTCCCAATAAACAAATCACCCAAATCTATAAAAGGGGAGGGCAGGACGGTCTGCTGATGTACACCACCTACTATGACTTCGATCTGCATGCCCGGGTGATTCATCCTTCGCTCAGCGACCAGGAGGCCATCACCGTGGCCTATTATGCCTGGCAGCACGGCTATGTCTATGAGTACAGTTACAAACACAGACTGCACCTGCTCCATCTGCGATGGTATTGATAATGAATTGAAAGTTTTTTCGTCAAAAAAGTGATAAATTATTTGTGAGTTTCGCAGAATATGTTTAACTTTGCCGCCGAAATATAAAAATAGAGACAATGACACAGCGTCAGAACCTACACATTATTATTAATATTATTATTCGACTGCAACGAGCGGGCGGAAGTGTTAAGGTATGTATGTAGGTATGCTGTATGAATGATATGAGACCTTTCCACTTCCGCGGTGCGAAAGGTCTTTTGTTTTATACGAAAATGTAAAAAAGAAGAAACAAAGAAAATGAGTGACAGGTTATTTATTTTCGACACGACATTACGTGACGGAGAACAGGTGCCAGGGTGTCAGTTGAACACCGTAGAAAAGATTCAGGTGGCCAAGCAACTGGAACAGTTGGGCGTGGATGTGATTGAGGCAGGATTCCCGATTTCCAGTCCTGGCGACTTCAATTCGGTGATTGAGATTTCCAAGGCGGTGACATGGCCTACAGTCTGTGCACTGACACGTGCCGTGCAGAAAGATATCGACATCGCAGCCGAGAGTCTGCAGTATGCCAAGCGCAAGCGTATCCACACGGGTATCGGTACCAGCGACTCCCATATTAAATATAAGTTCAACTCCAATCGTGAGGAGATTATAGAACGGGCAGTGGCTGCCGTGAAGTATGCAAAGAAATATGTGGAGGACGTGGAGTTCTACGCCGAGGATGCGGGTCGCACTGAGAATGAATACCTGGCACGGGTAATCGAGGCAGTTATCATGGCAGGTGCCACCGTGGTGAACATCCCCGATACCACAGGCTACTGTCTGCCGGAGGAGTACGGAGCCAAGATCAAGTATTTGATGGAGCATGTGGACGGAATCGATAAAGCCGTTATTTCTACTCATTGTCATAATGATCTCGGTATGGCTACAGCCAATACCTTCAGCGGTATCATGAACGGTGCCCGACAGGTGGAGGTAACCATCAACGGTATCGGTGAAAGGGCAGGTAACACTTCGCTCGAGGAGATTGCCATGATCCTGAAGTGTCACAAAGGACTGAATATCGATACAAACATCAACACCACCAAGATCTATCCCACATCGCGTATGGTGTCTGGATTGATGAACATGCCCGTCCAGCCCAACAAGGCCATCGTGGGACGAAATGCCTTTGCGCACTCCAGCGGTATTCATCAGGATGGTGTGTTGAAGAATGTGCAGACCTACGAGATTATCGATCCCAAGGATATCGGTCTTGAAGACAACTCCATCGTACTCACCGCCCGCAGCGGTCGTGCTGCCCTCAAGTACCGCTTAGAGGTGTTAGGTGTGAGCATCGATGACGACCAGAAGCTTGACAAGCTCTATCAGAAGTTCCTCGCCATGGCCGACAGGAAGAAAGAGGTGAACGACGAGGACATCCTCACCCTGGCAGGTGCTGACCAGTCGGAGAACCATGCCGTACGCCTCGACTACCTGCAGGTAACAACTGGTATGGGCGTGCGCAGCGTGGCCAGCATCGGACTGGACATCAGCGGTCAGAAATTCGAGGCGGCCGCCACGGGTAACGGTCCGGTGGACGCTGCCATCAAGGCACTGAAGAAGATCATCCTGAAGCAGATGACACTGAAGGAGTTCACCATCCAGGCTATCTCGAAGGGCTCCGACGACATGGGTAAGGTGCACATGCAGGTGGAGTACAACGGTAGTCTGTACTACGGCTTCGGTGCCAACACGGATATCGTCACCGCCTCGGTGGAAGCTTACATCGACTGTATCAACAAGTTTAGGAATTAAAAGACTGAATCATGAATACCCTTTTTGATAAGATATGGGACAAGCACGTCGTACAGGTTGTTGACGACGGTCCTACACAATTGTATATCGACCGTCTTTACTGTCATGAGGTGACCACCCCGCAGGCGTTCGATGGTCTGAGGAAGCGTGGACTGAAATGTTTCCGTCCCCAACAGGTGTTCTGCATGCCCGACCACAATACACCTACACACGATCAGGACAAGCCGATAGAGGATCCTGTATCGAAGAAACAGGTGGATACGCTGGCTAAGAATGCGGCTGAGTTCGGATTGACCCACTATGGTATGATGGACAAGAATAACGGTATCATCCATGTGGTGGGTCCTGAGAAAGGTCTTTCGCTGCCGGGTATGACGATTGTCTGCGGCGACTCGCATACCAGTACGCACGGCGCTATGGGGGCTATTGCCTTCGGCATTGGCACCTCAGAGGTGGAGATGGTACTGGCTTCGCAGTGTGTGCTTCAGCAGAAACCGAAGTCGATGCGCATCAGTATCAACGGGACATTAGGTAAGGGAGTAACGGCCAAGGATGTAGCCCTCTACCTGATGAGTCAGCTCACTACCAGCGGAGCCACGGGCTATTTCGTGGAATATGCTGGCGAGGTGGTGGAGAACCTGTCGATGGAAGGACGTCTCACTCTGTGTAACCTCTCCATTGAGATGGGTGCTCGCGGCGGCTTTATCGCTCCTGATGATACAACCTTTGCGTATATCAAAGGTCGTGAGTATGCACCGAAGGGTGAAGAATGGGACAAGGCCGTGGCCTATTGGCGTACGCTGAAGAGTGGTGATGATGCGGTGTTCGACAAGGAACTGTCGTTTGATGCAGCTGATATCGAACCGAGAATCACTTACGGAACGAATCCAGGTATGGGCATAGGTATCACCGAGAAAGTGCCTGCTTTGGAAAGCATCGATGAGGCTGGAAAGGCAAGTTTCGAGAAATCGTTGAAATACATGGGACTGACCGCCGGGGAGTCGTTGTTAGGACATCCCATTGACTATGTCTTCCTGGGTGCCTGCACCAATGGTAGGATAGAGGACTTCCGTGCCTTTGCCTCTTTGGTGAAGGGCAAGAAGAAGGCAGAGAGTGTCGTGGCCTGGTTGGTACCTGGATCATGGGCGGTTGACCGTCAGATTCGTGAGGAAGGACTGGACCGTATCCTTGCCGATGCAGGCTTCGAGATCCGTCAACCTGGCTGCTCCGCTTGTCTGGCCATGAACGATGACAAGGTGCCGGCAGGTAAATACTGCGTCTCTACAGGTAATAGAAACTTTGAAGGTCGTCAAGGACCCGGTGCCCGTACCATCCTGGCCTCTCCGCTTACAGCAGCGGCAGCGGCAGTAACGGGCGTGCTCACCGATCCAAGGCAACTAATGTCTTAACTCCTTAACTCCAAGGAAAATGAAACAGAAATTTGATACAATCATAAGTACGTGCGTTCCTCTTCCATTAGAGAACGTGGATACAGATCAGATCATACCGGCACGATTTCTGAAGGCAACCGATAAGGAAGGCTTCGGTGAGAACCTGTTTCGCGACTGGCGGTATGACAAGAACGGAGAACTCGTGAAGGATTTCGTGCTGAACGATCCTACCTACAGCGGCTGCATCCTCGTGGCAGGTAAGAATTTCGGTAGCGGCTCATCGCGTGAACATGCTGCCTGGGCTATCGCCGGCTACGGGTTCCGTGTGGTGATCAGCAGCTTCTTTGCGGATATCCACAAGAACAACGAACTGAACAACTTCGTTCTACCCGTGCAGGTAAGTGATGATTTTCTCGCAGAGTTGTTCCAGACCATCAAGGAGAATCCGGAAACACAGGTGGAAGTGAACCTTCCTAACCAGACGGTTACTAATAGGGTTACCGGGCGGCAGGAGCATTTCGAGATCAACGGCTACAAGAAACACTGTTTGATGAACGGACTGGATGATATCGACTACCTGCTGCAGAACAAGGATAAGATTGAATGCTGGGAAACGAATAATCAAGGATAGACATGGGAACGAGTGAACAAATCAACTCATATAACCGCATCCAGCCGTTCGTGGAGATCATGGACTGTACGCTGCGCGATGGTGAGCAGACTTCCGGCGTGAGCTTCCTGCCGCACGAGAAGTTGATGATTGCCAGGATGTTGCTGAAGGATATCAACGTGGACCGTATCGAGGTGGCCTCGGCAAAGGTGAGCGACGGTGACAAGGATGCAGTGAAGATGATCTGCCGCTATGCCCGTCAGATAGACAAGCTTGACAGTGTCGAGGTATTGGGCTTCGTCGATGGTGGTGACTCCATCGAGTGGATTGCCGAGACAGGCTGTAAGGTGGTGAACCTGCTGGCTAAGGGTAGTGAGAAACACTGCCGCGGTCAGTTGAAGAAATCGGTAGAGGAGCATGTGACCGATATCAAGGAGTGTTTGGCTTGTGCCGATCGTCTTGGTATGAGCGTGAACCTCTACTTGGAGGACTGGAGCAACGGCATGAAGGAGTCGCCGGAGTATGTCTATGCCATGCTCGATGCGTTGACACAGACATCCATCCGTCGATTCATGCTCCCCGACACCTTGGGCGTTCTCAATCCGTTACAGGTGATAGAGTACATGCGGAAGATGCAGAAACGCTATCCCAACACACATTTCGACTTCCATGCGCATAACGACTACGACCTGGCGGTGAGTAACTCATTGGCAGCGGTGTTGAGCGGATGTAAAGGACTGCATGTTACGGTAAACGGTTTGGGTGAACGTTGTGGTAATGCACCGCTGTCGAGTGTGCAGGTAATCCTCAAGGACCAGTTCCATGCCAAGACGAATATTCATGAGGACCGCCTGAATGATATCAGTAGGCTGGTGGAGGGCTACAGCGGCATTGCCATAGCACCCAATCAGCCGGTGATTGGTGAGAATGTGTTCACGCAGGTGGCAGGTATCCATGCCGACGGTGACCACAAGGCTGGTCTCTATTATAACCTCTTGAAGCCAGAAAGGTTCGGTCGTAAACGCGAATATGCACTGGGTAAGAACAGCGGAAAGGCGAATATCGCCAAGAACCTTGAGGAACTGGGACTGGAACTGACACCTGAGCAGACCAAGAGGGTGACGATGCGTATCACCGAGCTGGGTGATAAGAAGGAACTGGTGACACAGGACGATCTGCCGTATATCGTTTCTGATGTGCTGAAGCACGACGCACCTGAGGATAAGGTGAAGCTGGTGAGCTATGTGGTGTCAACAGCTTATGGTTTGAAGCCTGGTGCAAATGTCAAGGTGGAGATCAACGGGAAACAGTATGAGGCTTCCGCAACAGGCGACGGTCAGTATGATGCGTTCGTGAAGTCATTGCGCTATATCTATAAGAAGTACCTCGACCGCACATTCCCCATCTTGGCCAACTATGCAGTGACCATCCCGCCGGGCGGTCGTACGGATGCCTTGGTACAGACAGTCATCACCTGGAACAACAACGGGAAGATGATACGCACACGCGGTCTGGATGCCGATCAGACCGAAGCGGCCATCAAGGCCACCTTCAAGATGCTGAACATTTTTGAATTAGAACAAACAAATAAAGAATAAGATATGAAACTGAACATTGCAGTATTACCGGGCGATGGTATCGGACCGGAGATTATGAAACAGGGCGTGGCCGTGATGGATGCCATTGCGGAGAAATACAACCATGAGTTTAGCTACGAAGAGGCCATTTGTGGCTCTCACGGGATTGATGAGGTAGGGGATCCGTTTCCTGAGGAGACGTTCCAGACCTGTATGCGGGCGGATGCTGTGCTCTTTGCTGCGGTAGGTGATCTGCGCTTCGACAATGATCCTACGGCGAAGGTACGACCGGAAACGGGTCTGCTTGCCATGCGCAAGAAATTAGGTCTGTTTGCGAATGTACGCCCTGTAGCCACCTTCGACTGTCTGTTACATAAGAGTCCGCTGAAAGAGGAACTGTTGAAGGGTGCCGACTTCGTGGTGATCCGTGAGCTGACGGGTGGTATGTATTTCGGTGAGAAGTACCAGGACAATGACAAGGCTTATGATACGAATGTCTATACCCGTCCGGAAATAGAGCGAATCTTGAAGGTGGGATTTGAGATGGCCATGACTCGCAAGAAGCATCTCACCGTGGTGGACAAGGCGAATGTGCTGGCCTCGTCACGTCTCTGGCGACAGATTGCGCAGGAGATGGAACCGCTGTATCCTGAGGTGACAACCGACTATATGTTCATTGACAATGCTTCCATGCGTGTTCTTACGGAACCGCGGTTCTTTGATGTCATCGTCACAGAGAACACCTTCGGGGATATCCTTACCGACGAAACCAGTTGTATTACAGGAAGTATGGGATTGCAGCCATCTTCTTCGTTAGGAGAGCATACACCGCTCTTTGAACCGGTACATGGTTCTTGGCCGCAGGCTGCAGGACAGAACCGCGCCAATCCGCTGGCACAGATTCTCTCAGCTGCTATGCTTTTGGAACATTTCGGCTTAACAAAGGAAGGCGCTAAGGTGCGCGAAGCAGTCAATGCCAGTTTGGATGCCCTTGTCCGTACCCCTGAGATTCAGGTGGAAGGCGGTAAGCAGTATGGTACCAAAGAAGTGGGAGAGTGGATCGTTGACTATATCCGGAACCATTGAAAAAGGCAAAAAAAAGTGACAAGCTTCACAGCTGATCACTTCACATCTCAATAGGTATTAGTTTTTAAGGTAAAAAGATTGTTTTCAGGATAACGCTGCAAAGATACGGCACTTTTTTTTAATAACCAAATGTTTTTCTTATATAATTTTTATTAAAAAGGTTGTGTGGGTACACACGTTGATTTATTAAGATTATTTAAGAAATAATCGATGCAAACGATTGACAAAGACGAACAAAACCGGTTCCAGATAGATAGAAACGACCAAAAATAGGCTGTACAGCATGTTTTTCGTTCAAATAGTTGGCTATGTCGCAAAAAATGTGTAATATTGCAGGCCAAAAGGAATAATCACTTTAAAAATGAAAGATATAAAGGAATACTGGCAGCCGGAATTGGAGACTATGCCACGCGAGGAACTGGAGAAACTCCAGGTGAAGAAACTGAAAGAGAGTATTAAGGTAGCCATGAAGAGTAAGTTCTACGGCAAACGCTTTGCTGAGTTAGGACTCACCCCAGATGACTTCAACACAGTAGCGGATATCCGTAAGATTCCGTTTACCACCAAGCAGGACCTGAGGGATAACTATCCTTTCGGACTGGTGGGTGGTGATATGAAAGATGCGATCCGTATCCACTCTACCAGTGGTACTACAGGACATCCTACCGTGGTAACCTATTCTCGTCATGACATCGACTCATGGGCTAACATGATTGCCCGCGACATGTACATGGTGGGTTGCCGTGATACCGACGTGTTCCAGAACTCTTCCGGTTACGGTATGTTCACCGGCGGTCTTGGCTTCCAGTATGGTGCCGAGAAACTGGGCGCAACAACGGTTCCTGCAGCTGCTGGTAACTCCAAGCGCCAGATCATGTTCATCAAGGACTTCGGTACAACTTGTCTTCATGCCATTCCCAGCTATGCCATCCGACTGGCTGAGGTGTTCCAGGAAGAGGGCGTTGATCCTAAGTCCACAAAGCTTCGCACCCTCTTTATCGGTGCAGAGCCGCATACTGATGAGCAGCGCAAGCGTATTGAGCGTTTGCTTGGCGTGAAGGCATACAACTCGTTTGGTATGACCGAGATGAACGGTCCTGGTGTGGCCTTCGAGTGCAAGGAACAGGATGGTATGCACCTTTGGGAAGACAACTATATCCTCGAGATTGTGGATCCTGACACCCTGGAGCCGGTGCCCGATGGAGAAATCGGTGAGATGGTGCTTACCACACTCGATCGTACAATGATGCCCATCCTGCGCTATCGTACCCGCGACCTCACCCGTATCATCCCTGGCGAATGTAAGTGCGGACGTACACATCGCCGTATCGACCGTATCAAGGGTCGTACCGATGATATGTTCATCATCAAGGGTGTGAATGTGTTCCCGATGCAGGTGGAGAAGATCCTCGTGCAGTATCCGGGTCTGGGAAGCAATTACCTGATTACCTTGGATACTGAAGATGATAATGATATCATGACCGTTGAGGTTGAATTGGATGATATCCATACCGATGTATATCCTGAGCTTCAGAAGATGACACGTGACATCCAGCGTGCGCTGAAGGATGAGATCCTGCTCACACCGAGAGTGAAACTGGTTAAGAAAGGTTCTCTGCCTGTAAGCGAAGGTAAGGCTGTACGTGTGAAAGACCTTCGTGAAGGACGTTCATAACATAGCATGAAAAGGATTTTTATCTCATTGATTACATGTGCATTAGCATCAATCGTTCATGCGCAGGTTTCAATGCGGGATGTGTGGTTGTCAATGCCTGACAGTATCCTCCCGTATTTGAACAAGAACCTGCGCACGGAACATGTTGATTTCGTGGATATGCATGTGAAGTCGGAGGTGAAGAACCTATTGCATGAGAACGGTGTGTTGGATACGCTCACGAACGATTTCGCAGTCTATTATCTACCACAGTCATCCACCCTTGAGATGAAACTGTTGACAAAAGCTGATTCTACCCAGATGATCTGTATGGTGAAGACCGTGAAGGCACCTGAGGCGGAGAGTGAGATCCGGTTTTTTGATACATCGTGGAACCCCATTGCTGCTGATTTCGGACTGCCTCTCCATGTGTCGGAAGGGAATATCCTGAAGCAGTTTACAGGCAAGCCTTCGGATATGACAGACAACCGTTTCGAAGAACTCAGTAAGATGATTGATCCGGTGATGCTATCTGCATCTCTCGATATCTCTTCTCCTGTAATCACTCTTCGTTTGAGTACTCCGGCACTAACGAAACAGGAAAAGGAGGATATCTCGGTCATTGCTAAGCAAATAAGTTTTAAATGGGACGGAACAATATTTAAAGAATATTAATTATCATGGTCAAACCGGTGTAAGTCATTGTAGATTAGAAGAAAAGTAGTAATTTTGCGCTGTGTTTTTCATGGTATTAGATTATTAAGGTTAATAAAGATTGATTGTCGTGAGACAATCAATTTTTTTTTGCTATATATTTGCTGTTATAAAGAATTTGCGTTATCTTTGCGGTCAAATATAAACAAAAAGCGTATGAATCTGAAATTCCGTTTGTCGCTGATGAACTTCCTGGAGTTCGCAGTATGGGGAGCCTACCTCACATGTATGGGTAACTACCTGGGAGTAGCAGGTCTGGGTGATAAGATCTCCTGGTTCTATGCCATCCAAGGTATTGTTAGCATCTTTATGCCCACCCTGATGGGTATCGTAGCAGATAAGTATATTCAGCCACAGCGGTTGCTGGGATTGTGCCACCTGCTGGCTGGAGCCTTCATGCTGGGCTGCTGGTGGATGGGTATGCAGGCAGGGTTCGGCAACGAATTGCCTAATAAGTCGGCTTTCATCGCCGTCTATACGCTGAGTGTGGCCTTCTTTATGCCGACGATTGCCCTGGCAAACACCACCGCCTTTACGATTCTGAAGAACAACGGACTGGATACGGTGAAGGATTTCCCGCCAATCCGTGTGTTAGGAACAGTGGGCTTCATCGCAACGATGTGGTTCGTGAACTGTGCTGTATGGCAGGATGGATCGTTCTCCATGACCTTGGCCGACAGTGCACATAAGTTCCAATATACCTATATGCAGTTCTTTGTATCAGGCATTTTGAGTCTGGTACTCTTTGCCTATTGTTTCACTTTACCCGAGTGCAAGGTGGAGAAGAAGGCAGAGAAGAAGTCGCTGGCAGAGAGTCTGGGCCTCAACGCTTTCAAGCTGTTCAAGCGCAGACAGATGGCTCTGTTCTTCATTTTCTCGGCGCTGCTGGGTATGTGTCTGCAGGTGACCAATGGCTATGCGGGTCCGTTCATCACCAGTTTCAAGGGTAGTGCCGATGCAGCCGTGGCTACATCATTTGCAGCCAACAACGCCACGCTGCTCACCTCTATCTCACAGATCAGTGAGGCCTTGTGTATCCTGATGATTCCTTTCTTCCTCAAGCGATATGGTATCAAGGTGGTTATGCTCATGTCCATGTTTGCATGGGTGTTCCGCTTCGGCTTCTTCGGTGTAGGTAATCCCGCCATGCCCGGTGTGATCTTCTTCATCCTCTCCTGTATCGTCTATGGCGTGGCCTTTGACTTCTTCAATGTGTCTGGTGGTATCTTCGTCGATCAGGAGTGCGAGCCTTCCATCAAGGCTTCTGCACAGGGATTGTTCATGATGATGACCAATGGTATCGGTGCTACTGTAGGAACGCTGGCCGCAGGCGAGATCGTGAACAAGTATTGTACTTGGACAGATGGTTTCCTGATAGGTGATTGGCAGGCATGCTGGTTCATCTTCGCTGCCTTTGCATTGGTTGTTGGTATTGCGTTCGCTTTGGTATTCAAGCCCGAGAAGAAATAGTAGCGGATGAAGGAAGAGCGTTATTTCTACGTCCCCGAAGCCTTGTCGCGAACGGAGTTACCCGAAGAGGAAGCCTTACATGCCGTGCGTGTGCTCCGCATGAAGGGTGGTGATGAGATGTTCCTGATGGATGGCGAGGGAGTGTTCTATCGCGCTGTCGTAACGATAGCGGCCACCCGTCGCTGCTTCTATGATATCGTGGAAGCGGTTCCGCAGCAGCGCGATTGGCGCGGACGACTGCATATAGCCATGGCTCCTACGAAGATGATGGAAAGGGTGGAGTGGTTTGTGGAGAAGGCCACAGAGATCGGCATTGACGAGTTCAGCTTCCTGTGCTGTAGCTTCTCGGAAAGACGGATACTTCGAGTTCCACGTCTGGAGAAGATCGCGGTTTCAGCCGTAAAGCAGAGCAGGAAGCCATGGAAACCTGTGGTCAACGCCATGGTCGATTTCCATGACTTTATCCGTCAACCTCGTGAAGGACGGAAGTTCATTGCACATTGTTACCAAGAGTTCGCTCGAGAGGATTTGTACCAGATTCTGCAACAGCCGGAGGTGGCGCAGGCAGAAGATGAGATCACGGTGCTCATAGGACCAGAAGGTGATTTCTCTGTCGAAGAGGTGAAGGAGGCCATGGCTCAAGGCTACCGCAGCGTATCTCTGGGAAAGGAGAGGCTGCGTACGGAGACGGCTGCCTTGTCGGCAGCGATGATGGGACATCTCTCCCGAAGAATCATAGAATAGACAAATGATGAAGAAAACACTTCTTTTGATAGGGGCAGCATTCGTTATGCTGCTCTCATCATGTTCAGAAAAAGAATATACCGATGTGATTCCACGTGGAAGCACAGCACTGATGAGTATCGATCTGCAACAAACCGGTACGGATATGCTGCAGTCGTTGCTTGGATTATCTGACACGCAAGACTGTGGTATTGATCTTTCCGCTAAGCTTTATCTCTTTGAATCGCCCGATGGGAACATGGGATTGGTGGCGAAGGTCAGTGATGGTGACAAGTTGGAAGGAATAGTGAACAATTTGTCGGAAAAGGGTGTTTGTCAGAAGGTTACCCAACGTAAAGATATTCGTTTCACTATGGTGAAGGAAGCATGGATGATGGGCTTTGACGATCATGCCGTGATGCTGATGGGACCGATTGCTTCTGCTCAGCAAACGCAGATACAACAGCAGATTGGTCGCTACCTGAAACAAGACGAAAGACAGGGAGTCACAGAGTCGAAGATGTTCCAGAAACTCGATTCTATCCATTCGGCCATGGCTCTTGTGACACAGGTGGCAGCCTTACCAGAGCAGTTCACTGCTCCCTTTATGTTAGGAGCACCCAAGACAGCCGATGCTTCGCAGGTTTTACTTGAAGCAGAGCTGCAAGTGCAGGATCAGATGCTGGTGATTCAAGGGCAGACCTTCTCGTTCAACCAGCAGATCGATAAGGATTTGCAGGAGACAGCCACCCTGTTCCGTCCGATGGAAGGTGCCTTCCTGAACCGTCTTGGAACCCGTACGGCATTGTCGTTCCTTACCAATGTGGAAGGTAAACGTTTCCTACCCGTCCTGCAGCAGAACAAAGGACTGCAGTCGTTACTTACAGGTGCGAAGTTCACCATAGACATCAATGAAGTAATTAACTCTGTGGAAGGTGATATGCTCCTTTCCTTCTCGTCATTCGGTGACGGGAATGGTAGGATGACGATGCATGCACAGAGAGGGGAGAAGTCTGACTATTATTACAGCAACAAAGAAGAAACGGAGCCAGAACAGTCGTCACAGCCTCTCACCGATTTGTTAGGTGGTCAGCGTTTAGCGATGGTTCTTCAACTGAATGCACTCGGTGATGAGTTTGCAGCCACCGTTAGTGGATTCTTGAAGCCGTTGTTCGGTGATCTCTCCACCATCGTATATGTGATGTGTGTTCCTGAGAAGGGAAATCAACAAGAATAGTACTGATTATGAATACGATACAATTCAAATATGTCATTCCGCAGGTCTTTGCTTCCCGTGAAGAGCAGAACAGTGATGTGTGGCAGCAGGATATAGCCTTCGAGAAAGAGAAGGTCTATCTGATAGAGGCCGAGAGCGGAAAGGGCAAGAGTACGTTTTGCAGTTACCTGATAGGCTATAGGCACGACTACTCCGGTCAGGTGTTGTTCGACGATATCGACGCGAGAGGACTGAAGGTGGCCGACTGGACAAACATCCGTCAGCAGCACATCAGTATGTTGTTCCAGGAACTCCGTCTGTTTCCTGAGTTAACTGCCATGGAGAACGTGCTCATCAAGAACAACCTCACGGGATATAAGACGCGTGAGGAAATTGTCAGCTGGTTCGAGATGTTAGGCATTCCCGACAAGCAAGACGTGAAGATCGGACGTATGTCGTTCGGTCAGCAGCAGCGTGTGGCCCTGATGCGCAGTCTGGTGCAGCCGTTCGATTTCCTCGTTGCCGATGAGCCGGTGAGTCATCTTGACGACCAGAACGCCAGTATTATGGGTGATATCATGATGCAGGAAGTGCGCCGACAAGGTGCCGGACTGATTGTGACCAGTATCGGTAAGCACATGGACCTCAACTACGACAAGGTAGTACAATTGTAATTAAGTTATCTCGCAGATTATGAATTTAGTTTGGAAACTTCTCCGACAGCATATCAGTATCCCGCAGCTGGCCGGCTTCTTCTTAGCCAACCTGGTGGGTATGTTCATCGTGATGTTAGGCGTGCAGTTCTACCGTGACATCCTGCCCGTCTTCACCTCTGAAGACTCCTTTATGAAATCCGACTTCCTGATTATCAACAAGAAAGTAGGTATGGGTAATGCACTCTCAGGACATAGTCATGTGTTTAGCGGTGCCGAGATGGGAGAGTTGGAGAACCAGTTGTTCGTTGAGAAAACCGGTAAGTTCACACGGGCCCAGTACCAGATACAGGCTTCGTTAGGCATGAACGGACAAAGCATGATGAGTACGGAACTGTTCTTTGAGAGTGTTCCCGATGAGTTCGTGGATGTATCCACCAAAGACTGGCATTATGTGCCGGGTGAGAGCAAGACCGTTCCTATCATCCTTCCGCGTTCGTACGTGAATATGTATAACTTCGGTTTTGCCCGCAGTCATCATCTCCCGGCCATCAACGAGGGCGTGCTGAATATGGTGGATGTGTTGATCCGTATTCGTGGTAATGGTAAGGACGCTGACATGAAGGGTAGGGTGATAGGTTTCTCCAACCGTCTGAATACCATTCTTGTGCCTGAAAGCTTCATTGAATGGAGTAATGGCGAGTATGCCCCGGCAGAAGAACCAGAGACCACCCGTTTGATTGTTCAGGTTTCCAATCCCACTGATCCTGCCGTGGCACAGTACTTGGATGATCATGGCTACGAACTGGAAGAAGACCGCTCGCAAACAGAGAAGATGGTTTATTTTCTGAAGATGATTGTGGCCATTGTGCTGATCATCGGTCTGGTTATTTCCATCTTGAGCTTCTATATCCTCATGCTCAGCATATATCTTCTTTTGCAGAAGAATGCCGAGAAACTGGAGAACCTCTTGCTGGTGGGCTATTCACCGTCGAGGACAGCCCGTCCGTACCAGTTGCTCACCTTAGGTCTGAACATCCTGGTGTTCATCCTTGCCTTGGGCGTGCTCTGGGTAGTAAGGTGCTACTATATGGAGATTGTCGAAACGGTCTATCCCGAGGTAGACGGTGGTACGATGTTGCCCGCCGTACTCGTGGGTCTGCTGCTCCTTTTGCTCGTCTCCATCTTCAACCTCCTTGCCATCCGCAGGAAGGTAATGCGTATCTGGAAAAGGGAAGAATAAGTGATATAAATCATTTTTCACATTGTTTTCCCCTTCCAGATGCAGAATATTCCCGATTGTGTTTGGTGGAATGTATTATTTTATATACCTTTGCATCGTCATTTTTAATGGCGAGTAATTATTATTATTTATTTCAACTTCAACTCTATTAAAAACATGCAGAAAAGATTGTTCTTTCTGATGGCTATGATGCTGATGATTGTTTCATCGGCCATGGCACAGGTGACCACTTCCAGCATGTCCGGTAAGGTGACTATCGGAACGGCTGCAGGTGAAGAAGTAATTGGTGCGACCGTACAGGCGGTTCATGAACCCTCAGGTACGCGCTACACAGCTGTCACGAATGTTGACGGTCGTTTTAACATCCAGGGTATGCGTACCGGTGGCCCGTATTCAGTAACGGTAAGCTACATCGGTTTCCAGACAAAGACCCTGAAAGGTATCACACTCGAGCTCGGTGAGACTTATAATCTCCAGGTGTGGCTGGCTGAAAACGCCAACGAGCTGGCCGAGGTGGTAATTACAGGTAAGGCCTCTAAGTTTACGGCTGAGAAGACGGGTGCAACCACCAACATCTCTAACAAGATGATGAATGAGCTGCCTACCGTTAACCGCTCTATCAGCGACATCGCCCGTATCTCTCCCTATGCCAATGGTATGAGTTTCGCAGGTGGTGACGGTCGTAGCACGAACTTCACCTTGGACGGTGCCAACTTCAACAATAACTTCGGTCTTAGCCCTAAGCTCCCCGGTGGTGGTAACCCCATCTCTATGGACGCTATCGATGAGGTACAGGTCGTTGTTGCTCCCTTTGACGTTCGTCAGACCAACTTCATTGGCGGTGGTATCAACGCCGTAACCAAGTCGGGTACGAACACCTTCAGAGGTACAGCTTATGTATATCATACCAACGAGAATATGCATGGTAACCGTGTGGACAATTTGTATATGACCGATCCGGGTAAGGACCGTCTCACAACCTATGGCTTCACCCTCGGTGGTCCGATCATCAAGAACAAGCTGTTCTTCTTCGTGAACTACGAACACTCAACTGTTCCTACTGTAGCTACCCGCTGGCGTGCTTCCGACGACGGTAAGTTCGACAAGGATAACTACATCTCTCGTACCACCAATTCCGACATGCAGAAGGTGAGCGACCACATGAAGAACAAGTATGGTTATAACACCGGTTCATGGACAAGCTTCCCCGCTGACGAGAGCAATGACAAGATCCTTGCCCGTCTCGATTGGAACATCACCGACAACCATCATCTGGCTCTGCGTTACAACAACACCAAGAATACTGCTTGGAACTCTGTAAACGGTAACTCTACACAGGCCAGCTACCGTATCCGTCTCGACCGTATGTCGATCTACTCCATGGCCTTTGCCAACACCATGTATTCTATGGATAACAAGGTACAGTCATGGTCGGCCGACTTGAACAGTCGTTTCGGTGACAAGATGGCTAACCAGCTGTTGTTCACCTATTCGAACATCGAGGATATGCGTGGTAGTAACTCCAGTCTGTTCCCCTTTGTGGACATCCTGAACGGCTATTCTGTAGCCGATGACGGTGTGGTTACTCAGACACTGGAGCCTTACATGTCATTAGGTTATGAGCTGTTCTCTTATCTGAACGGTGTGACCAACAAGATCACCAACCTGACCGATAACTTCACATATTATGCTGGTTCACATAAGCTGACCGCTGGTTTCAGCTTCGAGCACCAGACTGCCGACAACAGTTATCTGCGTGGCGGTACGGGTTACTACCGTTATCGTTCAGTTGATGATTTCCTGACCGGTGCTGCTCCTGAGACAGTGGCTATCGACTACGGTTACAACGGTCGTCAGGCTACCTCTAACGTAACCTTCAACCAGATTGGTCTCTATCTTCAGGACGAGTGGAATATCCGCGACAACTTCAAACTCACTGCAGGTGTTCGCTTCGATGACCTGCTCTTCAACGAGGATGATATCATCACTAACAATGCTATTCGCAGCATCGACTTCGGCGGTCGTCACATCGACACCGGTAAGTGGCCGAACAGCAATATCCAGATTTCTCCGCGTGTAGGTTTCACATGGGATGTATTCGGCGACAAGTCGCTGAAGGTACGTGGTGGTACCGGTCTCTTCGCCGGTCGTCTGCCTTTGGTATTCTTCACCAATATGCCTGCTGCCTCTGCTATGATTCAGAACCGTCCTGTATTCAGCACCACCTATAACTCTGATGGTACTGTAAAGAGTCGCGACGCTGGTCTTGACAAGTTCGTAGGCGGTCTGGTAACCGATGTAGAGCAGATCCGTCAGCTGATGGGCGAGAGCGTTGCTCCTGCCAACATCACTCCTGAGCAGGGTCTCTTCCAGAAGAGCATTGCCGGTGTGGATCCCGAGTTCAAGATGCCGCAGGTATGGAAGTCAAGCATTGCTGTTGACTATCAGCTGCCCGTTAACTTCCCCTTCACTGCAACAGCTGAGTTCACCTACACCAAGAAGATCAACGATGTTCGTCTGTTGAACTGGAACGTGAAGGAAGATACCAGCGGTTGGGATCGTCTGAAGGGTGCCGACAACCGTCTGCTCTATCCGTCAGACTTCAAGTACAACGACAAGGTAAGTGATGCTTGTATGCTGGTGAACACCAGTCGTGGTTACGGTTGGACTGCCAACCTCACCTTGAATGCTGAGCCTATTGAGAACCTGAACATCATGGCTGCGTATACACACACTGTGATGAAAGAGGTTTCTGGTATGCCGGGTTCAAATGCTACTTCTGCATGGAACGGTCTCTATACCATCGATGGTCCTAACCTCGGTAAGGTACAGAACTCACAGTATGTGATTCCCGATCGTATCATTGCCAATATCTCTTACAAGTATGGCAAGGAGCACTTCTCACTGTTCTACACAGGTTACAATCCTGCAGGTTATAGCTTCTTCTATAACGGTGATGTCAATGGCGACGGTATTGCTACCGACCTGATGTATATCCCCGCTAACGACAGCGAGATCAAGTTCACCGACGAGAGCGATCGTCAGCTCTTCTGGGACTTCGTTAATCAGGACAGCTACCTGAAGAACCACAAGGGTGAGTATGCTGAGGCTTACTCTGCTCGTGCTCCCTTCGTGCATCGCTTCGACTTCCGTTGGGCACACGACTTCGACCTGAAGATCGGAAACACCATGCACAAGCTGCAGCTGTCTGCCGATTTCATGAACATCGGTAACCTATTCAGCTCTCGCTGGGGTGTAGAGAAGGATATGGTTGGCTCGTTCAGCGGTCAGTTCCTGAAGGTTGACAAGGTAGAGAACGGTGTTCCTTACTTCTCTATGCGTAAGGATTCTGAAGGAAATGCTCCCACCCAGACCTGGAGCTACAACCACGCTTACGATCAGTGCTGGAAATTGCAGATTGGTGTGAAGTATTATTTCAATTAATTCTTCATTCCATATTCAACTATAATAAAAAATCGGGTATCGCTTGGCGGTATCCGATTTTTTTTCTATCTTTGTCCCAAATAATTCAACAAACTAATACCTATGCAGAAGAGATTGCTTTTATTCATTGCGTTGCTGCTGACATGTTCGTTGGCTGTAATGGCGCAGGTAACCACGTCGAGTATGAGTGGTAAAGTAGTGATGCAGGGCTCTGATGAGGAAGTCATCGGTGCTACGGTGCAGGCTGTTCATGAACCTTCTGGAACGCGTTACCAAGCTGTAACGAATGTCGAAGGTCGTTTTAACATCCAGGGTATGCGTACTGGTGGTCCTTATGTGGTTACCGTTAGTTATATCGGTTTCCAGACAAAGACCTACAAGGGAATCAACCTTCAGTTGGGTGAAACCTACAACCTTTCTGTGGTGATCTCCGAGGATGCCAATGAGCTGGCCGAAGTGGTGGTTACAGGAAGGGCTTCGAAGTTCGCTGGTGAGAAGACCGGTGCTTCGATGAACATCAACAACGACCAGATGATGTCTATGCCGAGCATCGGCAGAAGTCTGACCGATGTGGCTAAGCTTTCTCCTTATTCTGGTGGCGGAACCAATCTGGCTGGTGCCGACCCCCGTTCCACGAACTTCACCGTTGACGGTGCCAACTTCAACAACAGCTTCGGTCTTACCTCTAATCTTCCTGGTGGCGGTACACCTATTTCCATCGACGCCATTGAGGAGATGCAGGTGGTGATCGCACCGTTCGATGTTCGTCAGACCAACTTCATCGGTGGTGGTATCAATGCCATTACCAAGTCGGGTACGAACGAGTTCAAGGGTTCTGCCTATGGCTACTATCGTAACGAGGATATGCGTGGTAACAAGATCAGGGGCATTGACTTAGGAGCAAGGGCCACCGACGAGGTTAAGACCTACGGCTTCACCTTTGGCGGTCCGATCATCAAAAACAAACTCTTCTTCTTCGTCAACTACGAGAAAGAGCTCACCGCCAAGCAAGTGGTACAGTATCGTGCCCGCGAGGATAACGAAACACCAGGTGCTTATATCTCGAGAACCAAGGCTTCCGATATGCAACTCGTATCAGATTATCTGAAGAACAAGTTCGGCTATAATACGGGATCATGGACCGACTATCCCGCTTCCGACTCAAACGAGAAGTTCATGGTGCGTCTCGACTGGAACATTACCGATGCTCACCATCTGGCCTTGCGTTATAACAAGACGAAGGTGGTTGACTGGCGTACATGTAATGCCAGCTCACACGATGTGGTGGCTAAAGCAACCAAGTTCAACGACGCACGTATTGGTCCTAAGTCGATGGCGTTCGCCAACAGTCTTTACTACTTCCACAACGATGTGGAATCGTTCTCTGCCGATCTGAACAGCCGTTTCGGTCAGAAGGCCTCTAACCAGCTGCTGGTTACCTATTCAGATCTTAACGACATGCGCGACACGAACTCTGATAACTTCCCGTTCATTGATATCTTGTACGGTAAGGACTCTTCTGGTAAGCAGGTTTACGAGCCGTATATCAGTGCTGGTTACGAGTTGTTCAGCTATAACAATGTGGTGGATACGAAGACCACTAACCTGACTGATAACTTCACTTATTATGCAGGTGCCCATAAGCTTACGGCAGGTTTCCGTTTCGAGCATGTAGCCGCTAAGAACAACTATATGCGTAACGGTACGGGTTACTACCGCTTCAATAGCTTAGACGAGTTCCTGAACGGTGCTGCTCCTAATGCCATTGCCTTTACCTATGGCTTCAACGACGATCCGAGTCCTTCGAGCATGGTGCGCTACAATCAGCTGGGTATCTACCTGCAGGACGAGTGGGATATCCTGAAGAACCTGAAACTTACCTATGGTGTGCGTGCTGAGAACATCTCATTCAACGAGGATGATATCGAGAGGAATACCGCTATCTACGACCTCGACTTCAATGGTGTTCGCATCGATACCGGTAAGTGGCCCGACACGTTCTGGCAGTTCTCACCCCGCGTGGGCTTCACTTGGGATGTATTTGGTGACAAGAGTCTGAAGATCCGCGGCGGATCTGGTCTGTTCCAAGGTCATTTCCCGTTGGTATATTTCACCAATATGCCTGGTAATGCTAACGTGTTCCAGCTGAACTACGTAGCAGGTTATAGCGATGGCAATAAGGCTTATGCCGATGGTCTGGGACGTGATCCTGTGTATGTGGAGAATAAGATTCAAGGACTGGCTGGTCGTTTGCTGGGTATGGAGGAGTTACGTGAGTACTTCGAGGTGCCCAAGACCAATGAGCGCCATGTGGCTGATCAGAATATTACGGGTGTGTCATCCGACTTCAAGATGCCGATGGTATGGAAGTCGAGCATTGCCGTAGATTATCAGCTGCCCGTATCTTTCCCCTTTACGGTAACGGGTGAGTTCATCTACAACCAGATGATCAATGCCGTGTATATGGATAATATCAACGTCAAGGATGATCATCCTGAGAATATGGCGCATTTCAATGGTGCTGACGACCGTGTGAAGTTTAGCAACAGCGATCTCTATTATACGGGAAAATATGCCGTCATGCTGAAGAATATCCATAAGGGTTATGGCTATACAGCCAGCATCCAGATGAACGCTGAACCCATCAAGAACCTGAAACTGATGGCTGCCTACACCAAGACCGAGAGCAAAGAGGTGTCGGGTCTGCCGGGACAGAATGCTGTCTCTACTTGGACCAGTACAATCACCGTGGACGGACCTAACAGTACCCGTATGCACCGTTCCAACTATGTGACACCCGATCAGGTGATTGCCTCGCTCGACTATTTCATCCCCTATAGGGTGTTCGGTACGGACTGGGGCACACGCATCAACGTGTTCTACAAGGCTTATTCCGCAAGTAATGGTAGCTACCTTTACACCTCCGATTTCAATGGTGATGGTGTGAACAACGACCTGATCTATATCCCCGCTAACGATGGCGAGATCCAGTTCAAGACTGAAGCCGACCGCATCGCCTTCTGGCGCTTCGTAGAACAGGATGACTACCTGAACAGTCATCGTGGAGAGTATGCAGAGGCTTATGCCGCCCGTGCTCCCTGGCTGCATCGCTTCGATATCCGTATCGCTCAGGACTTCCAGGTGAAGGTGGGTGCTACGAAGCACAAGCTGCAGCTCACTGCCGACATCATCAACTTCGGTAACATGCTCAACTCCAAGTGGGGCATTCCCAAGAACGCTCAGGTTTCCAACTACGGCAAGATCCTGAAGTACGAAGGTGTGGATGATTCCAATAAACCGGTCTTCTCGATGTACAAGGTGAACGGCGAGTATCCTACTAAGACGTACGACACGAACATGAGCTACTCCAACTGCTGGAAGCTTCAGCTGGGTATTAAGTATTTCTTTAACTAAATACTGCGGTAGTATGATTATCGACTTTAAGAAACTGGAAGAGAATATCGTTCCTCACTTCAAGGGAGGTGAGGGACGATATATCATGAAGCACTATACCGATGAGCATGTGAAGATCATGTATGGAAGATTGGAACCTGGCAGCTCCATCGGTCTGCACCGTCATGAACTGAACTCCGAGGTGATGTACATCCTTTCAGGAGTGGCCACCTACGTCTATGAAGGCGTAGAAGAGGTGGTGCTGCCTGGTCAGGTGCACTACAATCCTATGGGGAAAGAGCACACGCTGATGAACAAGGGAACCGAAGATCTGACGTTCTTTGCAGTGGTACCCGAGCATACCTCAGGTAATAAATAATCTTAAAATCTGTAGTTCGGATTAAACGAAAAGTTCATACAAAAGTCAAATGATTAAACTTCGGTTTTACAGATTATTATTAACTAAAAATTATATTTTATGAAGAGAGTATTATTTATGCTGGCTGGTGTTCTGATGTTCACTGCAGTTTCAGCGCAAGAGAATGGACAGAGAAGAGAACGTCGTCAACGTGTTGACCGTACAGAACAGATGGTAAAAGACTTCAAACTGGATGCCGAGCAGGCTGAAAAGGTGAAGGCACTGAACGAGAAGTACAACGATTTGTTTGGCATGCGCGGCTTTGGTCGTGGTCAAGGCGGTCAGGGTGGTCAGATGCAGATGCCCAGTCGTGAGGAGATGGAGAAGATGATGAAAGAGCGTCAGGAGAAGATGGAAGTTTACAACACTGAGCTGAAGGAGATCCTGACAGCCGAGCAGTTCGAGGCTTACCAGAAGCAGCAGGAAGAAAGACGTAGAAATCGTCCGCAGTTTGGTGGCGGCGCTCCTGGTGGTGGCTTCCCCGGTGGTGGCGGCTTCCCCGGTGGCGGAGCTCCTGGCGGTGGCTTCTAATCGTAATAGGTAAAGATTGTATGACAAAGGGATGGGCGAAAACCCATCCCTTTGTTGTTATTATTGGGAGTTAACTACGATGCAAAGACAAGTTCCTCCTTCTCCGGGTTCTTACTGATATGAATGGTGCTGCCTTCTTGCAGGTCACCACCCAACAGCTTTTCGCACACCCCGTCTTCGATATAGTTCTGTATGGCTCGCTTCAGCGGTCGTGCACCAAACTGAACATCATAGCCCTTCGTGGCCACGAACTCCTTCGCCTCGTCGGTAATGTCGAGATGATAACCTAAGTCCTCTACACGTTTATAAAGGTCCTTCAGTTCCACTTCGATAATGCGCTTGATAGCATTCAAATCAAGTTGGTCGAAGGTAATGATCTCATCCAGTCGGTTCAGGAATTCAGGTGAGAACTGCTTACTCAGACTCTTCTGGATAATGCCACGGGCATACGCCTTGTCCTGTTCGTTAAGTGCCAGACTGGAACCACTGGCATTGAAGCCAACGCCACGACCGAAATCCTTCAACTGACGCGTTCCGCTATTCGATGTCATGATGATTACCGTATTGCGGAAATCAATCAACCTTCCGTTACCATCGGTCAACCGTCCTTCGTCCAGCACTTGCAGCAACATGTTGAACACGTTCCCATGCGCCTTCTCAATCTCGTCGAGCAAGACGATGGAGTAGGGATGACGGCGCACACGCTCCGTGAGCTGACCGCCTTCCTCATAGCCAACATAACCCGGAGGGGCACCGATGAGGCGGGAGGTGTTGAAACTCTCCGAATACTCACTCATATCGATGCGGATCAGAGCCTCGGCACTGCCGAACATCTGCTCAGCCAACTTCTTCGCTAAGTAGGTTTTACCCACACCCGTAGGCCCTAAGAACATAAACGCGCCGATGGGATGATTAGGCTCTTTCAAGCCAACGCGGTTGCGCTGGATGGCCTTTACCATCTTCTCGATAGCCGCATCCTGTGCAATCACAGACGCTTTCAGCTCCTGCTCCAGGTTCTTCAGACGAATTCCCTCCGACTGTTCCATGCGCTGTACGGGAACACCTGTCATCATCGAAACCACCTCGGCCACCTCTTTCTCTGTAATCACCTTGCGCTCTTCGTCCTCTCCGTGTGTCCATTTCTCCTGCAGCACCAGCAAATTCTGCTCAAGTTGCAGTTGCTTGTCGCGATAGCCCGCAGCCAGTTCAAAGTCCTGACTACGCACGGCCAGTTGTTTCTTCTCCTTTGTCTCAGCAATCTGCTTTTCCATTTCCGTAATCTCCGGTGGTACGGCAGCATGCTGCAGGTGCGTCCTTGAGCCCACCTCGTCGAGCGCATCGATAGCCTTATCAGGGAAGAAACGGTCGGTAATATACCTGTCTGTCAGTTTGACACATGCCAAAATGGCATCGTCGGTATAGCTCACATGGTGATGTTGTTCGTATCTCTCCTTGATGTTATGCAGGATATGAATCGTTTCCTCAACGGTTGTTGGCTCCACGATAATCTTCTGGAAACGGCGCTCCAAGGCCCCGTCCTTCTCAATGGAGTTACGGTATTCATCGAGTGTGGTGGCACCGATGCACTGTATTGTTCCGCGTGCCAGGGCAGGCTTCAGGATATTGGCTGCATCCATACTTCCAGGAGTTGATCCTGCTCCAATCAGCGTGTGTATCTCATCGATGAAAACGATGATATCGGGATTGGCCTCAATCTCTTTGATCAAGGCGCGGATGCGCTCCTCAAACTGTCCGCGGTATTTTGTACCAGCCACCACAGCCGTCATGTCCAGGTTCACCACCCGTTTGTTGAACAGCATAGGTGAGGTGTGGCGCTGGGCAATCATCTGTGCCAGTCCTTCAACAATGGCACTCTTGCCTACACCGGGCTCACCAATCAGAATCGGGTTGTTCTTCTTACGGCGACCTAAGATCTCAATGACGCGTTGGAGTTCACGCTCACGACCCACTACGGGATCGAGCTTGCCCTCTACTGCCGCCTTCGTCAGATCCGTACTGAAGTTATCCAGTACTGGTGTCTTACCATCACCCTTACGGGTCTTCGTGGTGGTCTTGTTCGACTGATGGTTATCATTACTCTTTCCGCCATCAACGGGAGCATCGTCTTCCTCATCTTCTTCCGGCAGACCGATTCCGTTCATGGGGTGTATAGGCTCCTTCTTCTGGGAGAAGAAAGCCAGGGCATCATCATAGTCCATATTATTAAATTCTAATACTACTTTAGCGCCGTTGTCCACCTGGTCGTGCAGAATGGCCAACAGCAAATGGGGTACATCAACGGTTGTCAGGGCTTGGATGCGCGCCTCAAGCACAGCAAGCTTCAGCACATTACTTGCTTTCTCATTGAGAATCAGTTCCTGGGTGTTGATAGGGTAGGTGTATTCCTCCTCGCGCACCTTCTGTTCCAGTTCCATCTTCATCGACTGCAGATTGATGTCGCGTGTCATGAAATACTCCCTCACCAGACCCTGCTTGTCGCGCAGAATACCCAACAAGAGATGTTCGGGTCCTACAGATCTGCTGGCCAGACGCACAGCCTCCTCACGACTGAACGCAAGGATCTGAGAAACCTTTGGTGAAAACTGACTGGTCATGATCGTATTTCCTTATTAATTATATATGATATTCTGTTGCAAAATTAATGTTTTTATTCAAATGTACAAAAATTATGCCAGAAAAACATCAAACACAAATAATAAAATTTGTTTGGCTGATTCAATAAAAATTGGTACCTTTGCAGCCGATTTAATTAAATATTGTAAGTAAAAGGCTATATTTTATATCGATTATGTCAGATAGTCAGTCAATCGTAGGACACAAGATCAAAGGGATCAGAGAGTCTAAGAACCTCACCATTGAGGAGATATCAGAACGTAGTGGCTTGTCGGCCGAGCAGATTTTGTCTATTGAGAATGACGAGAACCTGCCATCGTTAGGTCCGCTGATCAAGATTGCCCGTGCATTAGGTGTTCGTTTAGGAACCTTCATGGACGATAATGATGCATTAGGTCCGGTGGTATGTCGTGCTGCCGATCGGGAGCGAAACAGTAGCATCAGTTTCTCCAACGATGCCACCGATGCCCGTAAACATATGGAGTATCATCCTTTGGCACAGCAGAAGGCAGGTCGTCACATGGAACCGTTCGTCATTGACATCAATCCCGAGGACACCCCTAACTTCCAACTCTCTGAACACGAAGGTGAGGAGTTTATCTATGTGATGAACGGTGAGGTGGAGATTGTGTACGGAAAGGATACCTACACCCTGAAAGAGGGTGACAGCATCTTCTATGACTCCATCGTGAAGCATCATGTGCATGGTGCACCAGGCAAGAGCGCGAAGATTCTCGCCGTTGTATATATACCCTTTTAATGAGACCCACCCCCAGCCCCTCCCTGAATGGAGGGGAATAAATAGATACTGAGGTGACGATCTCTAAAACAGCTTCGCCAGATTGATACTTATTTTAATGGAAAAGATAAATAATAACAAAACTTCAGAGGTAACTACTCCCATCCCTCACAGGGAGGGGCGGGGGGAGAGTCGCCTTGACATGGCTGGCAGACCACTGCCAGATAGAACATACCCCGCAGAGACTGGTTCTGCTGGTTATACGCTTCATGAGAAGACCTTGGGACAGTGGCTCGAGTATTGGGCTGAAACCACACCCGACAAGGAATACATCGTGTATTCCGACCGTGACCTCCGCTTTACCTGGAGTAAGTTCAACGAGCGTGTGGACAATCTGGCTAAGGGTCTTATCGCCATTGGTGTAAAGCGTGGTTCCAACGTGGGTATCTGGGCCACTAATGTGCCCGACTGGCTCACGTTCCTTTACGCCACTGCCAAGATCGGTGCCGTGTTGGTAACGGTGAACACCAACTACAAGCAGAACGAGCTTGAATATTTGTGTAAGGACTCCGATATGCATACCCTGTGTATCACTGATGGTACATGGGACTGTAACTATGTGGACATGACCTACACGATGCTGCCGGAACTGAAGACCTGCGAACGCGGTCATCTGAACAGCGAACGCTTCCCATATCTGAAGAACGTTGTATATATAGGTATGGAGAAGTACCGCGGTATGTTCAACACAGCCGAACTCTTGCTGCTTGGTCAGAATATCGAAGATGAGACGCTGCTCGAGATGAAGAGCAAGGTGACCTGTCATGATGTGTGTAACATGCAGTACACCAGTGGAACGACAGGCTTCCCCAAGGGTGTGATGCTGACGCACTATGGTATTGCCAACGACGGCTACTTTACGGGCGAGAACATGGGCTTTACACAAGATGACAAGCTCTGTGTCTGCGTACCGTTGTTCCACTGCTTCGGCGTTGTGCTGGCCACCATGAACTGTCTGACACATGGCTGTACAGAGGTGATGGTGGAGAAGTTCGATCCTTTGGTGGTATTGGCCTCTATCCATAAAGAAAGGTGTACGGCGGTGTATGGTGTACCCACGATGTTCATTGCCGAGTTGAACCACCCGATGTTCGACATGTTCGACCTGACCTGTCTGCGTACGGGTATCATGGCCGGATCGCTCTGTCCTGTGGAACTGATGAGACAGGTGAGCGAGAAGATGTATATGACCATCACATCGGTCTATGGACTCACAGAGAGTTCGCCGGGTATGACTCAGACCTGTCTGAACGATACCTTCGAGCAGCGCTGCACCACCGTTGGTCGCGACTTCCCCTTCGTGGAGGTGAAGGTGCTGGATCCCGAAACAGGAAAGGAATGTCCTGTGGGTGTTCAGGGCGAGATGTGCTGCAAGGGCTTCAACGTAATGAAGGGATACTATAAGAACCCCGAGGCTACGGCAGAGGTAATCGATGAGAACGGGTTCCTGCACTCAGGCGACTTAGGTATCAAGGACGAGCAGGGCTTCTATAAGATTACGGGACGTATCAAGGATATGATCATCCGTGGTGGTGAGAACATCTATCCGCGCGAGATCGAGGAATTCCTCTACCATATGCCTGGCATCCGTGATGTGCAGGTGGCTGCCGTTCCTTCGAAGAAATATGGTGAGGCCGTTGGAGCCTTCATTATTCTGGAAGAAGGTGTGAAGATGGAGCCCGAGGACGTACAGGAGTTCTGTCGTGGAAAGATTGCCCGTTATAAGATTCCCAAGTATGTATTCTTTATCGACCAATTCCCGCTGACAGGCTCCGGTAAGATCCAGAAGTTCAAGCTCAAGGAGATGAGTCTGCAGCTCTGTGAGAAACTGGGAATTGAAGTAATCTGATTCCATTCAATTAAAATATCAAAAAATACGTGTTTTTTGTGACAGCATATTTGTGTATGTCACAAAAAATGCGTACTTTTGCTTTGTTTTAGAGGTCAAAAGCCGTTAGAGGGGCTTTAAATGGCCTTAAACGGCATTTTTAATCTTTTTAAGATTGATCAATGACAGGTTGAACCGATAAGAACAAAGAAAAGACTATAAAAAGAAATGGACGAGAATCAGACATTTGATGGTGGACAGACCATCGACAATGACAGAATTATCAAGATCAACATCGAGGAGGAAATGAAATCCTCCTATATCGACTATTCGATGTCGGTAATTGTTGCCCGTGCCCTTCCTGATGTGAGAGACGGATTCAAACCCGTGCACCGCCGTATCCTCTATGGTATGGCCGGAATCGGTAACACGAGCGACAAACCCTATAAGAAATGTGCCCGCGTGGTAGGTGAGGTGCTGGGTAAGTACCACCCCCACGGCGACAGCTCAGTGTATGGCGCATTGGTACGTATGGCGCAAGACTGGAATATGCGCTACACATTGGTTGACGGACAAGGAAACTTTGGTAGTGTTGACGGCGACTCTGCCGCTGCTATGCGATATACCGAGTGCCGTCTATCCAAGATGGGTGAGCATATCATGGACGACTTGGAGAAGGATACCGTTGACATGGTGAACAACTTCGACGATTCACTGACGGAGCCGAGCGTGATGCCGACGAAGATTCCTAACCTGCTGGTGAACGGCGGTAACGGTATTGCAGTAGGTATGGCTACCAATATCCCGACACACAACCTGGGTGAGGTCATCGACGGCTGCTGTGCCTATATCGACAATCCAGAGATTGATACCGAAGGCCTGATGCAGTACATCCAGGCTCCCGACTTCCCTACAGGTGCTTATATCTACGGTCTGCAGGGCGTGAAAGATGCCTATGAGACGGGTAGGGGACGAATCGTGATGCGTGCCAAGGCCGAAATCGAGAGTCATGAGGCTCATGACAAGATCGTCATCACTGAGATTCCTTATGGCGTGAACAAAGCACAGCTCATTGAGTATATCGCCGACCTGGTAAAGGAAGGGAAGCTCGAGGGTATCTCGTACGCAAACGACGAGTCCGGTCGTCAGGGTATGCGTATCGTCATCGACGTGAAGAAGGATGCCAACGCCAACGTGATTCTGAACAAGCTGTTCAAGATGACGGCCTTGCAGAGCGCCTTCTCTGTGAACTGCATTGCTCTGGTAAAGGGACGTCCCCGTCTGCTTTCCCTGAAGGAATGCGTGAAGTACTTCGTGGAGCACCGTCATGATGTGACCATCCGTCGCACCAAGTACGACCTGAAGAAAGCTCAGGAGCGTGCCCATATCCTCGAAGGACTGATCGTTGCCGTGAACAACATCGACGAGGTGGTACATATCATCCGTAACTCATCCACACCGAGTGATGCCCAGCGTAACTTGGAGAAACGCTTCGACCTGGATGAACTGCAGTCGAAGGCCATCGTGGATATGCGTCTGTCACAGCTCACTGGTCTGCGTGTGGATCAGCTCCATCAGGAGTTTGACGACTTACAGAAGCTGATTGCCGACTTGCAGGAGATTCTTGACAATCCCGAGCGCTGCAAGCAGGTGATGAAGGATGAGCTGCAGGAAGTGAAAGAGAAATATGGTGATCCGCGCCGTACACAGATTGTACCTGATGAGCATGAATTCAATGCAGAGGACTTCTACCCGAACGATCCTGTAGTGATCACGGTAAGTCATCTGGGCTATATCAAACGTACTCCTCTGTCGGAGTTCCGTGAGCAGGCTCGTGGCGGTGTAGGAGCCAAGGGTGCCCGTACCCGTGATAACGACTTCACGGAATATATCTATCCGGCCACCATGCACCAAACGATGCTCTTCTTCACCAAGAAGGGTCGTTGCTACTGGCTCAAGTGCTACGAGATTCCTGAAGGCGACCGCAATTCGAAGGGTCGTGCCATCCAGAATCTGTTGAATATCGACAGTGATGACTCGGTAAACAACTTCTTGAGACTTCGCGGTAAAGGTCTTGAAGATCAGGAGTTTGTCAATAGTCATTATATCGTCTTCGCAACCAAGAACGGTATCGTTAAGAAGACTTGTCTGGAAGCTTATTCCCGTCCTCGTGCCAACGGTGTGAACGCTATCAATATCTTGGAGAATGACGAGGTGGTAGATGTTCGTCTCACCAACGGTAAGAACGAACTGATCATTGCCAACCGCAACGGTCGTGCCGTCCGCTTCAATGAGAATGCCGTCAGAACGATGGGTCGTGTGGCTACAGGTGTTCGAGGCATGCGCATCGATGAAGGAGATGATGCTGTGGTAGGTATGGTGGTGGTGAACAATCCCGAACAGGAAACCATCATGGTGGTGAGTGAAGAGGGCTACGGCAAGCGTTCGCAGGTAGAGGACTACCGTGTGACCAACCGTGGTACTAAGGGTGTGAAGACCTTGAACATCACCGATAAGACCGGTCGTCTGGTGGCCATCAAGAACGTTACCGACGAGAACGACTTGATGATCATCAACAAGAGCGGTATCGTGATCCGTCTGGCGGTGGCCGACTGCCGTGTCATGGGTCGTGCTACACAAGGTGTTCGACTGATCAACCTGACCAAGAAGAACGATGTCATTGCCAGTGTATGTAAGGTGATGAGTTCTGAACTGGAGGCAGTGGTTGAACAGAAGAGTCGTGAGGAGTGGGCACAGACCTCAGAGGCCATCCGAAAGGATGTGACAGCTGAGTCGGCTACTGAGAATGAGAGTACTACTCCAATCGTCGATTTCGTTGATGATGAGATAGTTGAGGAACCCTGATCAGTAGATGACAGACGACGAATTAAACTTTTTTGTATTGTGTTAGTCAAAACAAGCGAATGAAATAGATTATTTAATTACCTTTTTAATAAACAAGCTTATGAAGAAAATGATCATGATGGCTGTTGCTTCCCTGGTGGTTGTTTCAGCCGGTGCACAGAACAAGGATTTCCAGAAGCAGATGAAAGCAGCAAGTGCTTATCAGGAAGCATTGGGAGTCTTGAACTCTAACTTGAGTGGCCTGTCTGCTGAGGACAAGGCGCTGGGCTATAACAGATTGGTTGATCTGGCTATGGACAAGTTCAACAAAGAGAACAACATCAAACTGACCAACCAGGTGACTCAAAAGAATGATCCCTTCGACAACGATGGTATGATTGAGGCTGCTGAGAATGCGCTCAAGGCTGGTATGGAGTGCGATAAGTTCGACCAGATGCCCAATTCTAAGGGTAAGGTAGCTCCGAAGTTCCGCAAGAAGAATGCAGAGCGTCTGCTCGCAGCACGTAACCTGCTGCTCTCTGCAGGACAGGATTTGTATAACGATAAGAAGTATGATGCAGCACAGAAAGCCTTCGGTCTGTTCGTTGACAGCCGTAAGGATCCGTTGTTCTCTGAGTCTGACTTCTCTGCTGAGAGCTATTACACACAGATTGCTTACTTCGCAGCACTCGCTGCCTACAACAACCACGACTTCCCTGCAGCCAGCAACTATGCTGACCTCTGCAAGAACGATGCTGAATATGGCAACGAAGCTATGGATATCAAGGTGCTGAGTATGAAGGCACAGCTGAAGACCAAGGAAGACTCTGTGAAGTACATGAACGACCTGAAGGCACTGCATGCACAGGAGCCGGAGAACGAGCGTTACTTCTCTCTGCTTACCGAGTACTATCAGAATACTCAGGACAATGCTGCTAAGAAGGCTCTGATTGAAGAGCAGGTGGCTAAGTATCCGAGCAAGATGTCATGGGCACTGAAGGGTGAGAGCGACATGAACGAATCAAAGTGGAAGGAAGCTATTGATTCTTACAAGAAGGCTCTTGAGCTTGACAACGACTTCCTCCAGGTACGCTACAACCTCGCTCTTTGCGAGAACCAGCAGGCTATTTCCTTGCGAGAGGCAGCTGGTGGAAACATGACTCCCGAGGTGAAGCAGTATCTGCAGAACTCTATTGATAACCTGCTCATCATCAAGGAGAAGGATCCTAACCGTGAGATGGTGAACTGGGCCTACACCTTGTATCAGGCTTACTACCTGATTGGCGACGAGGCTAAGGCAAAGGAATTGGAATCACTTGTACAGTAATAAACCTTACAGGGGATCATGTTCTATGGTCCCCTGTTTCACTTGAATGGAATGAAGCGTATCGTTATCTTATCGCTTCTCTTGATAATACTGGTACCGTGCTTGAACGCTCAACGAAAGGAGATCGGTCAGGCACGTACTTTTATGAAGAGTGGTAAGAACTTTGACCGGGCGGAGAAGCTCATGCGTGACTTACTGAAGGACAGTGCGAATCAGGAGAATCTGAAGATTCATAGTATTCTCTGTGATGCGCTCCGTAAGCAGTATGAGGCAGGGAACATGAAGATGTATCTGAAACAGAAAGTGGATACGGCGCAGCTGTTCCATCTGACAAGGACGATGTTCACGGACTTCGAGACGCTTGATTCATTGGATGCGCGACCCAACAAGAAAGGGGAGGTGAAACCCCGTTATCGTGACAAGAACGCACAGTTCCTGAACACCTACCGCATGAACCTGTTTAACGGTGGGGTGTTCTTCATCAGAAAACAGGACTATCTTACAGCCTATAAGATGTTCGACATGTACATCGACTGTGCTCAACAACCGTTGTTTACCTCATACCATTATCCTGACAGTCCTGAGGCTGCCTACTGGACGGTTTTCTGCGGCTATAAGATGCAGGATGCCGACTTGGCTTTGAAGTATGCCGACATGGCGCTGGAAGATACTGCTCATCTTGAGTTCACGTATGAGTATCTGGCTGAGATCTATAAGAAGCAGGATGATAGGGAACGGTATGTGCAGGCTTTACGCGATGGATTCTTCCGCTATAAGGATAACAAATATTTCTTCACTTACCTGATTGACCATTACAATGCCGTTCAGCAGTCAGACTCTGCCATGCACATCGTCGATGCTGCGCTCGAACATGATGCCAACAGCGAATTGTTCCTCTTTGCCAAGAGTAATCTGCTGTTGAACACGGGCAGGTACGATGAGTGTATTGCGTTGTGCGACACGATGATTGCGCGCAACGACTCACTGGCCGATTTCCATTACAATGCCGGTGTGGCCTACATGAATCAGGCTTTCATCATCCAGCGCGACCAGAAGATGAACGCCAAGACACGCAAGAAGGTGAGTGAGAAATACAACAAGGCAAAGAACTATATAGAACGCTACCGATTATTGGCGCCCGACCAGAAAGACAAATGGGCAGCAGCGTTGTATAATATCTACTTGCAGCTGAACATGGGTAAGCAGTTTGAGGAGATTGACAAACTGCTGCGGTAATCTTCTTACCTCTCACCTCTAATCATCTCATTTATAAATCACCTCCTGATAGCCTACCAGCTTGTCGGTACGGTCGCCCTGTCCCTTGAAATACACCAGCATCTGGTAGCTGTTCTCCGTCTGGTAAAAATCGCCCTCAGTGGGCATGGTTCTCAGCGTTCCATCAGGGCGCATCAGCAGGTACTGGTACGAGTAGTAACCTAATTTCTGCATCAGTACCGCCTCATAGCATTTCGTTTCCTCATTATACGACATCTTGTATTCGGGCAGGAAACGGTCGTTTGTCCAAGCATTGTTGATATATACATCCCCTGCAACAGGTGTTGGACAAGCAAGGGTGTAGTGCACCATGACATAGTCGGACAGGGTATGGATATCCACGTTGTCACTGTTTCTGATCAGGAACGCACCGTTAGCATCCTCGTCATACACATAGTTGTTTCGTGGCTCGTCCAGGAAAGGGTAGGCATGGAAATGCTGTCCGTCCCATTCAATGCGGTCTATACCCATCGTGGGATGGTCCACATCAAGAACCTCGAATTTACGGTATTCATTACCGGCGGGAAAAATCAGGTCGCGACAATGCAGCCATTGCAGTCCGTTGTTCATCACATACTGCGGTTGTGCATTGATCTTGGCATTGTCCCACCGCCTGTTCTGCATCACCACCGTCTTGATCTGTTCCTGCGGCACCACCACCGTCTGACCACCGTAGTTCACTGTGGCTGCCACCTGTTGGTGGGCGTTGTTGATATCTATGTCAGTGTTGGAACTCACCGTCATCTGTACCCCCATCAGCGGTTCCAGAACCATGAAGCAGGCAGTGAACATCGGCTCATAGTCGTTGTTCTCATCCATCACCGTCAGCTTATAGTTCCCGCTCATCTTGATGCGGCATCGGTCGTTGGGAATACGTAACGCATAGTGCGTATAGAGGATATTGGTGTTCAGCGACTCCCTGTAGTCATCTATCGTGTTCCCTTCCGTAAACCCACTGATATAGTCGTTGGGAAACAACTCCTCCGAGACGGTCCAATCAGCCTCGCAGTGCTCAATCTTATAAGTATATCGGTGATATTCATGAGTGAGATCGTCAAAGTCAATACATACCGGCTCGCTACCGTTCAGCTGGACGATAGGCAGCGCCATCCAGCGGTCGCCCGCCATCACCTGCAGCGAAGCAATCCTGTTACTGAACACCTCGTTGCGCTGTGCGCTCACGGTTGTTACGAGGATGAGCAGCAAGCATCCTAATGCGAGTCTCTTCATGTATTCCTCCAGATATGCTTTATCGATTGTTATTACCATTTGAGCGCAAAGATATGAATATAAAATGATGTTCGCAAATTTAGAACACTTTTTTTCTTTCGTGTGCCTAAATCTGCTAAACTGTATGTCTAAAAACTGAACACGGATCTTTCGAATCACACGGATTTATTCTGCTCAATAGCATATTATCCGTTGTATCTGCGTTAAAGTGTTCGTTATCTTCCTGGATTGTCCGCGGTGATCCCTAAGTATAAGAAAATCAACAACTTAGAATGCTGTCTCTAATACCTGTGGTTTTGCCTTCTAAAACCTATGCTTTTGGAGCCTAAAACCATAGGTATTGGAGCCTAAAACCATAGGTATTGGAGCCTAAAACCATAGGTTTTGGAAAATGCTTCCAAAACTCAATGTTCCAGAATAATAAAAACGAAAGAATTCATAGCCTTTTTATCTGCATTTTAACAGCGAGATTTACATGAATAAAAACTGAACACTTTATACGAATCTCACGGTTTTTTAGTTTAGACATAAGAACGTTTTTAGACATAATAACATAAGAACACAAAGGCTCTTTCAACTCCCCGCGCCCTCGTAGGGGCGGAATCCTGGCAAGGGGGGGGGTGGAGTAGAAAACCAACACCCATTCTAAGGAATTCAGGAATCAAGGATAGAGCATAAGCGGTCATTTCATGCCATTCCCCATGAAAATCCTTCCAGATTTCTTGCTAATTCCATAATCAATTTGTATCTTTGCACACAGAAGCGTGCGATGTTGCTTACGCTCGGCATTGATACTAGCATCATTGCCCTCGCTTAACCGCAACATTGTCATCGACAAATTTA
>OMXE01000010.1 GCA_900314935.1 uncultured Prevotella sp.
TTGCATGTGTTAAGCCTGTAGCTAGCGTTCATCCTGAGCCAGGATCAAACTCTACATTGTAAAATTTCTATATGTTCTAGCAACACTAGTAAAACTAGATGCACTAGATTAATTATCTGTCTCAGAACGACTATCCTTATCAAGTTTTGGTAAAAAATTGACGGTTCATTTCTTTACCCAATGACAACACATATATAAATAATGTATTGACATTGCTTCTTGTACTACTTCTGTCTATGTAAATCTATCAAAGAACTCTTTTTTGAGTTGCTCCCACACCTTTCAGCGCGAAAGCGGATGCAAAGGTACACATTTCTTGCGAACCTCCAAAACTTTTCATCGATATTTTTTAGAAAAAGTGTGTTTTTTACATTTTTTATGGAAAGTGACGAACGCCAAAGGCTGCTACACCTTATTATAATATATAGGGAGGGTGCGGGGGCACGGAGGTACGGAGGCACGAGATATCTACTATGACATTGTATCTCTATGGTAATCTCGCGCCACCGCACCACCGCGCCACCGCACCACCGAAAACTTCACTACTCCTCAAAAATAAAAAAAATCAAAACTGTATATTTGTTTTGTGTTTTTTTTGTACTTTTGCAACTGAAAAGCTATCGTTGGCTCGGAGCGGCACGACTTTTGCAATGAAACTACTGAATACAAACCTTTAAAATGAGAAAATATGGATTTACAGAAACTGCAGCAAGAAGTACTGAATGAGAAAGAAAGCAGCAGATGGGAAAGTTCTACTACTCTTCCTGTTCTGATGCGTAAAGTATATACTTGGATGACGCTGGCATTGGTTATCACCGGAATAACCGCATGGGTGGTGGCACATAGTCCTGCCATACTACAGATGATTATGACCAACAAGATCCTGTTCCTGGGCTTGTTGTTTGGAGAGTTGATTCTTGTTTGGAGCGTCAGTGCCGCCATCAACCGTTTATCGTTGACCACGGCTACCCTACTCTTCGTGCTCTATTCCGTGCTGAACGGTGTCACGATGTCGTTCATCTTCCTGGCCTACACCTACGAGAGCGTAACCAATGTCTTCCTGATCACCGCCGGCACCTTTGCTGCCATGGCCTTCTTCGGCTACTTCACCAAGACCGACCTCTCGTCGATTGGCCGCATTCTCTTCATGGCCCTCATCGGACTGATCATTGCTACCATCGTGAACATCTTCGTGAAGAGTAGCGGGTTCGGCATGATACTGAACTATTTAGGCGTGCTTATCTTCGTTGGCCTCACCGCTTGGGACACCCAGAAGATCAAGCAGATGCTCTCCATGGCAGAAGATACGGGTGAGACAGCCCAGAAGGTGGCCTTGATGGGAGCCTTGAGCCTGTATCTCGACTTTATCAACTTGTTTATCCACCTGCTAAGGATCATGGGAAACAACAGGAATTAAAGACATAATAACGAATGAAGACATAATAACATAATAACATATTATCATAATAACACATAACACAAACAATGAACATATACTATTATTGTATCGCCTTTCTGGTGATTGCCTTGTTGGCTATCATCGCATGGCATATCCATGTGGTGCGATGGAAGAACCAGAAGCTGCTGAAACGGCTGCGTAAGGAGAAGGAACTGGGGAGGCAGGTGGGTCTGCTGACACAGGACAACACCTTACACGACCAAGATTGGGCACTCTTCCAACAGCTTGAGAAGAGCATGTTGGAAGACAAGCTCTATCTGCAAGCCGATCTGAACCGCGACCAGGTGACACAGTTCTTAGGGATAGACAAGAACCGCCTTGCCGTTATCATGCAGAAGTTCGGCAACGGCACCACCCTACCCGCCTACATCAATCACCTGCGGATTCACCATGCCTGTCAGATGCTGAAGGATTATCCTAACTACACCATCCAGGCCATCGCCACCGACTCCGGTTTCTCCACGCTCCGCAACTTCCAACGACTGTTCAAGGATTACACCGGCATGACGCCCTTGGAATTCAAGGACACATTGGAGCAGGAAACCGCTGCGAACTAAACATCCGCATGATACGATTGATTTATTTTTTGAGTCCCGCAGAAATGGCAGAAATGGCAGAAATAGTAATAGTACTGTATGCTGTATATTAGTATATATATGTATTGGCACATAGTAATGTTTCTGCCATTTCCGCCATTTCTGCGGGACATAAAAACAAACTAGTCTCAGCGGGACATTATTAAGTAATTTCATGTTGGGCTTTCTTGTTTCTACACCCTATTTACTCAGAATGGACTAAATTTTGACACAAAAATCCTAGTTTTGGACAAATTGTCCATACTACTTTATACATTATTAAATGATTTTAATCAGAATTATTGCTAGTTTGCCCCTAAAATATTATTTTTGCACTTTGAAACATGACACGTACGATTACAACAAAAATATAACAAAAACATTGATTAATAACAACTAATTACAGCAATATGAAAAAAATGAAAACTAAAAACAAATGCCTTGTCACCAGCTTGGCTATCATTGCCATGCTAATGATGAGCCTGGGGGTAAAGGCACAAGATGTGCTTATCGATCCGGAATCAGGAAACGTGGTGTCTACGGTAACAAACCGCGAGGAAACAGGTTTTGCTCTTGGCTTGGGTGCTTTGTGGCGCCACGAGCAGTTAGCATTGTCATTAAATGCTACTGACCGAGATAATGTCACAGACGCTGGAGATATTGCCACTCCGTCGGCAGTGCTAGGCATACGTGAAATTGAAATCGCTGGAGAGGCCGCCAAAAGGTTGACTATCATCGGCGGTCGCAGGCCTTCGTTCCTTACCGTTTCTTTGCCAAAAGGATATAAAATTACAGGGTACGAAATCGTTTTATTGAATGATATTACAGGCAATATTGTGCCTAGCACTATTAATACAGAAGGTTGGAGTCAGAGTGAAAAGGATAAGCTTAACCAGTTCCGAAATGTTAATACTGGTAACGATGTGTCTACGTCAGATGTACGCCTGCCTGTAATGCGCTTTTATGAAACGACTTGTTGGAAGCATAACGAAACGAATAGCCGAGATCAAATATATTGGGACTCTAGTAACCCTAGTGGTTCAAATATGGCAAGGTACATTAATCCTGGTCTCCGCGTGAATGCTACAAACCGAGAAATAGGATCAGATATTGTCTACAACGACGATGGAGAAATGCAAGTAGCTAGGAGAACGGATGATTCAAGTGATTACGATATAAATGTTCCATATAATAATAATAATCGAGATCTCGGCAAGGAGTTCTCGTTGAAGCGTTTTAACATCAATACCAATCAGCTTTATTTCAGACTTGTAAAGAATTATTTCTTCTACGGTATTACCATCAAGTCGTTTAAGATTTATTTTTCTGCTGAAGGAGATTTTGAAGCACCAGTTACCCCAACAGAAGCCAATTATGCCAGAAGAGTTGTTACGTCTGGTTTTGACACCAATAAGACAGACATTGGCGAATTGAAGCTTCAGTCGCAGGATCCAACCAATCCTAATGCTCCAAAATATTTCTCATACAATTATCACAATGTACAGACTATAAAAGCATACAATTATATTTATCAAGAGGATGCTGTGAAAGACGGTGAACCTTTTGAAGTTTCGACGATTGATGCACATATACATCCCGTGACAGTTAATGGTCAAAATCTCTATGCATTTGAGAATGATGTCTATTATGCAGAGCCACCTATAAGTGTCAATACATCTTCTGGCCTTACGGCTCCTATAGGCTTTAGAATTGTAGGAGCCAAGATAGAGTATCTATGGGGCCCTGACGCGGGGACTAATTGTTATAAAACAATACCATCAGGATTCTACATAGTATATAACCATATAGTATATGGTGATAATGAATCCCAAACAGTGACGCCTTATTATTTGAATGATCAATTTCATTTCACCACGAATCCATTCACGTGGCACATGGATGATGATGGTAATATTACCGATAATCTTAATGGTTCTCCTATGCGTTATCTAGCATGCGGGGGTGAGGGTAATGTTCGTAATCTTCAGTGGAGTAATTCAACTGATTCACAAGCAGAAGGTAAATATAATATGCATACTGAAGATGATGGTAATGTATATTATTATAGTGATGGATTGAATTATTACAATCTGGAAGTTGTGCTCAACAATAATGGAGTGCCTACAGGCAATTCTACAGTGGTGAAGGGCGGTCTGGAAAATCTGGCCAAAAGTTCATACCAGCCAGGTGGAGAAAATGTCTTAGTGTCCTCTTTTGTGCCAGGTGAGTATGATTTGAAAATATATAATCAGACAACGGGCTTGGGCTATGATAACGCCAAAAGCGTCCACGTCACGAAAGACAAGGCAACTGGTCCAAACAACTACGTTGAACTAAACAATTTGAACAATGATGCCATCAAGTTCGAGATTTCTGGACTTAAATCTATACAAGATCCAAATTCGGATGATCCCACAAAGAAGGTTCCGACTAAGGCATTGTTGAAGATATCCTTGAAGTTGCAGGCTTTGGATCCCTATATTAGCAGTATGAAGGTTGAATGTAAGGATCTTCCTGAAAAACTACAGTTGTCTCAAGAGTTCGAAGCCAGTAACTTCAGAGTGAGCGGCGGCTCGTTCATCTTCTATGTTCCGAGTGAAATGGATGGTCAAGAAATGAAGATTAGTTTCTCTGACCTTCATAGTGATTATGGCGACAACACCTATTGGGGCGAGACTCTGAGTTTGACGAAATCCCGCTATAGCTTCGTCACTTCTGACTACTTTAGACCTGTGAGTGGAAGTCAAAAGACGCAGGAAGAGCTTATTGCCTTAGGTATGACGGCTACCGAAGCGGCCAAATGGCCTAAGAATGACGGATTGTATGATACCAACTATAATCCTAATGCTGAGTTTAATGCTACAGGAGCATCAAAGGTAGTTACCGCTACAGCAGGTAATGTCCGCTATAAGTTTAACAATGCAGAAGATTTGTCTGATAACACTCAAACAGGATCTGCTTATCTTAAAGAGTATCCGTTCTCTGTAGACACGTATCTTTCTAATTACAAAGATCCAGATGCAAAAGCGGGTGAGACTCCCAAGACGGCAAAATTCGAAGAATGTCATGTGATTGCTGGTAAAGGAGCACAAGAAGCTGGAAAGTTCTTCGTGTTTACTGCCGACGAGACTCGTTACAACATCGCACCGACTACAGACTGGCAACACCGCCAGTACGCTTTCTATCGTATGGATGTAAAAGCAATCGCTGAAGAATACGCACCTGAACTTGTTTGGACACCAGTTTACGACCATGCGCTCATGGCCACAACAGATGCAAATGGTGAGGAAGAAAAAACCGACAAGCCCCAGTTCGGTTTGAAACTTTTAACAAAGGAGATCATAAAGAATCAGACTACGGGTGAAACAACCATAGGTGGTTTCATTAAAGGTTATTTGACCGTTAAGCAGATTAATGAAACGATTGCTGCTGCTATAGCTGCGGGAGATGATGAGACTGTTCCTAAATCGAGGAATCAGATTCTTTATATTGATGCCAGCGACCTCCTCGGAGTTTATAACTTTACAAAAGAAGAGAATAATCAAGTTTCTGTTTCTACCCTTCAGGATCTGAAAGACGGTTTGGGTGCAAACGCTCTGATATTCCTTCCTAACCAAACAGGCACTCGCCTTAACAACTTTGTGACTCTAACAGATGCAAATACATTCCTTGCAACTAATGATATCGTGCTGACAGACAAGCAACCATTCTTCACGCCGTACGACCTTCAGGTCAAAACAGACAATATAGCTCGCTATAAACGAATGATTTCCGCAGATTTAAACGGGAAAGCAGAATTGGCAACTATAATGCTGCCGTTCGCGCTTACTCTGGGTAGTAGCGGTGTTCACGAAAATCCAGATGATACGGAACAATGTTCGCTCGAGTTTTATTCTATGAAACCAGGTCAAACGATGCAGATAACAAGTTCTGGTGGCGACCACGGTACGGCAGTCTTCAACAAGGTGTCTGCCGAGAAGACAACAGCAGACAAACCTTACATGGTTCAAGTAAACTCTACAAGTGCTGGTGAGAATGATAACTACTCGTTTGTTGTAGCAGAGAAAGGCGTAAAGATAATTGCGTCGCCTACGAAAGGAAGTAGCCTTGCTGATAAGAGTGTGTTTGGAGGAACAGATGCGAAACCAGGCATAGGTAAAGGCTGGGTACACTTTGGTGATAAGAATGTTAGTGCTTCGTTTGGTAACTACGATTACTCGTTCACTAATATTGCATCATACTCGGGTGCTATCTTCGACCGAGATTATTCAGAAGATGTGTTCTACTTTGCTGCTAACAAATATCTGGATTTGCGCAGGATGAGTTATCATGATGAAAATGGAGACCTCAATCAATGGCTCTACATTTATCCGTTCCGTGGCGTTTATACTTACACAAGGACGCAAAAACCAGGAACGACTGGTAATGCAAAACCGATGCATAGTTTCGACATCTCATTCGATGAGATGCCAATTGCAGGCATTGCCACGTGGCTAGATGAAGTTGAGGGAACAAAGCCCGATCTGATGATTCGCTCAGACAAAGGTAAGTTGACCATCACAGCAAATCGCAGTCAGGATGTCGTCATCCGTTCTGTCAATGGCATGGTGGTTAAGAATACCAATGTCGAAGCAGGTAACACCACAACAGTTGCCTTGCCTGCCGGCATTTACGTAGTAAATAACACAAAGATAACCGTTAAATAAAGGAGGACCGTGCCATGAAGAAACTATATGTACAACCTAACACTGAGAACGTAGTCCTCAACCTTGGAGAAAAAATAACGTGGGGAGGGGACGCAAAACCTTCCCAACCATGGAACACTGGTGACGCTAAGCAGAACGTGATCATCTTTGAGGATTTCATGGAGGAGGAGCCAGACACCACTGACTTCTGGAGCAACGACCCATGGAAGATCCAGTATAGTCTTTGGGACGAAGAGTAGAAGGCTTCGCCAATTGACAGTTGACAGTTGACAGTTCTTCGCGAGCGAAGCGGCAAGCCGAGCGGACAATTGACTGTCATTATTAACAATAGAACAAACAGCAGCAACATACTTCACAAGGAGTGGTTGCTGCTGTTGTTATGTAGTAGGCCGAACACGGAATCAATCGGATTGTTTTTCCGCAGATAGTTTTATTATTTTATGTCCCGCAGAAATGGCGGAAATGGCAGAAATTCCTCATGCGCCATATTCATCATATAGTGTACATTATACAAGGACTAGCATATAGTACAATATTAGATTTCTGCTATTTCTGCTATTTGACTATCGTCTTCCTCCTTCTCGACTTTGCAAAACTCAAGCAAACTTGGTTCTGCTCTCGCTGCTCAGTCGGTTCTGCGGGACCCAAAAACATTGTATCAGGGGGCTCAACACCCAATCACAAATCATTAACCACTCGATAGATACTATCTTTAAGGATATTGCTAGTATTGAAGTTTACCAAGAGTCCAACGTTCAGCCCCAATAATCTCAGATAGGTACGAGTCTGTTTAAAGAACACGTCTTGAAGTTCCTTCACACTCTTCAACTCAACAACCACCCTATCCTCTACCAACATATCTAACCTTAATGGCGTGTTCAGTATCTGACCGTCATATTGAATTGGTACATCTTTCTGTCTTTCCACTTTAAGGTTACGTTTCTGAAGCTCATAAGCTAATGCTTCCTCATAAACACTCTCGAGTAGTCCTGGACCAAGAGCTACATATACATCGTATATTGCCCCTCGAATCTGATAAGTAATTTCATTGTCTTTCATAATAAATCATAGTAATAATAATCAACTGGACTTAACGTATGTCCATAGATACAACGTTGTTCTCATCCTAAAATTGTATTTGTTGGTGAAAAAATGATATCCCACAGATACGATATTTTTGGTCCCGCAGATAGTTATTTGTTTTATGTCCCGCAGAAATCGCGGAAATGGCAGAAATTCTCCCTTGTGTCAATACAATATTCATAGTATACAGAATTCTGCGCACATCATATAGCACTCATATATTGTACACAGCATATAGTACTATAAAAGTTTCTGCTATTTCCGCCATTTCTGCGGGACAAAAAAAAGACTGTATCAGCGGGAAAAAAGAAAATACGATCTGAGGGGCATAAATAAAAAACTATCTGAGGATGATTTTGAGTCAGATTCTAACGCACACAGATCTCGCAGATCCCACAGAGTTACTAGAGATTTATGTCCCCTCATGGTAATGGCTCTGTGAGATGGTTTTTAGTCAACATTTCCCGTAAAACGTCTGAAACGCCCTGCCACAAAGGGTTTCACCAACGGGATATGTTGTCCAAACATTTCCCGTAGATCTCCCGTACATTTCCCGTACATATCCCGTAGATTTCCCGTATTATTCTACAACAGAAGAAACGGAAAATTAACGGAAATGCGGAAAAATCAATATAGGGGTTCCTGGGACTTATACATTAAAGATTAAACATTAAATTTTGGTCCTTTGGTTCTTTTGTCTAAATATAAATATGATCTTTTGTTATTATGTCTAAAAAGTTCTTCTGTCTAATCCTGGTACAAAGGTACTAAATTATCTTGAGAACACCAAAAACAAGACCCTGTAGCGCGCAAAAATCTGTTAACGAAACAAGCCTATTCTGTTAAAAAACACTGAACGCCGTAGACGCTATGAGTGAATGACGTTCCCACTATCAGAGGGTGACGTTCCCGCTATTGGCGTTTGAGGCACTTTTCACCAGAAACTGCCATAGTTTCTCCTAGAGAATGACGTACTCTCTCATAGAGAAAATGGCTAAAGGCACACAGATCTTAACCATCTTCACAGATTTCCGCATTTCCGTTAATTTTCCGTTTCTTCTGTTGTAGAATACGATAGAGGGTATTTGTGGGTTAGATCTACGGGAAATGTACGGGATATCTACGGGATATGTTTGTACAACATCTCCCGCTCCTCAAACCCTTTACACATCGACGTTTCAAGAGGTTTACGGGAAATGTTGGGTTAAATGTCACACAGATCTCGCAGATCCCACAGATTTACTAGAGATTTATGTCCCGCAGAAATGGCGGAAATAGCAGAAATTTTTGTACCTGTATATTGTGTACGATATGCTGTGTGTTATTGTTATATTGTCACATAGTAGAGTTTCTGCAATATCTGCGTTTTCTGCGGGACATTAAAACTCCATTTGGTTTCTCTCATGGCGATGGTTCTGTGAGATGGTTAAGATCTGTGTGAGGTTTGAATCTATTTCCGTTTCTTTCTTTCGTTACAAATAATTAGCAGAAAACTCCGTTTGTTTGTTCAGTTTTACTGATTTAGGTCAATTTGCGCGCCTTTCCACTTTCGATTTAACATTCATCTCTTGCAAGATTTAAAAAAAGTCCGTACCTTTGCACCTTGGAATTAAACGAGTTCTACGTTCGCAATAGGGATTTAGCATAACAAAAGCGATAACAAAACAAAAATTAGAATATGAAAAGGAATAGAATTCAAAACAGGTGCATTGCCACCTGCTTGACGCTTATTACCATGCTCTTAACGAGTGTGGGGATAAACGCGCAGAATGTAACAGTCAGCCCATCTAAGGGTAATATGATTGCATCCGTCCCTGAAAACATCAGTGGTACTTCTGGTGATTACGACACTTTTTTTAGACGTGGCGGTTTTGCAACATGGCGACACAACCAGCTTAGTCTAACAATGACAGTGTCAGATGCAACAGCATTAACAGACAATGGACAATTAAAGAATCCGGCTAATAACCTATACGCAAATACCATAACAGATGAAATCGAAATGGGTAGAGGCGCTGGTAATTCAGCCACGAGAAACTGTTACATGAATATAGCCTTGCCTAAAGGTTATCGTTTTACCGGTTATGAGATCGTATTCTCTTGGAACAAAGAAGATTTCGGTGAGAATGGTTATGAAAATAATCCTCACACAAGTGGCACAATGCGATTCGGAGAAACAAGTAGTAAATTTACCTATAAAACTGGGTACTACCAAGACATCACTTATAATGAAAATGCAACACTTGGTAACGGTTCAGTAAGTATCAAGCATGAAGATAAGACAGGAATGAGCAATATTCTGTATTTCAGACTGACTGATGCGAATACTGGTGCTGGAAGAATGGTTGTCACCTTCCATAGCATTACTCTTTATTTTACCCCAGAAGATAACTATACCCCAGTAGCTCCAAACATCAATATCAGTTCGAATAATGCAGTAAGTGCTGTTAACGTTCCATTCCAAACAAGTAAGGTTGATTATGGCACCATACAAGAGAGAGATTATAATGATGACAGCCGTATTAGCTATAGTTCTGCTAACGTGAAAGACCTTTCGGCCAATTTTATTCTTTATGAGGCAGAATCAACTACGACAGGAACAGATATTGACGGAACATCAGGGCAAGTTGTGGAATTCAAATCTGGAAGCATCTCAACTGAGAGCGGTTATTTCAGATTGGGAAGTGGTGATGAAGATGAACAGGTTTACTTTATTGAAACGCCTACTTCCGTTCTTTTGTCAGATAACAAGACAAAGATACCTGTAGGATACCGTATCGTTGGTGCGCAGTTTGACTTCAAGCCAACGACTGTTGAAGCAGGCATGATCAGCAAGACTGACAACTATGATACGTTTGTGATTACAGCAACACATAAAGGGTGGAGTACAACAACATATTATCTCACAAATAATGGAGGCTATACTTCTACAGAGGGGCAGGCTGCAGTATGGTTTTTGGATGAAAATGGATATATCCGTTTAGTGGAAGACCCGACAAAGTATCTAAAAAATGGCAATAATAATCTTACTGCTATTTCCTATAGTTCAAGTAACAAACCTGCCCAGTTCATTATTACCAATAATGGTCAAATAGCCCTAAAAGCAAATACCGCACAAACAATAAAGTGGAATAATACTTCTAGCAGATTCCAATTAAGTAACAGTTCTTGGTATGACACTGCTAACCGTGCCGTCAAAGAGACCAATAAATCGATAACGGCTGACATTCCCAAAATCATCAATGCCCGTTTGAACGTATATGACAAAACTGGTAATACTGTTCAATCATATTGTGATGGCCAATCAGGAACGATTATCCTCGACCATCTGAACAACGATGCCGTTAAATTTGGAGTTATTGGAATTGGACAAATCAAAGGTTCGTTAACAGTTCAGGCACTTGATCCATACCTTGACAACATGTCTGTGGTATGCCAAGATCAGGAAGTAAGTGCCATCCGAATGACTCAAACCTTTACAGCCGATGACTTTACTGTAAATGGTGGTGAATTCTGGTTCTTCTTGCCAGAGGACTGTTCTGACCATGATGTGGCTATCACATACGAGGATTTGAATAGTAAGTATTTTGATGAGACTTATGATGGGGGTTCCGAGGAACACAACTCACGCATGAGTTTTGTAAAGTCTGAGCACTACAATGCTTTTGACGGCACAGCTGCAAAGGAAAATAATGTATATAACAACACGGCAGAAGCTGCCGCTGGTATTCCTGATAATCCTGAAACAGAAAATGTAGTGGAGGGCTTCCGCGAAAGACAAAAAGTAAGTACCGTTGGTAGTGTAGCATTTAAGTTCAATAATGCCAAAGAGGTTGGGCAACAAGGCGGAACGCTTGTTGAATATCCGTTTAGCTTGAAGAGTTACACGGGTACGTTTGACAATATGATCTTTAATGTAGATGAAAACAAGCAAGACAAGACAGCATACGTATTTACAACTGATGAGACACGATACAATATCGCTCCTACTACGGCAACTCAGCATCGTACTTATGCATTTTATGAAATGATTGTTCATGTACGGTCTGCTTCATATACTCCAATTGTAGAAATTAAAAAGGTCTATGCTTCCAGTTGTTCAGAAGAAAATGGAAAGCCAGTAACTGTGCCTTACTATGGTGCTGTGATTACTGCACCGTATGGCAATCCTGCAAAGGCAGGTTTTGCTTCAGACATAGAGATAGAAGAAGCCATTAACCGTGTCATCCTCACTGATAAAAAAGATGACTTCAACAATACAGATGTGCCCAATAGCCGTAATCAAATTCTCTATCTTGACTTAAGCGGTTTAGCAGGATACTATACCAATGCTGACTATGAGAGTCATAATGGCACAAAGCCTCTGGTTGATTACAAGAATGATGAGCTGGCTGATAACGCCTTGATTTTCCTCCCTGCAGGTGTTACTACACACGACAACAACTTTGCGTATATGACTAAGGGAGGTGAATTTAGATCTGCCAACAACATCATCATAACAGATAAGAAACCTTTCTTCTCTCCTTATGAGATTCAAGTACCTGCTGACAACCATGCTTACTACAAGCGTGAAATCTCAGCTCCCGCTAATGGCGCAGTAACGAATGCAACAATTATGCTTCCATTTACCTTGGATGTGGATGCTAATGGTATTCATACAAACACAACAGCAGATGGATTTAAGTTCCAGCTCCACAAGATGACAAAAATGATAGTAAATGGAGAGATTGAGAACCAGAGGTCTTTCGAAGGAAACGCTGTGTTCACCAAAATCACTCCAGCCGCAGGCAATAAGGCATTAGGCCACACGCCTTATATGGTGAAAGTTCTTGAGGGAGCCCCTGAAGGTGCGACATTCTCGTTTATTGTTACTCAAGAAGGATCTAACATCCTCCCTAGCCCAACCGAAAACAATGTTGCTAAGGTTGATATTCTAGGTGAGAAAGTCACAGGTACTGTGAATAGTCAATCGTGTACATTCACAAATTATGGAACCTACTCTGGAAAGGTTATTCCCAAAGAGAATAATGTATTCTATTTCAATAAGAACAAGTATGTTTCAAGTTTGAATTTACCTTCACGATATAGTGATGTATATGTACAACCCTTCCGTGCTTACTATGCGACAAGTGGCTTAACGCCTACTACACAAAATGCAAAAATGATGACAGGTTTCGATATTTCCTATGACCTGTTCAGTGACAACGGTGGTATTACAACCAGCCTCACTGAGACAACTCAGCCCAAAGTAATGACCATTAATACTGGCAATGGCAGTATGCTCATCACAGCAGCTGAAGACATCCAAGTGAAGATTATGGGTGCTAACGGTGTAAGCATTGACAACTTCAAAATGAACGCTGGTGAACAGAGACAAGTGAACGTACCCTCGGGCATCTATATAGTTAACAACACGAAGATTCTCGTGAAATAAAGAAAGGAGGACACGAACATGAAGAAATATATAAAGCCAATATTGGAGGTGCTCAAAATCAGCGATTGTGCTCAACTCATGGAGAATACGAACCAGAATCCATGGGCTGATGCTAAAGAGAACAATATGTTCCTCTTCGATGATGAAGAATTCGATGATGAGAATGATCTTTGGAACAACAATTCCCACAAGGATGATTACAATCTTTGGGAGGAATAAACACGATACAAACAACCGGCAGGAGTGAAAAATCCTGCCGGTTTTTGTTTTGTTTAGAACACCATTTCCAAAACCTATGGTTTTAGCGTCTAAAAGCATAGGTTTCGGGCTCCAAAACCATAGGTTTTAGAACGCAAAACCACATGTCCAAGAAAAACTGCTAAAACGCGGAGGCTTTCAGCCGTAAACCTGCGGTTTCATCGATGCCGAACATGATGTTCATGTTCTGAACAGCCTGACCGACGGCACCCTTCAACAGGTTATCGATGACTGATGTGATCAACAGCTTGTTGCCGATCTTTTCGCAATGAACCAGCGCCTTGTTGGTGTTTACCACCTGCTTCAAATCGAGTGCTTTGTCGCTGTAGTGTGTAAAGGCAGCATCCTTGTAGAACTCTTTGTAGAATGCAACCACGTCATCTATAGGACACTCCGTCTTGATGACCTCTGTAACAAAGATGCCACGGGCAAAGTCACCACGGTAAGGGATGAAGTCGATGGATACTCCTGACTCCTGCTTCTCAGAGATGGGAGAGGTAAAGAAAGGAGCATCGGCTGGCTTTACCTCGTTCAGACTCTGACAAATCTCGTGCAGGTGCTGATGGGTGAACTGCTTATAGATGCTGAAGTTGTTGTTACGCCATGAGAAATGGGTGGTAGCACCGGGCTTCTGTCCTGCACCAGTACTTCCTGTAATACCGTTTACAGCAACATCATCATGAATCAGGCCCATTTGGGCAGCGGGAAGGAGGCCCAACTGGATGCAAGTAGCAAAACAGCCAGGGTTAGCCAGATGCTGTGCCTTCTTGATCTCTTCCTTATGGATTTCCGGAAGACCGTAAACATAATCGTGGTAGCCTTTGATTCGGAAGTCCTGCGCCATGTCGATAATCTTGACATTGGCGGGGATGGTATGCTCTTTCAAGAACTGTTCGCTCTTGCCATGACCGAAACAGAAGAACACCACATCAACCTGGTCGAAGGGCATCTCACTGGTGAACCGCAGATCGGTCTCACCTATCAGTCCTTCGTGCACATCGCTCACCAAGTTCCCTGCATTACTCTCGCTGTTGGCAAACACTATCTCCGCCTGCGGGTGGTTCAGCAGCAGGCGAATCAACTCACCGCCCGTATAGCCTGCCGCACCTAATATTCCTATCTTTATCATATTCATTTTCGGTAAAAGAAATTACAATAATTAGAATAATTATACCAGAAAACTATTTCCTACGCAGTAATGTAATCCCTGTAATTCTCTTGTGAGAGAAGAATGAAATTGTCTTCATCTGGAATGTACAAATAACGTTCTGCTCGAAGACTCCTTTCTCCAAAGTTAATAAGGATTCCTTTGTCGGAATGTGTAATACGCATATAGTTGAATAGTTGGGCTCTATGATCAGAAACGATGGAATCTGTTGACTTCAATTCTATAACAATACCTTTATAATAGAAATCTGCGAAATAGATTTTTTGCATCAACTCTCCTTTATAGTATAGTTTTAGACGTTTTTCTCGTTCTGCTTCAAGTCCACGATAACTCATTTCAAGTGCTAAAGCTTCTTGATAAACAGGCTCAAATAATCCTCTTCCAAGAGTTTTGTGAACCTCCATAGCTGCACCAACAACGTCGTATATATCCTTATACTCTTGTTTCGTCATATCTATCTACATCCAAATAACAGATATTTCTGAAGTAATTATTCTAATTATTCGAATTTCTTTTATTCTGGTTTATCTTTTCTCGTCCTTATGAATTCCGTAGTACACTCTTAACGGGGTGGAGCTGACCTTGATGAAGCCCTTGGCCTCGTCGGCTGTCCAGCCGGTTTGGGTCTCACCGTACTCACCGAGTTTCGACTTAGTCAGATCGTTATCGCTGTCAACACCTACTGTCTCGAAACCGAAGGGACGGAGTTTCAGAATGGCGGTACCTGTGACGTTACGCTGTGAAGAGGTGAGCATCGCCTCGATATCGGGCATTACCGGCTCCAGATACTGACTCTCGTGCAGGAACATACCGTACCAGTTGGCTACCTGGTCCTTCCAGTACTGCTGCCACTTGCTCAGGGTTGACTTCTCCAGCAGACGGTGTGCCTCGATGATCAGCTTGGGCGCTGCGGCCTCGAAGCCTACACGACCCTTGATGCCGATGATGGTGTCGCCCACGTTGGCATCACGACCGATGGCGTAAGAGGCACCGATCTCCTCGATCTTCTGGATAGCCTTCACCTTATCATCAAAGTGCTCGCCATTGACAGCCACAATCTCACCCTTCTCAAACTGGATCTTCAGCAACGACTCCTGTTCCTTGGCTGTTACATGCTTCAGGTAAGCATCCTCGGGCAGGCCCTGCGTAGGATCGAGCAGTTCACCACCGCAGATACTGGTTCCCCAGATACCCACGTTATACGAGTATTTCAGCTTGGTGAAGTCGGCAAAGAACCCATGCTCGTTCAGGTAATCCACCTCCTCCTTACGTGTCAGCTTCTTGTCACGAGTCAGCGTGATAATCTCCACGCCCGGTGCCATCACCAGGAAGGTCATGTCGAAGCGGATCTGGTCGTTACCGGCACCTGTTGAGCCATGTGCGATGGCATCAGCGCCGATCTCCTTGGCATAGCGTGCAATGGCAATGGCCTGGAAGATACGCTCTGAGCTGACGGATATGGGGTAGCAATTATTACGCAATACGTTACCGAAGATCATATACTTCAGCGACTTGGCGTAATACTCCTGTGTTACGTCGAGGGTAACGTATGCTTTTGCGCCCAGCTTATAGGCGTTCTCCTCGTTCTTCTTCAGCTGTTCCTCGCTGAAACCGCCTGTGTTAGCACATGCGGCATACACATCCCAACCGTCTTGAGTCAGTTTCATGACGGTGTAACTGGTGTCTAGTCCACCAGAAAAAGCTACTACAACTTTCTTATTTTCCATATTCTATTATTTTTTTTAGAAAGAAATTAGAATAATTATTATAATTATCCCAGAAATGATTTATTTAATATAATTAATGAAGTAATTATTCTAATTATAGTAATTTCTTTTCCACTACTTTTCTATTTTATTCTTTATGACTATCTATTTCCCTGATTCTTTCCAGCACTTCCTCTGGGATCTTGGCAGGTAAGTGTTCGGTGGGATCGAAAAGCATGCCGGTGCAGATGCAATACTTGCGACCGGTGCGATGCAGCACATCCACGTTTACACAGCCCTCGCAACCCCGCCAGAATGCCTCATCGTCTGTCAGATCGGCAAACGTCACGGGCTTATAACCCAGCTGTGAATTCATCTGCATCACAGCCGCTCCGCTTGTCAGCGAGAAAATCTTAGCTTTGGGCCAACGGATACGAGCCAGCGTAAAGGTCATGTCCTTGATGCGTTTTGCCAAATGCAGACCGCGGAACTTGGGATGCACAATCAGACCAGAGGTGGTGACATACTGCTTGTTCCCCCAGGTCTCGATATAACTGAAGCCTGCGAACTCATCTCCATGAAGGGCGATAACCGCCTTGGCCTCACGCATCTTGGTAGCCAGATACTCATGCGTACGCTTGGCAATACCTGTTCCACGCACCTTGGCCGCTTCGCTGATGGTCTCTAAAATGGTGTCCACATACTTCTCATGCGAAGGGTCGGCTACCATCACCTGGATATCTTCCACCCTCACATCTCCTTTCACCGCTTCCTTTTCTTCTTCTTTAATATCTTCCATTTCTTCTCTACGAATGAGTCGAATTAAACGAATTATCCTTTGATGTTCGGTATCACCATACTGAGTCCGTCAATGACCTGCTCCTCGCGCGTACCTTGTTTTATTACTATAAAGATCGTATCGTCACCGGCAATGGTACCGATGATTTCTGGAATAGCACTATTGTCGATGTTGTAGGCGATGCTGCTGGCATAACCAGGACGAGTCTTGATCACACCCATGTTTCCAGAGAAGTTGATGCTCACGAAACCGGAGGTCTGCAGCATCTCCATAACTGAGCGTGGTGTGCTCACCCTTTTGTACATGGTCTCGTTGGGCAGCACGTACACATACTTACCATTCATTGAGGCAGCTTTAGCCACCTTCAACTGCTTCAGATCCCTGCTAAGCGTTGCCTGTGTCAGTTTGAAACCTTCCTTCTCCAAAGCTCGCAGCACTTCCTCCTGACTGCCCAGTTCCATACTGGAAATGAGCATCTTGAGGGCTTCCATTCTACTGTTCTTTACTTTCATCTGAGTATATTTATGCTATTTAGGCTGCAAATTTACTGCTTTTTATGCAATTACACAAATTATTCTTGCATAAAATAGCAGTCTTCCCACAAATTTATGCAAAAGAGATACAAGCTTATGCAAAAGGAATAAAATTTTATGCAAAAGAACATGCATAAAGAAAGCGGGTGCTATGGTTTAGCCACAGCACCCGCCTTGTTTATCGGAAAGTCTTTATCGACCTTTGATTTACTTCACAATGTACTTCTTACCGTTAACAATGTAGATACCCTTATCCATCTTGCTTACCTTGCGGCCCATCAGGTCGTAGATAGCGTTGGTCTTCTGCTCAAGCTTGATATCCTTGATGCCATCAACTACACCATCGGCAGAAAGAGTAACATTGTAGATGTAGTACCAACCGCTCTGAGAAATAGCCAGCTTGGTAGTGATGCTCTCGCCGTTATCGAACTTCAGACCAGAGTCAGGATTGTTCCAAACCATCACGTTGATCTTAGAACCATCAATGCTCTCGTCATCCAGACGGATGTTGATACCATTCTCATCTTCCATGAAATAGCCCTGACCGTTGATAAATCCACCGTCAGTCCATGGGAGCAATCCACTGAAGGTTTCTGTAGGCTCTTCCTCGGGATCCTCAGGCTGTGTCAAAGCCAGAAGCTTAATACCGTCCTTGGCATTGTTCAAGAAGCTGAAGTCTTTCTCTTCGAATGCTGTCAACATGCCAGCCATATCGATAGTTGTAGCCACCTCATCATCATCGAGGTTTACTTTCAGACCGATATCTTCAGGTGTACCGAGCGTACGGTCTTCCATGGTTACATTAGCCTCGCTGAACGAACACTCCTCGAATACGAAGTAGTAGTTGTTAGCTTCCTGGAGGCAGTAGCAGTCGAAAGTAATGGTCTGACAGCCATTTGCGCCACTTGGAACGGTCTTACCCTGCGGTGCGCCTAACTCAAACTTCTGCCACTCTGTGGTAAGAGCGAAATCACTCTCACTTCCGAAGGTGTTATAATCCTTGTACTTTGTAGGCATAGTATGTGCCTGTGTAGCAAGTGAAGCTGGTTTATCTGCTTTAGCCCAGAACACGAACTTATAAGGCTCATTAGACTTCATCTTATGCAGCGTAGATACGAAGAACTGAGAAGAATATCTTGCAGGAGCGGAAGTTCCGATCACATTGCCATTCTCCCAATAATAAGTAGTACTGTCTTTCATCAGGACATTACCTTCCTCATCATACTGCTCATTGCCTTCTGCATCGAGATCCTTAATCTGGACGGTCTCAGAATAATGGTTCAGCGTAGGAACTTTCACAGCATACGGGAACTGAGGATCACCAGTTTCAACAACAGGTGCCTTCTGCAATACGGTTCTACCGAGATCTGGGTCATAAACCTGAATCATGAAGTTAGATACCTTCACCATGTTAGGTTCTTCATCAGAACCATAGTTTACCTCATCAATAGGATCTTCTGAGAACACACCCTTTCTCATGAAGTTAATCCATGAAACCTCACCTTGCTCTGGAACGTCTCTGATTTCCACTTTCACGTTATCAAGATAAACAACGTTTCCTTCATAGGGAGCATGAGTCATGTTCAAAGCAATACACTGGAAGTTGCCTTCGGGAGATGCATCGTGAGACACGACATCAATCTTAGTATAAGGCTTTGCAGGCCATTCAGTAGTATAAGAAAGGGTGTTTCCACCGTCATCAGCATTGGGGAACAGCTGATAATAGATGTAACTCTGCGGATACGCATGTGTCTGGAACTGGAAGCTACCATCCTTCTCACCCCTTACATTTGCTCTGAAACGGATTTGCTTACCTTCAGGGATAGCTTCCTTCAAGTAAATAAAGAACTGAGTATCCCAGCTGATCAGGTGAACATTATCACCCCAACCCTCAGTCTGGTATTCTCCTTCTGCCTGTGCCTCAGCATCACTACGTACAATAACCTTGAGACAGTGGTTACCGGGATTTGCGGGATCCTCAACAACGCGCACGGGACCACGATTGATTCCATGACTTTCAGAACACTCGAAATACTGCATCGCCTGATCATCGAAATTGTTCTCAAAATCTTGATCAAAGATGGTTGTCCACTTTGACTGTCCATAGGCAGAACCTGCCAACAAGACACCAACTAATAATGTAAATAATTTCTTCATAATTGTGATAATAAATTATTAATAATGTATAAAGGTTTTTAGTATAAATCAACGTTTAGGTACCCAAAAGTACACTATTCGCTCATTCAGATACAAAAGTAGTGCATTTTTGTGAAATAAATATTATTTGGTGTTACAAAATCTTTATTTTTTGTATCATTGGGCGTTTTTGGTGTCATTCTACAATACATATTATGGAGATTTTTTTTAATTTTGCAATCATGGTGTAAAAAATACACGCTGTGCATAACGCGGATTATTATCAACAATCATACCTAAATCACCGATTCGGCATATCTTTGATATGAAATCGAACGAATAAACTTTAAACGATTATAATAACAATTTATGGAAAAGAGACAAATCGCAAAACAACGGCATCAATGGACTGTTGCTGCCTGCGGACTGCTGATGAGTGCCTTCGCCCTTCAAGGTTGTCAAGATGACGTTTTGACAGGGCAGCCTTCTTGGTTGGGTAACTCTATCTACGAACGTCTGGAGGAAGATGGCAACTACACAACCATGCTGAGGTTGATTGATGACTTGGGGCAACACGAAGTGCTCAGCCACACTGGTTCGAAGACACTGTTTGCCGCAAATGACGATGCTTTTCAACAATGGTTCTCCCGCAATGGCTGGGGCGTGAGCCGTTATGAACAGCTGTCAGTGTCGCAGAAGAAACTTCTGCTTAACAATTCAATGGTTAACAACGCCTATCTGATCGAGTTGTTGTCGAACGGAAGGCCTCAGGGAGAGGATTCACATCCAGCTGAGGGTCGCACCATGCGCCGCGAGACTGCAACCAGCGTTTATGACTCAGTGCAGATCATGAGACCCGATCAGATGCCGAGCACACCGGTTTGGGCCAGGTTCAAGAACAACGGCAGGAGCATTCCTGTGCTGAAGGATGCTACATCAGCACCGATGATCCATTTCCTGCCATCTTATATGAAGATCAACAAGATTACCAGTACCGACCTTGACGTGCTGACCAACCATCAGGCCAGCGATATCAACGAGGCTTGGGTGAACGGTAAGAAGGTGATTGAACGCGATATCACCTGTAAGAACGGTTATATCCAGAAGGTTGACGGCGTGATCGAGTCATCGCCCAACATGGCAGAAATCGTCCACCAGCATCCCGCCATGTCGCGCTGGGCTAAAATGATGGACCGTTTCTGTGCACCTTATTATACTGCTGAGGGTACGAGAGAGTACAACCGTTTGTACAACAATCAGGACTCTGTCTATATTCTCCGCTACTTCAGTGACTATTCAGCCGGAGGAGCAAACACCACAACACCAAGTGGAGAGGCTGTAAATGCCAAGCTGAAGTTTGATCCGGGATGGAACCAGTACGTCAGCACATCAGGCGACGCCAACATGAACTATGATGCTGGTGCTATGTTCGTTCCTACAAACCAGGCTTTGGAAGCTTGGTGGCAGAACGAAGGTAAGGACCTGCAGACTGAGTACGGTGAAATCGACAGTATTCCCGAGGCTACGATGGCAAAACTTATCAATGTGAACATGCGTGACGTATTCTCTGAGGCCATCCCCACGAAGTTCGACAAGGTGCTGAACGACGCCAAGGTGGAAATGGGCATCCGCATTGAGGATGTTGATTCCTGCTTCATGGGCTGTAACGGTGTGGTATATATGGTGAACCGCGTTTACACGCCGGCAGAGTTCGCTTCTGTGGCTTATCCAGCCCTCGCCCACCCCACTGTCATGAACATCATCTACTGGGCTATCGACCAGTTGAACTTCTTGCCCTACCTGCTCTCCATGGACTCACAGTATAGTCTGATCCTCCCGACGAACAATGCCATGTTGTGGTATATTGATCCGTATTCCTATGGCAATGAAAGAGACGGAATGGAGGCACCTACCGCAGTGGCTTTCGCTTATGATGAGACCAAAGCCCTGGAACAGCGTGTGAGAGCTTTCCGCTACGACTGTGTGGTTGACGCAAATGGTAATATCTCCATTGACGAGAGTACAAGGAAAGAGGAAACAACCCGTTCGGTTGTCAATGACTTCCTGAAGCGCCTGATGGATCAGCTGATCATCGTAGGCGACGTAGAGGACGGTCATGAGTTCTACAAGTCGAAGGGCGGTACTCCTATCCGCGTGACCAGAGATGCTAACGGTCGTCTGGCCTTTGCCGGTGGATGGCAGCTGAACCACAATAAGGTTCTGCCCGTGAATCCGGAGGATATCTACGTGAAGACCAACGGTAAATCGTATGTGATCAACGACCAGATGCCTTTGACAACAGAGAAATCCGTCTTCCTGACATTGGATGAGCGCGATGAGTTCTCAAAGTTCCTGGAGTTACTGGATAACGACGGTGCCGACCTGTTGGCAACCACAGTAACCAAGAACAATTACGAAGCTGGTATGCAGAAGAAATCCAGCAAGAACCTGAAGTTGCTCGACAACTATAACTATACAATTTATGCGCCCACGAACAGTGCTATTCAGGAACTGATCGACCAGGGTCTGCTGCCGACATGGGAAGACTATGAGGCTCAGACCGAAGAGATCTGGGGTTCTGAAGAAGCTGCCGAACAAGCTAAGGCTATTATCAAGAACATCATCGTCAGCTTCCTGCGCTATCACGTACAAGACCATGCCGTACTCGTGAACATGGCTCCGGAGATCTACGATGAGGAGAACGGTCAGAAATCACCGAGATACGAGAATACCTATGAGACCATGAAGCGTAATCTCGAAACAGGTCGATTCGATCCCGTTGTGGTCAACAACGAACCAGGTCAGATGTGGGTACGTGACTTACTTGGCAACACACGCCATATTGTTAAGACTGAAGGACTTTACAACCGCATTTGCCGTGAATACTGGTTCAAGGCCACTGGTGAATGCTACATGGCATCCGATGCTGTAGTCCATCAGATAGACGGTGTCCTTCTCAGTGAACAGATGACACCTTGGAGAGATCAACTTAATAAAGTAAGAGCAAGGAGGAACTAAGGCATGCGAATTCTAAGATTCACTATTATATTATTCGCCCTGATTGCTGCAACAGTAGTCAGCGCGCAGGAACCGATAACCTCCATTCACGGAAGTGTTAGTGATGACATGGGACCATTGATGGGTGCCTCTGTCTGTGAAATGGATGGAAGCGGACGTATCATTGAGTCAACCATTACCGACCTGAATGGTAACTTTACCATGAGGGTTAGGAACCCCAAGGACAAGGTCCGTTTCAGTTATGTAGGTTGTAAGGACGTCGTTGAGCCGATTAACAAGACCAATTACCAGATTGTCTTGAAGTCGGAACTGCAAATCGACGAAGTGGTGGTAACCGCCACGAAGCGAGTAGGCGGAAACGGTCTGCCTATCCCGCAGCGAGAGGTTTCCAACGCTACCCAGAGTATTTCAACAAAGGAGTTTGAAGGTCTTTCCGTCATGTCTATCGAGGAAGCGCTCGTTGGTCGTATTGCCGGTCTTGACATTATCGGAAACTCCGGTGACCTTGGAGCAGGATCCACCATGCGTCTTCGTGGTGCTTCATCCCTCTCCACACTGACCGACGCCAACCCGCTGATCGTAGTCGACGGTAACGTGCGTCAGGTTGACCTCGCTAACTTCGATATCAACACTGCCAACAACGAGAAGTTCGCCGAGTTGCTGAACATCAACCCTGAAGATATCTCTGAGATCCGCGTGCTGAAAGATGCTGCCGCTACAGCGCTCTACGGTTCACAGGGTGGTAATGGTGTGATTGAGTTGACCACCAAGCGTGGTACACGTGGTAAACCAAGACTCTCTTACTCACTGAAGCTGACTGGTACATACCAGCCAAAGGGATATGAGCTCCTGAATGGTGACGACTACACCATGTTGCTGAAGGAGTCGTACTTCAACCCTGAGCAGAGCGATGCTGCTTCTAATATTCCTGAGTTGAACTACGACCCGTCGTTCTCGGAATATGAGCAGTATAACAACAATACCGACTGGCGTAAGGCTGTTACCCAGTGGGGTCTCCGTCAGAACCACTATGTTACCGTAGAAGGTGGTGGTGAGAAGGCACTGTTCCGTATCGGTGCAGGTTTCGATAATGAGACCGGTACGATGATCGAGCAGAAACTGCAGCGTTTCTCTACCCGTGTGGCTCTCGACTATAATGTAAGTGAACGTATCCGCGTAAGTACCAACTTCGCGCTTACCTATACCAATAACCATCGTAACTCTGACGGTTTGCTCGACATCGCCATGAAGAAGATGCCGAACATGAGTATCTATGAGCAGGATCCTGTAACGGGCGAAAATACCTCGTCGTACTATTCCATGTTGCAGAGTGCCAGCTCGGTATTCGACAGAAACCAGAAAGATTACGTGAACCCTGTAGCAAGTGCCAAACTGGCAAAGAACAGACAGAGCACTTACGACATGACTCCTGAGTTGATTATCCAGTACCATCTGCTGGGCATGGACTATGACAGCTGGCAGTTGAACTGGAGAGGTTCAGTCTATATGAACATCAACAACGGATACTCTAACAAGTACTATCCGCAGGAACTGAAGACCGTTTCTTGGGACCAGGGCGTGAACACCACCTCTGACAGTTCTAACAAGAGCGTGTCGTTCAATACCAAACAGCAGCTGACGTTGATTCCTGCTTTCAAGAACAAAGACCACTCCCTGATGGTGATGGGACGCTTCGAGCTGACCAGTGGATCATCTACAGGACAGTCTGAGGACAAGCAGGGTGCTCCTACAGGTATCACCACCACACAAGGTGGCGGTATGATCAAGAACCTGAGCTCGAGCTTCGGTCAGTCACGTTCCATGTACTACACAGGAACTTTCCACTATGCTTATAAAGGACGTTACATTGCCGACGCTTCGCTGCGTGCCGACGGTACCACCAAGTTCGGTCCGGGTAACCGCTGGGGCTTCTTCCCCTCTGTTTCTTTGAAGTGGATCATCAGTGATGAGCCTTGGATGAAATCAACCCGCAAGTGGCTGTCTATGTTCGCCATCCGTCCCAGCTGGGGTCGTGTGGGTCACCAGCCTGGACAGAACTACCTGTTTACCTCTAAGTACGATTCTGCCGACAGGTACATCGACATGATGGCCATGAAGCCGAACAACATCCGTTTGACCGACCTGAAGTGGGAGATCGTGGAGAGCTGGAACGGTGGTGTCGACTTAGGATTCTTCAACGATCGTCTGACATTGACCATCGAGGGTTATAGTCAGACCACCTCAGACATGTTGATGGCCAACTACCGCATCCCGTCTAACGCAGGTTTCTCTTCAATACCTTATAGTAATAATGGTAAGATGCGTAATACAGGTTGGGAGTTCCATATCAACGCCAACCGTCTGATTACCGCAGGAAAGAAATTCTCTGTTGACTTCAACGCAAACTTCGGTAACAACCGCAATGAGTTGTTGGAGTTGGAGGAGAACCTCTTGGACAACCTGAACTCCGTTTATGGATTCTCTAACGATGAGACCCTGCAGCGCGTACAGTTACACAACCCGTTAGGTGCTATCTACGGTTTCCGCTATAAGGGTGTTTATCAGTACAACTACTCCACCTTCAGCAGAATGTCTCCCGAAGAGCGCGAACAGTTCCTTGCCGATGGCAAGACAGCTCCTGTAGCTCAGAGTGCTGACGGTAAGCTGATTGTTGACGGTAAGGGCGACCCCGTACGTATGATGTTCAACTACACCAACGACGCTACAGGTAGAAACTACCGCTTCAATGGTGGTGATGCTATCTACGAAGATATCAACCACGATGGTCAGATCAACGCACTTGACATCGTTTATCTGGGATCTTCTCTGCCTAAGCTCACTGGTGGTTTCGGATTCAATTTCAACTACGGTAGCTGGCGTCTGAGCACCCAGTTCACCTACCGTGTTGGTAATAAGATCCTGAACAGAGCCCGTCTGCACGCAGAAGCCATGATTGGTAACGACAACCAGAGTCAGGCTGTGAACTACCGCTGGCGTAAGGAAGGCGACGTAACATCTATTCCACGAGCCATGTACGGTAACAACTCCAACTACAACACGCTGATCAGCGATCGTTTCGTAGAGGACGGTTCATACCTCCGTATGGGTTACGCCCAGATCTCTTATGCTATCAACAGGAAATACCTCAAACACCTTGGTTTGAACCGAGTGAGTTTGTATTTCAGTGCCAACAACCCGTTCGTCCTGACAAAGTACTCGGGTGTTGACCCGGATATCTCGAGCGGCGGCTATTCACCTGCTATCGATAACGCACAGACACCGCGTTCACGCTCTTATACGTTAGGTATTACTGTACAATTCTAATTGATCATCGTAAACTGAAAATTGAAAATTATGAATACCAAGATATATAAAGGGTTCTTAGGGGTATTAGGGATACTTGGAGGCTTCGGTCTTACCGCATGCTCTGATTTCCTGGAGATTGAACCTCAAAATGAGATTATCCTGGAGAAATTCTGGAATGAGAAGGCCGACGTTGACGCCATCATTGCAGGTTGCTATTCAGGAATGCAATCAGAAAACGTTATCAAACGTATGATGGTATGGGGTGAGTTCCGCAGCGATAACATCGGTCCGGGCAGTAACGTCAGTTCCGATGGAAGCCTCGAGAAGATCCTGAAGGAGAATATCGATGCAAAGAATGGCTACACCAGCTGGACGGATTTCTATTCTGTCATCAACCGCTGTAACACCGTCATCAAATATGCTCCCGGCGTGGCCGCCAACGACCCCGCCTATACGGAGAGTGAGCTGCAGGCCAACATCGCAGAGATGGTGGCACTCCGCAGCCTCAGCTATTTCTATCTGATCCGTGCCTTCCGTGACGTGCCTTTCTCAAGAGTGGCCTATACGGATGATGATCAGACCATGGATCTGCCCGCTACGAAGTTCAATGATGTGCTCGACTCACTGATCTATGATCTGGAGAGTGTACAGAACTTTGCCGTGAAGCGTTATCCTGTTACCAAGGAACTCTACCAGACTGGTCGTATTACGCAGGATGCCATCCACGCCCTGCTCTGCGAGCTCTATCTCTGGAAGAAGGACTATGCAAACTGTGTACGCTATGCTGACATGGTGATCGATGCAAAGAAAGCTATCTATGAGGAGAACCGCCAGAAACGTACCAACTCTTCCTTATCAAACGATGAGGACATCGCTCGTTTCAATGGTTTCCCGCTGGTTAGCAACTCTACATCTGCCAACTATTATGGTGATGCCTATACCATTCTGTTCGGAAGAGACAGGAACTATACTGATCAGGTTAATCAGGAAATCATCTTCCAGTTAGTCTTCTCAGACTCTCCTGAAGGAGAAGGTATGATGGCCAACGGTGCTGTCAACTCATTCTACGGAAACTCCAATGCTTCTGTAGGACTGGTTGCACCCTCTGACTACATCTACGCTCAGATTGAGGCAACAGGACAGGACCGCAGGGTATTTGCCGAACGTAACAAGAAACTGGATTCACGCATCTACACCAACTGTTTGTACAGAGGAAGCGGTGGCGATAAAGCCATCAACAAGTATACCACGAGTACGGTTGACATCTCAACTTCTACCGGTACTCCGGAAGCATCCTACGGTTCGAAATACTCTCGGAACCAGAATGGCTCCAACTGGATTATCTATCGTTTGACGGACATCATGCTTCTCAAGGCTGAGGCATTGGCACAGATGGTTCGCGATGGTGACAATCCTGAAAACAGCGAGTACAACAGATCAATTCTGGACAGAGCATTTACACTTGTCAATGCTGTTAACAAACGCGCTCTCTGTCAGAGCCAGTTGAACGACACACTCCGCAGAGCTGACTACACCACCAAGGGTGATATGGAGACATTGGTGCTCCAGGAGCGTCAGCGCGAACTGATGTTCGAAGGCAAGCGTTGGTTCGACCTCGTTCGCCTCTCACAGCGTAACGGCAACACCCAGGTGTTGACTTCAGCCGCGCTGTCAAAAGCCACAACTGGTGAAGGACTGATTGGTAACCACCTCGCAAAGATGGACGCCATCTATTGGCCCTATAATCTCGACGAGATGAAGGTTAACCTGAATCTTGTACAGAACCCTGCCTTCAGCAGTGGTGAGGACGAGAGTTACCAAAAGACGACGAAGAAGTGAAATACGAAAAGAGAAAATAGATATGAGACGTAAGAATATATTCAAAGGGATTTTGGGAGGACTGCTCATTGCGATGCTGACTCCTCTCAATACGCTGTTGCTGACAAGCTGCTCCGATGAGCCTGACAGCGAGTATTTCTACACCTTTACCGGTGAGATGATGAGCGACTGGCTGACAAGTCCGGACCGCCCACAATACAGCGAATTCGCAGAAATCGTGGAGAGAGCCGGCCTGATGGATCTCCTCGCCACCTACGGTCACTATACCTGCTTTGCCCCATCCAACGAGGCGGTTGACAAATTCCTGCAGGGACGTGGCCTCAGCAGTGTCTCACAGTTGAGCGACGCCGATTGTGATACCATTGCCCGTACCCACCTGGTATCAAACATGTACACAACATTTGACATGATTGGTCATAAACTACCGTCTGTGAACATGTTGAACCGCTACTTGGCGACAGACCCAGGTTTCGATAACGATAGCAATGCGGTCATCGTTCTTGAAGGACTGGCCAAGATCAAATTTGACATGAAGGACGACTCGGTTGAGAACGGTATCATGCAACCCATTGATGCAGTTATTGAAAAGTCGAACAGCTATATCACCGACTTGATGCGTGAGAACCCGAAAATCAGCACCTTCTACAATGCCCTGCTGGCTACGGGAGTCATCAATGATGTAATGCTGGTTGAGGATGAAAATTATAATCCTAAAGAATACGAACCGTATTACACAGGTTCTGGCGACACATACACAGATAGTTATAGATATGATGTGCCTCCCACCAAGAAATATGGCTACACATTCTTTATTGAACCCGATGAACTGTTAGAGTCAAAATATGGCATTCAGAAGGGTGACCTTCGTGCCTTGTACGACTTGGCCTGCTCGATCTATGATGAGGTTTATCCTCAGGATGTGAGCGCACCTGGCCATAGCTTTGAGAACCTTACCGACAGCGTCAACCCCCTTCGTCGATTCATTCAGTACCATATTCTGAACAAGATTGCAGCCGGTGTCGACGACCTCACCCCGATGGAGGTTACCAACAAAGCGAACTTTGAAGGAGCCATCGGTATTGACGAGACACGTATCAACCCCTGTGACTGGCATCATACTCTTCTGCCCCACAGGATGATTAAGGTAGATAAGGTCACTGTCAGCAAATACCTGGGTGGAAGCAAAAGAAACCAGCGCTATATCAATAGACGTAATGATGCCAAGTTTAACTTCCTTGGTCAGCGCATTGAACCCAACGACGATGAGTATAAGCACGATGGTATCAACGGACACTATTTCTATGTTGATGACATCGTAGCCTTCAACAAGGATGTCCAGGATAAGATACAGAATGTACGTATCCGTATGGACTTCAACACTGTCTTCCCAGAGTTCATCTCAAACGGTCTGCGCCAAATGGGACAACCCTGGCAAACGAGCGTAGATGAAAAATATGGTCTCAACTGGTGGTTCCCTGAGGGATATCTTGATGGTGTGACTTCTACCAACTGTAAGTTGACATGGAGAAGACCTATCGCAGTAGCAGATATCTACATGTGGGATGAGTTTGCACTCAAAGGAAACTATGACATTACCTTCCGACTGCCACCGGTACCCTTCTCGGGCGAATGGCAGATTCGTCTGGGCTTTACAGCTCAGGATTCCCGTGGTGTAGCCCAGATCTATGTTGATGGCGTACCACAAGGTATTCCTCTGGACATGACGCAGAGAATGAATTCTGAATTCTACATTGGTGATGATTTCATCAGCAGCATCGATGACTATGATGCCATGAGTGCAGAGGAGAAAGCCGAGTATATCAAGTCCATGAAGAACCTCGGTGTATATACCCATCCACGCTCGATGTATTGTGACAATGGTGGATCTGGAAATAGAGGTTGGAATGTCGTCTACGATATCGGTATGCGTAAGATCATCAGCCAGTCGTTTATTGACTGTAACCAGGACCACTACATGAGGATCAGGGTGGCTTCCGATGGTAAGCAGGGTAACGACAATGAGTTCGCACTCGACTTCCTGGAGTTGGTACCGAAGAGTGTCTATGGTTCCGACGGTGACGGAGAGATGGAGGATGACCTCTAAGAATTGAGAATTGACAATTGATAATTGAAAATTGACAATGATGAAAAGATATAATATATATAAAAAGGTGTTAGGACTTGCGTTGGCAGTCCTCACCTTCGCGGCCTGCTCTGACACGTGGGATGAACACTATGACAGGTTAGGTGAAGGCAAGAACGATGCTACACTCTGGCAGGCCATTTCACAGAACAGCAACCTGAGCAACTTTGCCAAGGTTATTCAGGCTTGCGGCTACGACAAGGCATTGAACAGCAGTCAGGTGTTCACCGTCTTCGCTCCTACCAATGACAATTTCTCTGCCCAGGAGGCTGACGAGCTGATTGCTGCCTACAACGCCGAGAAGGGTAAGGTGAATGAGGATGACAATACGGTTATCAAGGAGTTCATCCAGAACCACATCGCGTTGTATAACTATTCCATCTCTGAATCGAGCAGTGACTCACTGGTTTTGATGAACGGCAAGAAGACCTTGCTTTCTGCCAGCAGTTTCTGTAACAGTCCGATTCTGTCAACCAACGGTCTTTATAACAATGGTGTCCTGTTTACCATTCAGGGAAAAGCCCATTACTTCCCCACGGTATTCGAATACCTGCGTAAAGATGCCGATCTTGACAGTCTCGCAAACTTCTTCTACAATTCCCGTTTCTATCGCAAGGAGTTCATTCCCGGACGAAGCGTTCCCGGTGGTCTGGTAGATGGTAAGACCGTTTATCTCGACTCTGTCTTCGTACAGCAGAACGATCTGTGGGATATGCTCTGGGCATATACGAACGAGGAAGACAGTACTTACTGGATGGTTGCTCCCACTAATAAAGAGTGGAAGAAACTGATTGAAGAATACGAGCCGTATTTCAACTACGACAATTTTACCCCCTTCCGCGACTCGTTGTCTTACACCATGCCGCGTTTGGCCATCGTAGGCGGTACCACCTTCAGTCGTACACTGAACACTGACGTTCACTTGACCGACTCTGCCTTGTCAACTGATGCAGTGGAGAATTACCTCAGTCGCCAATGGAGTTGGGGTAGCAACAACCTGCACTATTATCAGTACGGTGGTAAATCAGCTACCAACACCCAAAAGCCGTTCTCGGCAACGGGCGTCTTCTCTGGCACAAACAACGTGGAATGCTCCAACGGTTTGGTGATGAAGTCTGACGACTGGAAGATCAACAAACTGAACACATTCTATCAGTGGAGAATCTACGAAGCAGAGGAAGCTAACAACATTAAGGAAGTGAGTAAGAAAGAGAACACCACGACCAAAGAGATGGAGCCTACCATTGCTGCTGTTTCCCGTGAGGTACAGAACAACAACAGGTTCTATGGTAAGGTTTGGTCCAATGAATTCGTGGAGTTCAGACAGATTCAGGCTACACAGAACCACTCTGTTACCTTCAACCTCCGCTCAGTACTTTCCAATATCGGCTACGACATCTATCTTGTTACTGCTCCTGCTTTGGCTAACGACAGTAATGCTACTGAAGAAGAGCGTCTGCCGACCAAGCTGACCTGCTCTATCAACTATCATAACCAGGATGGAGAGACAGAAACACAGATACTTCAATCAGGTGTGGAAACAAATCCCAATGTAGTGGACTATATCCTCTTAGCCGAAGACTTTAAGTTCCCGACAGCCACATATGGACTGACCGAAAGCGAGGCTCTGGTGACACTTGATGTTACGACCAAAGTGTCAGCTCCTGAGATACGCTCCAAGAAATTTACGCGTACCATGCGAATCGACTGTATCATGCTGGTTCCTCACGGCATCGCGAATGTCAACGAGGAACGATTCGAGATTGCGCCACATGGCGACGGAGACATCTTCCAATGGCTGAAGTACTAATAATTAGTAATGAATTAAGAACTGTAAAGTTATGAAGAAATATATATTATTTGGACTTACACTACTGATGGCCTTTCCTGTAAGCATTGCTGCACAGAACGAGGATGCGACAGAAGACGAAGATGTCATCTCAGTCCTTGCACGCAAGTTGCAACCGAAGCATAAGCAGTACCCCACACGCGTTATTCGCGGTCGTGTCGTAAGTGCCACCACAGGACAGCCCATTGCTGGTACCATCATCAGCGCTGATGATGTTGAAGGATACAGTACGCTGACCGAAGAGAACGGTACCTTCAAACTGAATGTACCTACATTCACCACATCAGTGTATATCAACATGCCTGACTATAATCCAGTGCGTTTAGGTCTGCAGAACACAGAACAGCAACTGGAGGTCAAGCTCTATCCCCAGTCTTTCTCAAAAGAGTATGGGAAAGATATTAATGTACGTAACGACTATTCAACCGACGACTTCACCTATACCAATTCGGTGAATATCAAGGAAGAAGTGCAGAAGCACCTGGGAGCACAGGTATATAGCATCACCCGCAACGGTACACCCGGTGTTGGAAATGTGATGTTTGTGCAAGGTCTCAACTCACTCAATGTCAATGCTCAGCCGCTGGTAGTTATTGACGATGTCATCATCGACCAGCAGTACGGACGTACCATGCTCCATGAGGGTTTCTTCAATGATATCCTCTCGACCATCAATCCGGCAGACATTGAAAAGGTTACCGTGATCAGAAATGGTACAGCCCTGTATGGTGCCAAGGGTGCTAATGGTGTGATCCTTATTCAGACACGCCGTAGCAAGTCGATGGCTACCCGTATTACAGCCAGCGTTTCTGCTGGTGTAACCCTGCAGCCGAAGTTCATCTCTGTGATGGATGCCGAGCAGTACCGCAGCTACACCTCTGAGTTGCTGAAGACCACCAATACACGTAACCGTACCTTCAAGTTCCTGAAGGAGGATCCTGACTACTATTACTATACTCAGTACCACCAGAATACAGACTGGAAGGACTATGTGTATCGTACAGCCATGACCCAGAACTACGGTATTAGTATTGAAGGTGGTGATGCTGTGGCTAACTATAACCTCTCTGTAGGATATATCACTCAGCAGAGTACACTGAAGTATAACGACATGGATCGTTTGAACATCCGTTTCAATACTGACATCACACTGAGCGACCGCTTTGACATCCGTTTCGATGCTTCATTCGGTAATATCACCCGTGATATCCGTAATGACGGTGCCCCTGCCGGTTACGATGAGGGTACTCCTACAGCGCCTGGTTTCCTGGCCTACATCAAGAGTCCGTTCATGAGTCCTTATAGCTACGGTATGGGACGCTTGTCTGACACCCACTACGACATCGATCAGGAGTCGTATCTGTCAGAGGCCCTGGCCAACTACAAGAACTACAACTGGAAGTTGGGTAACCCTGCAGCCATCAACGAGTATTCCGAGGCTGAGAACAAGAACCGTCTGGAGAACTCCATGCTGAACCTGACCGTTACGCCTAAGTATCGTCTTACCCGTAACCTCACCCTCTCGGAGCACTTCAGCTATAACCTGGTGAACACCAATGAGGCATTCTACATTCCTATCAACGGTACACCAAGTTATTATGTAGGTAGTATCGGTGCCTACCGTGACAACGAGGTACGCTCACTGGCTTCCAAGCAGAACTCCGTGCTGAGCGACACCCGTCTTGACTGGCAGAACCGCTACAATGCACACTTCATCCATCTCTTCGGTGGTGCTCGCATCAACTGGGAGAGCTATTCCATGACTTCCCTGCTCGGTTACAACACAGGTAACGACAAGCAGCCGTTCTTGAAATCAAGTCTTACCAACACCAACGACTTCGGTACCAGTGACAACTGGAACTCGCTGGCTTGGTACGCACAGGCTGAATACAACTACCTGGGCCGCTACTTCCTGCAGGCAAACCTCACGGTAGAGGGTTCTTCACGCTTCGGTCGTGACGGCGGTGACCTCCGCGTCTTCGATGCTGCATGGGGCATCTTCCCCGGTGTACAGGCTGCTTGGATTATCAGCAACGAGCCTTGGATGGCTAAGATGAAGGCCATTAACTTCCTGCGTCTGTCTGCTGGCTTTGACGTAAGTGGTAATGATGATATCGACTATTACGCTGCCCGTAGCTTCTTCAGCGCTTCGCAGTTCCTCAACACCATCGCAGGAATCAGTTTCGATGGCATTGGCAACACCAAGATCCAATGGGAGACTACCCGTCGTATCAACGTTGGTCTTGAGGCTAACCTCTTCAACAACCGTTTGAGCATCGGTCTGAACGGCTTCCGTTCCACCACCGACAACCTGCTCACCCGTCAGTCACTGGGCTTCCTCAGTGGTCTGAACCAGAACTGGACCAACGATGGTAAGCTGAAGAACATCGGTTTCGACGCTTCTGCTGCTGTCAAGGTATTAGCCTTGAAAGACTTCCAGTGGGAGGTTGGAGCCAGCGTAGGTCACTACAAGAATGAGATTACACAGTTACCCGAAGGCGCAAGCTTTATCGACAATGAGGTGTATGGAGCAACCATCCGCACACAGGTAGGTCAGGCTGCCAACCTGTTCTACGGTCACAAGTCGCTCGGCGTCTTCTCTACCACAGCTGAGGCAGATGCTGCCAGTCTGTTCGTACTCAAAAAGAACGGTATCGACCGCGACTATTACAAGGCAGGTGACATCCACTTTGCCGACCTCGACGGCGATCATCAGATTACAGAGGCCGACCGTACGATTATCGGTGATCCTAATCCCGATATCTATGGTAACATCTTCACGACCTTATCCTACAAGCATCTGAAACTGGATCTCCGCTTCAACTACTCTTTGGGCAATGATGTATATAACTATCAGCGCTCACAGTTGGAAGGCGGTAGCCGTTTCATGAACCAGACCACAGCCATGCTTCGCCGCTGGCAGGTGGAAGGACAGGTGACGGATATCCCGCAGATCACCTTCCAGGATCCGCTTGGTAACTCTCGTTTCAGCGACCGATGGATTGAGGACGGTAGCTACCTGCGTCTGAAGACCGTTACCCTTAGCTACGACCTGCCGCTCCGCAGCGAGTACTTGCAGGGTCTGCAGTTCTGGGTACAGGCAAACAACGTCTTCACCCTGTCGAAGTATCTCGGCAGCGATCCTGAGTTCACCATGACTTCCAATGTCATCGGACAAGGTATCGACTTGGGACAGATTAGTCAGAGTCGCTCCTTCGTGGCCGGAATTAAGATTAAACTCTAATTGAAAGTTGAAAATTGAAAATAGAAAATTATGATTACCAAGATATATAAATTCATCTTCGCTTTCAGCGTCATCTGTGGTTTGGCTTCCTGCTCCGATTTCTTTGATCAGGAGTCTGAGCATGTGATCTTCACAGAAAAGGACCACCTGCACAATGCTACCGATACCATCTATAGTGTTATTGGTATCTTGAGCAAGCTGCAGGCCATTGGCGACCGTACCGTACTGCTCGGTGAGGTGCGTGGCGATCTTGTCGATATCACCAATACTGCCAACAGCGACTTGCGCGACATGGCTCTCTTCAATATGGGTGACGACAACCAGTATAACCAGCCGCGCGACTACTATGCAGTGATCAACAATTGTAATTATTTCATTGCCAACGTGGATACCGCCATGAAGAACAACCGTAATGATTATCTCTTCATGAGGGAGTATGTAGCCGTGAAGGCTATCCGCGCATGGACCTACCTCCAGTTGGTACTGAACTATGGTTCTGTTCCCTTCGTAACAGATCCTATTCTCAGCAAGCTCGAGGCAGAGAAGGAGTTCCCCAGGTATAACCTGCAGGATATCTGCCAGTATTTCATCAACGACCTTGCTCCTCTAACCGACCGTTGGGCCAATGAGTATCCGAACTACGGTAATATCAGAACACTTAGAGATGGTGCTTCCAGACTGCTTTTCTTCCCTGTGAACATCGTGTTGGGTGATCTGAACCTCTGGCTGGCCAGTGTCACTGGCAATCAGTCAACCTACCGTGAAGCTGCTTTGCGCTACTATAAGTACATCTCGCAGCGTAATGGTGACAACTCAACCTACCCCATTGGCGCCAGCTACTATTCATGGATGCCAGGATCTGCAACATGGGATAGCATGTATGGTCTTATAAGCGGTGGTGACTATAGCTCAGAGACCTATGGACAGAATTCTGAGCTCATCACAGTGATTGCCGGTGACTCAATCCCCGCAGAAGGAAACTATAGTCAGCTGCGCAACTTGTTCTACTCTCGTGAGGACAACGACTACCGTGTAAGCATCGTTCCTTCCACCGGTATGTTCAATCTGTCAGAGAGTCAGGCTAACTGCTGTGTAAGTTCTACAGGTACCACCTTCTACTATGCACCAAATGACTTGACACGACACAGAGCAGGTGACCTGCGCCTGTATTATTGCTATGATTGGGGACAGGGTACCAATACTTTGACGGGTGAGCGCTATGATGTATCGTACATCGACAAACAGTCGTTCCAGAACATCCACATCTACCGTCGTACCATGATCTATCTGCGTTTGGCTGAAGCCCTCAACGGAGCAGGATTCCCACGTGCTGCCTTCAGCATCCTATCAACTGGTCTGAACAACGAAATCCTCAGCAAGGAAATCTATCCTCGTTGCTCTGAGAGCGACTCCTTGTGGATCAGTCAGATTGACTTCCCCGAGACTCGTTATGGTATCGTAACGGTTCAGGAGTATGCTAATCAAACCACGACAGCTAACCACAACACCATGGGTATCCACACCCGCGGTTCCGGTTGGACACCGTTTAACGAATACTACAAGTTGCCAGATGTTGAGCCTTTGTTCGAGGTTGATGAAGAAGGCAATCCTATTGAAGGTTCATATATCTACCTGAAGGATACTCCAGAACTGACCCAAAGGCAGAAAGAATTCGTTGACAGTCTGCTGCTCAACGAGAACGGTCTGGAGCTGGCCTTCGAGGGCACCCGCTTCTACGACATCATGCGCTTTGCCTACCGTCAGCCGAACCCCGGACAGTTCCTTGCAGATAAGGTTTATGCCCGTCGCGGCAAGGCCAACAGCGGTGCTATGCGTGGTGAGATCAAGAAGGATCTGACCGACCAGCGTAACTGGTTCCTCCAGTGGAACGGTCAGATTGGTCTGCAATAGACGAATCTTACAGGAATAACCTATAAAAAAGAAATCCCTGAACGTCATCGGTTCAGGGATTTTTTTGTGTTGGCAAAGGAGTTTGCATGCCTATTAGGCATTGTTCCCAGCATGGGAATAAGCTGTTCCCAACGTGGGAACACTTCATTCCCAACGTGGGAAAAAATATCTTTCCTTGTGCGGGAAGAGGCCAACAAATGCAAAAAGATAGAGAAATGTAAGGGATTGTCGGATAAATGCAGTAACTTTGCAACCGATTTATGTAATATAGTAACGAAATGAAGTTATTCGACGTATATCCGCTCTTCGATGTAAACATCGTGAAGGGAAAAGGTTGCAAGGTTTGGGACGACAAAGGACAGGAGTATCTTGACCTCTATGGCGGTCATGCCGTCATCAGCATCGGTCATGCTCACCCCCACTATATCAGCAAGGTGAATGAACAACTCGGCAAACTCGGGTTCTATTCAAACTCCGTAGTGAACAAGCTGCAGGTGGAACTGGCAGAACGACTGGGCCGTATCAGTGGTTATGACGACTATCAGCTGTTCCTGATCAACTCGGGTGCAGAGGCCAATGAGAATGCCCTGAAGCTGGCTTCGTTCACCAACGGTCGTACACGAGTTCTCAGTGCAGCCAAGGCTTTTCACGGAAGAACATCACTGGCTGTGGAAGTAACGAACAATCCCAAGATCATCGCACCCATCAACGCCAACGGTCATGTCACCTATCTGCCGCTGAACGATCTGCCGGCATGGGAGAAAGAACTGGCTAAAGGCGATGTGTGTGCCGTCATCCTGGAGTGCATCCAGGGTGTGGGCGGTATCCAGCTGGCTACAGAGGAGTTTGCACAAGGATTGGCTGCTGCCTGTAAGAAACACGGCACCATCCTGATCTGCGATGAGATCCAGTGCGGTTACGGACGTAGCGGAAAGTTCTTCGCCCATCAGTGGTTAGGCATCCGTCCTGATATCATCACGGTAGCCAAAGGTATTGCCAACGGCTTCCCCATGGGTGGCGTACTGATATCGCCTAACTTCAAGCCTGTTTATGGACAGTTAGGAACGACCTTCGGTGGAAACCATCTGGCTTGTGCCGCAGCGTTGGCTGTGCTTGATGTGTTCGAAGAGGAACATCTCGTGGAGAATGCCCGTGTTGTTGGTGATTATCTCATCAACGAAATCAAACAATTAAATAGCGATAGAATCAAGGATGTAAGAGGACGCGGTTTGATGATCGGTATCGACCTTGACGTCCCGCATCAGGAGGTGCGGAAGCCGCTGATCTACGAACAGCATTGCTTCACAGGCTGTGCAGGAACGAATATCCTGCGACTGCTGCCGCCGCTTTGTCTGACAAAGGCTGAGGCAGATGATTTTATTACAAGACTGAAGAAATGTTTATAGTCTAAGATATGAGTAAGATTGCAGTGATTGGCGCTGGTGCCATGGGAGGCGCCACCGTGGAAGGATTGATCAAAGGCGACTATTTCCGCAACGAGGATATCACCGTTGCCGATCCGTCGCAGAAGGTGATTGACAAATTCGCCCAGATGGGACTGGCCGTTACGACCGACAATCAGCTGGCTGCTGAGTCGGCCGATGTGGTGTGTGTGGTAGTGAAGCCCTGGTTGGTGGAACACGTGCTCAAGGATATCAAACCAGTACTGGATCCTCAGAAGCAACTACTCATCGTGATTGCTGCCCGCGTAACATCTGCCAGCATCAAGGAATGGCTGGGTGAGAAGTGCCCTCCCCTCTTCCTCGTCATCCCCAACATCGCTATTGCCGAGATGGCTTCGATGACCTTCATCGTGCCTGTGGGAGCCTCAGAGAAAGATACCCAGATCGTAGTGGACATCTTTAACGAGATGGGTAACGCACTGATCACCGATGAGCAGCATCTGGCTGCAGGTACTACCCTGGCCAGCTGCGGTATTGCCTACGCCATGCGCTATATCCGTGCTGCCAGTGAAGGTGGTGTGGAACTGGGATTCAAGGCCGACGATGCGAAGAAGATCGTGATGCAGACCATGAAGGGTGCGGTAGAACTGCTGGAAGCCAGTGATATGCATCCCGAAGCAGCTATCGACCTGGTGGCCACGCCTGGCGGTGTCACCATCAAAGGACTCAACGAAATGGAGCACGCGGGCTTCACCTCTGCTGTGATCCGCGGACTGAAAGCTGGTGCGAAATAAGAATAATTGAGAATTAAGATATGGAAGAACAACTGAAACAAATAGGTGAGCGACTGCGCGGACTCCGTGATGTGCTGGATATCTCTGTTGGCGAGATGGCGGAAACCATCGGCATCAGTGAGGATAAGTATGAGAAGATCGAGGCTGGTGAACTGGACATCACCATCTCGAACCTGATGAAGATCGCCCACAAATATGGGATCTCTGCCGAGGAACTGATGTTCGCAGAGGCACCTCATATGAAGTCGTACTTCGTGGTACGTAAAGGACAAGGTATGTCGGTTGAGCGCACGAAAGCCTACAAATACCAGAGTCTGGTAAGCGGCTTTGTCAACCACAAGGCCGATGTGTTCATCGTTACTGTGGAACCAAAGCCCGGTGCACGCACCATCTACAAGAATACACACCCCGGACAGGAGTTCAACCTCGTGCTTGAAGGTGCCATGGAACTGTATATCGGTGGTAAGACCATGATTCTTGAGGAAGGCGACAGCATCTATTTCGACTCGTCAAAACCCCACGGCATGCTGGCTGTAGGCGACAAACCAGTGAAGTTCCTCGCCTTTACTGTGGAGTAATGTCCTAACCGCATCACTCCTTAACTTCCTAACAACAAAAGAAATGATAGAGAGATTTTTAAAGCAGACCAAGTTTACTTCTGTAGAAGACTACAATAAGAACCTGGAGTTCATCATCCCTGAGAACTTCAACTTCGCCTATGACGTGATGGACGCATGGGCAGCCGAGGCACCTGAGAAGCTGGCCATCCTATGGACGAACGATCAGGGGGAAGAATTACGTACCACGTTCGGACAGCTGAAGGAACAGACGGACCAGGCCGCCAGCTACCTGCAATCATTAGGCATCGGTAAGAACGACCCGGTGATGCTTATTCTGAAGCGCCGCTACGAATGGTGGGTGGTCATGCTGGCCCTGCATAAGCTGGGTGCCGTGGTGATTCCTGCCACCCACATGCTCACCAAACATGATATTGTTTACCGCGATACCCGCGCCAGCATCAAAGGTATTATCTGTGTGGATGATGCCTATGTGATGAGTCAGGTGGAAGCGGCCTTACCTGAGAGTCCTACAGTGAAAGTGCTCATTAAGGTGGAGGAGACTAGTGATACTAGTGTTTCTAGTGGTACTGGTAATACTAGTCCGTGGCACTCTTGGCAGAACGAGTGGCAGAAAGCCCCGAAGTTTGTCAAGCCTGCCTTTGTCAACACCAACGACGACACCATGCTGATGTACTTCACCAGTGGTACCAGCGGTGAACCGAAGATGGTGGCTCACGACTATCTCTATGCCATGGGACATCTCTCAACGGGTGTATTCTGGCATAACCTCCATGAGGGCTCCCTTCATCTCACCGTGGCCGACACGGGTTGGGGAAAGGCTGTGTGGGGTAAGTTCTACGGACAGTGGTTTGCCGGTGCAACCGTCTTTGTGTTCGACCATGAGAAGTTCAATGCAGATACATTGCTTCGTCAGATAGAGAAATATAAGGTGACGAGCTTCTGTGCTCCTCCAACCATTTACCGTTTCATGATTCGCGAGGATCTGAGCAAGTACGACCTCTCTTCACTGGAGTATTGTACCACGGCCGGCGAGGCATTGAACCCCGCTGTGTTCGACAAGTTCAAAGAGAAGACAGGTATCCAGATGATGGAAGGCTTCGGACAGACAGAAACCACCATGACACTGGGAACCTTCCCTTGGATGACTCCCAAACCAGGTTCCATGGGAATCCCCAACGCGCAATACGACATCGACCTGCTGCGTGCAGACGGTACGCCATGCGAAGATGGTGAGAAGGGCGAGATTGTGGTACGGGTAGGCGACCGTAAGCCAATCGGTCTGTTCAAGTATTACTATCGTGATGAAGAGCTGACCCGCGAGGCATGGCACGATGGTATCTACCACACAGGCGATATGGCTTGGCGCGATGAGGACGGCTACTACTGGTTCGAGGGTCGTATTGATGATGTCATCAAGTCATCTGGCTACCGTATCGGTCCGTTCGAGGTAGAGAGTGCGCTGATGACTCACCCCGCTGTCGTAGAGTGCGCCATCACGGGTGTACCTGATGACATTCGTGGTATGGTGGTAAAAGCTACTGTCGTACTTGGTAAGGAGTGGAAGGACAAGGCCGGCGACGACCTGATCAAGGAACTCCAGCAGCATGTCAAGAAAGAAACGGCTCCTTATAAGTACCCCCGTATCATCGAGTTCGTCGATGAACTGCCGAAGACCATCAGTGGAAAGATCCGCCGCGTTGAGATCCGTAATAAGGACAGCAAGAAATAAATGGCTGCGCATAACGAACTCGGCAGGTGGGGAGAAGACCTGGCTGCGGCCTTTCTCGAAGAAAAGGGTTATGCCATCATCGAACGCGACTGGAAATCCGGTCATCATGATCTCGACATCGTGGCAAAGGATGGCAGTACGCTGGTCATCGTGGAAGTAAAGACCCGTCGCAACCGTTTGTATGGTAATCCAGAAGAGGCCATCGACTACAAGAAACGTCGGAGTCTGCTGTCGGCCATCAACCACTACACCAAGTCGCATCGTATCTACAGCAGTGTCCGCTTCGACATCATCAGCATTGTCGGCAACATAGGTGAGAAGTCCGAAATAGACCACATCATAGATGTAGCATTATTATGAAGAGAAGAATCGTTATAAAGGTTGGCTCAAACGTCCTGACACGTCCAGACGGGAAACTGGATGTGACACGCATGTCGGCATTGGTCGACCAGATTGCCTGGCTGCGTAAGCACAACATTGAGGTCATCCTTGTATCATCAGGTGCCATGGCCTCCGGTCGTGGAGAACTGAAGGTTGACCACTCGTTGGATTCCGTAGAGCAGCGACAGTTGTTCTCTGCCGTCGGACAGGTGAAGCTCGTAGGACTTTATTATGATTTGTTCCGCGAGTTCGGTATTCATGTAGGACAGGTGCTGACCATGAAAGAGAACTTCCAACCGGGCGAGCAATACCGTAACCAAAGGGCTTGTATGACGGTGATGCTTGAGAATGACGTGCTACCCATCGTGAACGAGAACGACACGGTGAGTGTTACTGAGCTGATGTTCACCGATAACGATGAACTTTCTGGTCTCATCGCACAGATGATGAAAGCCGATACGCTGATTCTGCTCTCTAACATTGACGGTATTTTTACCTCGCATCCTGATGATCCGAATGCCGAACTGATCAACGAGGTGGCTCCCGGTCGCGACCTTTCGGAATACATCCAACCCGAGAAGAGTGCCTTTGGTCGTGGCGGTATGCACTCGAAATACACCACTGCCAGCAAGGTATCGCAGTCGGGCATCCGTGTCATCATTGCCAATGGAGAACGTGAGAATATCCTTATCGATTTGATTGAGCGTAAAGACGAAACCCCACATACAGAGTTTACACCATGCAACTGAAAGAAACATTCGAACGAGTGAAGCGCGCCAGTAAGAGTCTGGCCCTGCTGAGCGACGAACAGCGCAACGAGATTCTTCAAGCCGTTGCCGATGCTATTATCAATAATAAGGTGAGAATCCTGGAGGCTAATGCACAGGATTTGGCTAAGATGGAGAAGAGTAATCCGCTGTACGACCGTCTGCAGCTCACCGACAGTCGATTGGAGGGCATTGCCGCCGACATGCGTAATGTGGCTACCCTACCCTCTCCCCTCGGTCATATCACCAAACAGAAGACATTGCCCAATGGTCTTCGTCTTTGTCGTGTCAGTGTTCCCTTCGGTGTTATCGGCATGATCTACGAGGCACGGCCCAATGTTACCTTCGATGTATTCTCCCTCTGTTTCAAGAGTGGTAATGCCTGTGTATTGAAAGGTGGTAAGGATGCCGACTGCTCGAACCGTGAGGAGGTGGCACTGATCCATGAGATCTTGGAGAAATATGGTGTGAATCCTGATGTTGTCGCCCTGCTACCAGCCACTCATGAAGCCACAGGCGAGATGCTGAATGCGGTAGGCTATGTCGATCTGTGCATCCCCCGTGGCGGTCGTAAGCTCATCGACTTCGTTCGCGACACTGCCCGTATCCCCGTTATCGAGACTGGTGCCGGTGTGGTGAACACCTATTTCGACAAAGAAGGTGATCTGGAAATGGGCAAGGCTATCATCAATAATGCCAAGACCCGCAGGGTGTCTGTATGCAACGCCTTGGATTGCCTGCTAGTACATCTAGATAGACTAGTAGATCTAGTAGAACTAGTAAAGCCTATGGCAGAGAAGAATGTCATCATCTATGCCGATGAGAAGGCCTATGCTGCCCTCGAAGGTAAATATCCTTTGTTGGAGCATGCAACCAACGAGAGCTTCGGTACGGAGTTCATGGATTATAAACTGGCCGTCAAGACCGTTTTTTCTCTCGAAGAGGCACTTGCTCATATCGATGAAAATGGATCCGGTCACAGCGAGGCTATCATCACCATGAACGAGACAACAGCCCGTATGTTCCAGGCGCATGTAGATGCAGCATGTGTTTATTGGAATGCTCCGACTTCCTTTACCGACGGTGCTCAGTTCGGTCTTGGAGCCGAGATCGGCATCTCTACCCAGAAACTCGGTCCTCGAGGACCGATGGCCTTGGAAGAGATCACCACCTATAAATGGCTCATCGAGGGTGAAGGTCAAATCCGCCCCTAACCCATTAAGCCTATTGAGCCTATTATGCCCATTAACCCCATCAACCCTTTCACAATGAAAAGTTTCATCAACGTACAAGATATCGGCGATTTGCACCAAGCACTTGCCGAAGCCCAAGAGATCAAGAACGACCGTTTTAAGTACCAGCATCTAGGTAAGAACAAAACCCTGATGATGATCTTCTTTAATAACTCCTTGCGCACCCGCCTCTCTACCCAGAAGGCTGCCATGAACCTCGGCATGAACGTCATCGTGCTTGACGTCAACGCTGGCGCCTGGAAGCTGGAGACAGAACGCGGTGTCATCATGGATGGTGACAAGAGTGAGCACCTGTTGGAGGCTATCCCTGTGATGGGATGCTACTGCGACCTGATCGGTATCAGAAGTTTCGCTGGTCTTACCGACCGCGAATACGACTATGCCGAGACCGTTCTGAACCAGTTCATCAAATACAGCGGTCGTCCGGTCTTTGCCATGGAGACTGCTACCGTGCATCCCCTGCAGGCTTTTGCCGACCTGATTACCATCGAGGAGCATAAGAAAGTTGAGCGACCCAAGGTTGTACTAACCTGGGCTCCTCATTGCAGAGCATTGCCGCAGGCTGTTCCTAACAGCTTTGCACAGTGGATGAACGCAGCCGATGTAGATTTCGTGATTACCCATCCTGAAGGCTACGAGCTGGATCCGCAGTTCGTGGGGAATGCCCGTGTGGAGTACGATCAGCGTAAAGCCTTTGAGGGAGCCGACTTCATCTACGCCAAGAACTGGAGTAATCCGGGTGTGACTAATCCTGCCGACTATGGTAAGATTACCTCGAAAGACATGTCTTGGACAGTAGATACAGAGCACATGTCATGGACCAACAACGGAAAGTTCATGCACTGTCTGCCTGTACGTCGTGGCTTGATTGTCACCGATGATGTGATTGAGAGCGAGAACTCCATCGTCATCCCTGAGGCTGCCAATCGCGAAATCTCCTGCTCTGTGGTACTCAAACGTATGCTTGAGAGCTTGTAAATCCATTTCCTTTGGGTGTTGTTCTCGTTTTCATGTAACTTTGGCTTCGCCGAAGTTACAATGCACTCGGCAATGCAAAGAAAAACAAACTTTTCTTTTGCATTGCTCTCGTTTTTTCATAACTTTGCAGTATGAAAACGGCCATCAAGAAATATGCTCCATGTATAGTGGGTATTGTATGGGGAATCGTGTGCTGGGGGTTCTTCCAGTTCTGCTATTCCTACCATTTCTTTTACCAGGAGCAGAACCAGATCTTCTTGCTTTCAAGCGATTATGCTCTCTCATACTTGCCGGAAGCAGGATGGCTGGCCCGTCTTGTCGGTGACTTCCTCACCCAGTTCTATTATTATCTTTATGTAGGACCGGTAATACTGACTGGTTGCCTACTGGTGTTGGGGTACTTCCTGCAGTGCTTACTGCATCGATGGGGCGTACGCAAATGGATTGCTCTCCTTGTGGCCATTCTCGTCATGACACTCTTTGCCGTTTTCTGTTTCCACCATAATTACCGACTGAGTAACATCATTTCTGCCACAGGACTGGCAGGGACGTTCCTCTTGGCAACCTTGATGTGGAAGAAACGGAACTGGCTCAGAATACTCTTTGCGTTCGTTATCGCTATCGCAGGCTGCTATCTTTTCGGTAAGCCAGAGATGGGAAAGCTACAACAACCGAACTTCTTCGTAGAGAAACAACTCGCCGTTGACAACGAGTATTACTTCAGGAATTACGATAAGGTCATCAGTATGGTTGAAAACGATCCGCATCCCACCCAGGAGATGAAGTTCTTCTACAACCTGGTGCGTGCCCAGCAAGGACAACTTCCCGACCATCTGATGCAGTTCGACAACAACGAACTCGGCACTTTCTACAAGATCGGTCCTGAGACTCCTTTGTTCACCATCAAGAGCATGAACGAGCTGTACTGGGTATTAGGCGATATGACCTTCACGGAACGGGCCGCTATGATGTCTAACGTGTTCTCTCCTGAGAACAGGAACGTACGTATGATCAGACGATTGGCAGAGTGTAACATCGTTAGTCAGGACACGATGGCTGCCAACAAGTACCTGCGAATCCTTGACAAGACATTCGTCTATCGGTCATGGGCCAGTAACATCCGCAAACATGGTCAGACCATCTACAAGGAGAAGATACAGCTGGTAAACCACCACGACACCATCACGGTTTCTGACAATGCCCATTTCCTGATGATGCAGTTGCTTGACACGAACCCAGACAACACCATTGCTTTGGATTATATCCTCTGCAGTAACCTGTTACTGAAAGACATTGAGAACTTCAAGCGCGATTACGACCGCTATTGCATTGACACAGGGAAACCCCGTTTGAAGACATTGTATCAAGAAGCCTTGTGCATCTGGCTGGCTGGTACCGATGCTCCGCAGGAAGAATGGGAGAAATACATCCAACGGGCAGATGTTTTCCAACAGTTCCAGCAGTATAACGAACAGCGTGGTCATCCCCGCTTCAAAGGCACCTACTGGTATTACTTTGACAAATCAAAAGCGCCGAAGGTATGAAAAGGAACCATATACTCAATACACTAGTAATACTAGAAAGACTAGATATACTAGTGATACTAGTGGCACTAACCATATTATCATCTTGCACCCCCACTCCAAGGGATGTGCAGAAGAGCGATCAGTTGCCGCCTATCTACCCTGATTACTGTAATGTAACCATTCCGGAGAACATCGCTCCACTGAACTTCCTACTTCGCGCAGATTGCGAGGCCATTCAGGTGCAGGTAGGAGATATCACCATCCATGTCAAAGGTAATGAGGTGACGTTTGACATGGACGACTGGAAAGAACTGTTGGCAAAGAACGCTGGTAGGGAACTGGTGGTGTCGATAACAGCACTCATCAACAACCAATGGACTGAATACAAGTCATTCACTTGGATGGTTGCCAAAGACAAGATCGATCCTTTCCTTACCTACCGTTTGATTGAGCCTGATTACGAAGTGTGGCATCAGGTGGAGCTTCATGAACGATGTGTGGAGAACTATGATGAACGGAGCATCTCTTCATATAAGAATGTTGGCGACCGCTGCATGAACTGTCATGTCTATCACAACCAAAACCCGGAAAGATCGATGCTCTATGTCCGCGGTGAAGGTGGAGGTGCTTTCCTGAACGAAGGAGGAAGACTGCAAAAGCTTAACATCAAGACCGATGGCATGGTCTCAGGAAGCGTCTATTACGGTTTCAGTCGTACAGGACGATACATCACTTTCTCCTCCAACGTCATCATCCCTGCCTTCCATGCAAAACCCGATAAACGGTTAGAGGTTTATGATAGTAAGTCGGATGTCTATGTAGCCGACCTCCAGACGAACACCATCATCCCCTCTCCCCTACTCTGCGACAGTATGAAGTTCGAGACCTTCCCCACCTTCTCCCCTGACGGCAAGTATATCTATTATTGCGTTGCCGACAACGTCAGTCTGCCAACAGAGATCAGTAAGTTGCAATATGTCCTATGCCGTATTCCCTTTGATGAGAAAAGCGGCACGATCGGTACTGAAGTAGATACGTTGAGAATTGCAGCAACGCCACAAGGTACGAAGAGTTCCGTCTGTCATCCACGCATCAGTCCTGACGGCAGGTTCCTGCTCTATACCGTGGCCGACTATGGTACTTTCCCTATCTGGCACCCTGAGGCCGACCTGCAGATGATGGATCTTCAGACAGGAGTGATTGATACCCTTCGTATTGTAAACAGCAACAAGAGCGACACCTATCATTCCTGGAGCAGCAACAGTCGTTGGTTCGTGTTTGCCTCCAAACGCGATGACGGATTATATGGCAAACCCTATTTCTGCTATGTCGATAAGGACGGCAAGGCACACAAGCCTTTCTGTCTTCCCCAGAAACATCCAACGTTCTACGATAATAACCTGAAGTCGTTCAATGCCCCGGAATTAGGTAAGGGAAAGGTTCCCTTTGATGCAAACGATGTGGCAAAAGCGATGAAGCAGGACGCAATACCTTTTAAATACTAAAATAACAATGGCGGCCATGGCCGCCATTATCATTTCACTTTGGTCTCTACACGTTTGTCAGAAGAGATCTCCCTACCAGCCTTGTAAGCATCGAAATCCACCTTCGTCTTGGTGAAGTCGGGCGTATTAAAGGAATAGACACTCTCCTCATAATAAGCTTTGGGATGTCGCTGCGGCAGCAGGAACGGCTTGGAGAAATGCCCCTGGTCGTCAACACTGGTGAGATACAAACGGGAGTAATAGCCATCATCCCTCCTACTGGTAAATACAATCCAATGCGAGTTCACGTTCCAGTTATGGTAGCTGTCGGCTTTCGGACTATTGATCTCTTTCAGTTCACGAGTCTCCCCTGTCTGCAAGTCGAGTAACCACTGGTCACTCTCCTCATGCCAGATAGAGAAATAGCCGTAGTCCATCAGTGTGAAAAGGATATACTTCCCATCATAAGAAGGACGAGGCCAGGTCATACTCTTCCCTATCGCCACGGCATTGAACACCGTATCCACCTTCTCGCCGAACTCCCCCGTTTCAGGATCGAAGTCGATCTTACAAAGGTTATACTTCTCATCCTTATAATGAGCGGGATAATCCTGCTGCTTACAAGTCATATAATACAAGGTACGCCCGTCAGAAGAGAACACTGGTGAGTTCTCGCTCCAGTCCTTTGTGGACAGCAGTGAGTCGGTCAGGATCTCATGGGTGGCAGGATTATAGACGAACACATCCGACGAGAGATCAAACACCTCGATACGCTCATTGGGCGACACATGAAAACCCTGACGAGTCTGGTTCGTAGAGAACGCGCAGTACTTCCCGCTGGGATGCCAATACGGATAAACCATCGAGCCACCTAACTGTTCGTTGGATGCTTTCAGCCACTCACGCTGACCATTCATCTGGAACATCGTGGCACCATGACCGCCGCGAACATGGAAGACAAACTGCTCGGGGTCGGTTTGATGGGCAGTATGGCAGTTGACACACATGCCCGGCACCTGTGTATTCTCAATGATGGGATACTCATTAAAGTTGGACAGGTCGCGCTGATAGAGCCCCATCTTACTGAACACCTCATAGCCCGGTGCGATGCGACGGTAGGTGAGACCCCATTCATCAAGGGAATATTCACTGATCATCACCGCGAAATCCTTATATTGCATCCATTGTCCATCCTTCAGTATGCAGACAGTAAAGGTAAGCTGTCCACCCTTGTTCTGTTGTGCCAGTTTATGCCAGTCGGCTATATCGAAAGCAGCCTCATCACCATGGACATGCAGTTCGCCGCCTTTGCTGCCCTTCACCACCACATCCATGCCATCAATATCATCATCGATCCAGTTGAAGTTCAGCGGAGCGATCTCTGCAGGAATCGTCACACCGATATAATCAGGATAGATCTTTGGCAGCTGGTTCACCTTGGTAGGGTTTGTTACCTGGCCAGTGCAACCGGTAAGAAAGGGTATCACTAGTAATCCTAGTATCACTAGTTTAGCTAGTACGACTAGTTTTTCTAGTACAACAAGTTTCTCTGGTTTTAATATATGCTGCATCCTTTTCATTTTCCATTCGTTAAATAATACCACACTGTATTCTTGAACCTTGCCAGTTCAGGCGAGTTCCTGTCATGGGAGTAAATTCTGCTGAAATCATTCATCCGCTGCAGGATCATATCACTGATCAGCCCTTGAGGCGGTTGCTGTCGTTGCTGCATGAAAGCAAAGGCCAAGGCCTCCTGACAACTGCGCGGATGATACAGTACCCTTTCCTGAACCACCTGCATATACGACATAAAACGAGGAATATCCTTATCGAGCAGCGGCATCAGCATCAGATACTGCATGGCCATCTGATTCTTCGGATTATGGACAAACAACTGTCCACATATCTTATCCAGTTCTGTTTCGCTGAATAAGAAGTCCTCTTGCAGTCGATACTGGCGGAGCCGTCCATAGAGCGGATGTTCGTTGATGGCTTTCTCATCCCCCAGCATGGCCATCATACGCTTGGCCCACGGTCGGTAGAACATGGTCTTCTCCAGCATCTTCAAGTATTTCCCGGCCACTTTGTACTGACCGTTTATCATATTCGTTTCCGCCAGACGCTTCACCACACGGGCACTCTTGTCATAATTAGGTATAGCCTCCATGGCCTCGAAAGCAAACCGTTGGGCCGTGTTCACCAGTCCTAAATGGAAATAGATCTCGCCTGTGAGCTGTGCCGTGGCGAAGTTCCGCTCAAACTTCGGGAGCAAACCCTCTGAACCCCGCTGATAAAAGTCGAATGCCCGCTCGCCCAACTGGTTCGTCATACCCAATGCCAAATTGGTAGCACTCACGCTCATTGGCAGATCAGGCATTTGCTTCTCCGCCTTGGCAATGATGGCACTCCATTGATTGGTACGTACCAGATAGTCGTATTCTATTAGTTCGTATTTCTTGGTATCATAGCCCCGAGGGATGATCAGTATAGCAGCAACCGCCAACACGATAAGTTCTGCCACATAAACCCATTTCTTCTGCTTCTCTGCAACGGCATGGAATTTCCTGCAGAGCCAAACAAGCAGGATTATAACAACGGGGATCGCCATCAGCACATAGGGCAGCACCTCAGGGATACGGTAGTAACTAATGCCCAACACCACTCTTGACATGGGGAAAGGCAGATAGTGTGCACTCAGCAAGATCAGTGCCAACGCATAGATAACTGCCCCTGCCGCCACTGTTAAAGGCAGCATCAATGCGGCCACCAGCAGCACCATCGGACCGATGAGCCAATAGAGCAGCGGAATCAGGAGCAGCAAAGTGCCTAGTTTTACTAGATTGCCTAGTTTTTCTAGTTTACCTAGTACAACTAGTTCCAGTCGTCTAAGCAACAGTGCCACTGCCAGCGCCATCACCAATGCCACCACATACGTCAACATCACACTCTCATCGCCCATGGCATACCACAGCATCAAGGCGGGGAGGAAAGACAATGGATAGAGGTAAGACGTAAGAGGTGATTGATGCGTTTTCATCAGTTGCCAGGTAAGTCGCTGCACCAGCACAAACAGCACAGCGAGAATGAACGCCCCTATGGCCATTGCATTATAGAACTGCACCAGGAACTCGGCGATATACCTGGCTAAGCCTCCTGGTTCTGACAAACGCTCACAGAAATAATCACCGTCGAACAGGAACAATTGCAGCTGCTCCTGATAAGTAAGCGCAAAGGGATAGCGGTATCTCCAGAACAGGAACACCGCAATGCCGAACACCAGTGTCAGCACCCATCCACCATATTTAAATCTATCGACTTTCAATTCTCAATAATCTATTATTCCTTTATCTCTTCATTCGTATCAGCATTGAACGTGACAATACGTCCATCGGGATACTTCCGCTTATAGGTCAAGGGGAAACGCACCTTCAGGAAATCATGGAGCACACCCTTCTTCATGTTCTCCGCCAACTGACGGGTATAGTTCTTATAGACCAGATGGAAACTGTCGGCGCGCTGCTCAATATACTTCGCCTGCACTGCATCACCCTTTTGTTTGAGTTCTTCCACATTCCTTCGCATCTTTGCCACTTGCAGGTTATGCATCTCAGTGCGCATCTTCCACTGCTGCAGCGAGTCGTTCTGTGGTGTGCCGCCTGCGCTACTCACACTATCGATCACCACCTTCACCTCTCCGGGTTCACCCACCACCAGTATAGGCTGCAAGCCCATACGGTAGTGATAGTCCATCAGGATCTGATACATCTGCATGGTATCTCTGCTGAAGTCTTTTTCGAAGGAGAACATCCCATTGGTTATTTCCATGGAATCCACATACTCTGCGGTCTTAGGACCGTTCATGGGTACAAGGAAGATACGCTTGCCCTCGTACTGCTCACCTTTCACCACACCATTGATGTAGCACTTCCCGTTGTTAGCCGACTGACAGCTGAACATCATCATTGCAGCTGCCACTGTCATAAAGCATAATAGAATCTTTCTCATATATTATTAATTTTGATTTCTCAAATTAACTTGTTTCCGCTTGTTATCAAACACCTGTCGGTAAGCTTCATGTGCATCCAGCTCCACCTTTGTCTTGGTGAAATCAGGCACATTATACGCATCCATCATCTCTGAGTAATACTTACGGGGATGCTGCTGAGGTAGCAGGAACGGTTTCGATACCTTTCCCTGGTCATCAATACAGGCCAGATAGAGTTTCGTGTACATCCCGTCTTCACGTTTACTGCAGAACACGAACCACCTGCTGTTCTCGCTCCAGTTGTGGAAGCATTCGCTCTGATTACTATTCAGTTCCTTCAGCTCACGGTTTTCGCCCGTCTTCAGGTCCATCAGCCACAGGTCGGCATCATTCTGACTAACCGGAAAGTTACCACGACTGCTCACACAGTACATCAGCCAACGGCCGTCGTACGAAGGACGCGCCAGCACATAGCTCTTATCAGTAGCAGGACCATTCAGCAATGTATCCACCGTCTCTCCAAACGTACCTGTCTTTGCATCAAAGCCAATACGGCACAAAGAGCATTTCACCTTCTCATATTCCGCAGGAACCCGACAAGGTTTCGAAGTACTATAATAGAGCCATTTACCGTCGGCCGAGAAAGCAGGGAAGATTTCCAGATCATCCGTCTGCAGCAGTGGAGAGAGAATCAGTTCGTTTGTCCGGGTGTCGAGCACCTCCACATTACTGAACTTATGATACACCTCTATACGCTGTCCTGTTCCTGTGAAGAAACTCTGATGCACGGAGTTGACTGCCATAGCCACATAATCGCCATCGGGGTGCCAATAACTATAAGAGCCAGCCGCTTTGGTAGAGTCGGTCTTCGTTTCCACCCACGTTTGCTTACCATCCTTCTGTATCATGGTTCCCCCACCCTCGCCACGCATCTGCAAGGTGATACGGTTGGGATTGGTACGGTTGGCTGTATGACAGTTAAAGCAACGACCAGGAACAACCGTTTCTGTCAGGATCGCATACTCGTTAAATGTATGGATATCCCGCTGGTAGATACCGATATCGCCACCCACCTCATAGCCAGGCTTGATGCGACGATAGGTCAGACCCCAATCATCAAGCGGATACTGACTAACATGAATCATGAAATCCTTATACTGTTTCCACTGTCCTTCTTTCTTCTCACAAACGGTAACTGTCAGTTCGCCCCCGATGTTCTGTTCGGTAAGCGTATGCCAGTCGGCTATATCGAAATCAGCCCAAGCGCCATTTACATGCAGTTCCCCTCCTTTACTACCTTTTACCACTACATCCATCCCCTCGATGTCTTCATCAACCATATTGAAGTTCAGGGGTGCGATACCAGCAGGGATGGTCACGCCGATATAATCAGGGTAGATCTCCGGCAGGGCATTTACCTTAGAAACGTTCTCCACCTTGTTAGAACATCCTAGGATAGCTAGTTGTACTAGTAGTACTAGTGGAACTAGTGTTACTAGTTTAGTAGAACCCTTTCTCTTCATTCTCCCCTCCTTTCCATCATTCGTTGCACATACTTGGCAAAGGGTGAATCGGGCACACGGCCTTGAGCCTGAATGCAACGCATTACATCCTGATAGCCCAAAGGCATCTCACGGTAACCCCCATATTGCTGAGCCAGTCCTAAATACTGTTGGAAACCTTGCAGGTTCCCCTTCAGGAGCATCTGCGCCAAGAAATAGTCGAGTGCCATCTTGTTACCATTGTTGTTCATGAACAGCAACCCGAACATCTTATCCATCTCCTCGTAACTATAGAGGAAGTTCTCCTTATATCGCAGTTGGCGCAGTCTACCATAGACAGGATGCTTATCCATTTTCTCCTTATCTTTCATCAACGCCTCGGCCTCCTTGGCCCAACCCCGATAGAAGAGCGACTTCTTCAATAAGCCGAGCTGTTTGGCGGCAGTCTGGTAATGACCGTTCACGATCATACACTCTGCGATGCGCTTCGTGCAACGCCCGCTTTTCCTGCCGTTCAGGATCGACTCCTGTGTATCGAACATATACCGTTGAGCCGAGTTTACCATACCCAGATGCCAGAAAGCCTCAGCCGAAGGAAGCATAGAGGTCAGGTCGCGGATACGCGGCATGATCAGCGCATCGTCGCCACTCTGGTAGAAGTCGAACATCCTGTCAGCCAGCTGACGCTTCTTTGACAAAGCCAGATTCACGCAGACAGAGCTGAACGGTGTCTTCACCTGGTATTGCTGAGCCCTTTTGACAATCTCATCCCAGCGCTCGTTTCGCACCAGATAGTCCTGACGGATTAGCTCATACATCTCCTTGTCGTAGCCTTTCAACTGCGGATAGTGCAGCGGAATGCGGTAATAGTTCAGTCCTGTCATCACCTGTTGCAAAGGCCACTGCGGTAACAGCCAGGCGTAAGCTATTAACTGAACCGCAACGAACCAACCAGCCAGCCATAGATGTTTCCAGCCTAACTGGCACACGCGTACCAATATATATATCCATACCGCGGGTCCAATGAGCCAATAAAGAAACGGAACGATAAGTAGTTCTATCATAACTAGTATGACTAGTCTATCTAGTTTTACTAGTTTCCCCATGATCCACGCCGCGAATAATGCCAAGACCACAGCCACGGGGAATGACAACAACACATTGATGTCACCCATCAGCCACCAGAATAAGATAACGGGCAACACACTCAGCAACCACCATTTCTTGGGAAGCAGTCGAGCGGTCAACCGCTGAAGAACGACAAACAGCAAAGCCAGCAGCAATGCCCCCAGCCATTCCACATAATAGAACTGCACGATAAACTCGCCCAGCCAGTCGGCCAAGCCACCGGGAACGTTAACCCTTTCCATGAAATAATCGCCCGTCCACAAGAACAGTTGATACTGCTCCTGATACGACAAGGCATGGGGGTAAAAGACATACCAAAACAAGAATACGCCGATGCCCACCAGCACCGACAACACCCGGTTTCCATATCTCCTTAATTCCTTTCCCATATACCTTGCAAAGATACGATTAATTCTTTAAACGACCAAAGGTTCAAAGGGCAACTTTAAGTGCTTTCTTTGTAAATCTGAGCAGGATTCCAATTATTCCCAACGTGGGAACATTTTATTCCCAACATGGGAACAATTCATTCCCAACGTGGGAACATTGTGAAACACAAACCGTCCCGCAGCGAACGCCACGGGACGGCCATATAGAAACTAATACCTAAGAGAAAAACTACTTGACCTTAGGTCGAGTAAGTATCCGCTTATTTTGCCTTGAAGTGCCAGAAGGTTGCTTCACCCCAGCCGCCTAGAGAATTGACATTACCGTTATCATCATGTCCAGGACAAACAAGAGTCATTTTGTCTGATGTCAAATAAACAACTTCATAGACACCTGATCCCCAAGAAGCCTGGGAAGGTAAGGTTCCTTTTGAATTAATAATCCAAGGCCAAAGAATAGCATCGGTCTTCAGTTCTGCTACCTTCCATTCATTTCCTTTTACAGGAGTGAACTCATAAGTACCCGAGCGAACAACAGAACCATCTGCGCCATAGCTCGTCACCATTCCTTCAGCATCGAATGTCATGTAAGCATCGAGGTCGCCATCTCCATGATTCACACCGCCTTCAGAGTGGATGAGTTGGTTGTTGAACTCAGCAGAGCTGTCAATGCCCCACCACTGGGCACCACCGCCATTGATACCAACGGCTGAGCCAGGACCGCCGCAGTAACCCATGTTACCCCAGACGGCTCCTGTGATAGAAGTATCCCATGTCCAACTCTTCTTGGCTGTCTTACCATAACCTAAAGCCATGCCCTCAATATCTGAGGAACTCTTGAAATGCCAGTAGGTTGCCTCGCCCCAGCCTCCGAGTGCGTTGGCATTACCGTTATCATCTTTTCCTGGATATACGAGAGTCATCTTGTCAGCTGTCAGATAAACTATTTCGTAGGCACCAGTACCCCAAGAAACCTGAGAAGGCAAGGAAGCATCTGTATTGATAACCCATGGCCAAAGAATAGCATCAGTCCTCAAGTCACCAACTTTCCACTCACCATTTGGATTGTAATTCTCAACCTTATATGCACCCTGACGAATAACATTACCTTCAGCATCATAGCTGGTAACAATACCTTCATCGTTGAATACCATATAGGCATTGAGGTCACCATCTCCATGGTTTACACCTCCCTCAGAATGCTTGAGTTGGTTGTTGAACTCTTCAGATGAGTCAATACCCCACCACTGGGCGCCAGCGCCATCAATACCAACGGCTGCACCAGAACCGCCGCAGTAGCCCATGTTGCCCCATACTGCACCAGAAACAGAAGTATCCCATGTCCAAATCTTCTCGCCATAGACATCTGAGGCAAGCAGACGGATTTCCGGATCCAGCTCCTGCTGCACATAGACATTGTAAGTCTTCTGAACATCAACAGGATTGTTATTAGAATCAACGAAACGGACATAGAATGTCTGATTAGGATCAGAGCCACGTTTCGGCTTAATCACGAATGAGCCGCTCATGCCATGTGCCAACATATTCTCAGAGCCGTCACTCATATAATTGAAGATCGTTACCGGTATTGCCGGATTCGTTGTAAAGGTAAAGTAATTACCATCAGCTGCCGGGTTGCCGTTGGCATCCGTCTGGGTGATAGAGATGGCACTCTCAATCTCACTCGCTGACACGGAATAGATATCAAAATCCTTCTCGTCCTTGATAGGATCACAAGAGACAGCCATACCAGCCGCAACGATCAAGCATATAATTGATTTTTTCATATTGCTTATTCTCTTAATTCTTAATGATTGACTCTTTATTAATAGATAGGTGTACCTGACATACTCCACTTCGTACCATCGTACCAACCCTTGTTCTGTTTCAAGATTTCAGGATCGTTGATGATAGCGATCTGTGAAGGAGGCTTGGGCAGGAAACCATCTGTATCAGCATAGCGCTGAGCCCAGCTGCTACCGCCTACACCCTTACCATGACTCATGGTTGTCCATGTTCCTGTGTAGTTCACACGAGAGCCTTCCTGTTTCTGGAGGGCTGTTGCAGCTTCACAGGAAGCACCACCGTCCTTACCAGACCAACGGCGCAGGTCGTTGAAGCGGATACCCTCACCAGCCAACTCGAAGCGGCGTTCGTTCTTGATGTTCTGCCAAGAATAGGTTGTAGCTGCCAGACCGGCACGGGCACGAACCTTGTTCATCTGATCTGCTGTACCTGTCAACTCTGAGTGCATCAACATCACGTCAGCCAAACGCAGCAGTACGATATCAGAGAAGTGGTCGCCCTGGAAGGAGTTACCATTAGGAGCAGATGTCTTCGTGTTCTGCATACGCCACACACCCCACCATGCATAGTGGTCGCCACCTGTTCCGCCAGGATTCTCGTCATCGCCAGATCCAAAGGTCTTATAGGAATCCATTGAAGTAACGCATATCCATTTCTTGTTATACAAACCAGCATCCTCAGAACAAGAAGTGGTGAAGTAGTAAGCTTGCAGCTCTTCTGGAGCATTCAAGATGGTAGCCTTCTTACGCGGGTCGGCATCACTCCAATCGTCCCAAAGGTTAGCGTTGATGGTACCCTGACCCCAGCCCTGTCCAAACGGGAAGGTATCCTCATTGCCGTTAACATTACTGTTCGCGTCAGCATCACAACGCAGACCGCAGTACAGTTCAACCTGGTTACAGAAGCCCATACCAATGGTTCCGTTCCAAGAGTTAGCGTTCATATACTGCACCTGGAACATCTCCTCTTCGTTGCCGTTACCAGCCCATACCTTACCAGCCTCTTTCAGGTCGGATACATAAGCATAATCCTGAATGGTCAGCTCGTTGGTATATTGCCAGAGCAGACGGAAGTCCTCAACAAGTTTGTAACCGCCGTTGTTGATAGCATCCTCCAAGAATGCAACAACCTGTGACTTACTCAGAGAAGAACCAGCACCTTCCTGCTCAAAGTCGAAAGGAATATCAGGAAGAGAAGCTGAAGCCAGTTCACCGGCTTTCTTATAGAAGCCTTCGTAGAACATATAGGCACGAGCCAACATACCTTCGGCAGCACCCTTGGTTGCATGACCATCGCCACGTGTTGTCATACCGTGACTCATCAAGTTGGCAGCACTGGTGAAGTCAGCCAGGATATGCGGGAAGATCACTTCCTCTGCGCTCTGCTGAGGACAGGGATCTGGAGCTGCGATAGCCCAGTATGCAGGGATGTCACCCCAGAACTGTACACCCCAGAGGTAGAACAAACCACGCATGAAATATGCCTCACCAAGAAGCTGGTTACGGGTCTTTTCCTGACCAGTCCAGTCGAATGCATCGACACCATAGATGACAGCGTTTGCACGGGAAATACCTACATAAACATTCTTCCAAGCACTATCATAGAGAGTCTCTTTGTTGGTCATCAGGTGACCGATAGCGTGTGCCTCAACGTCACCAGTACCACCGGCACCATTACCCTCATCAGACATAATGTAGTTCACGAACCAAGGAGTCTGGAGGGGATCCGTACTCATCTGGTTCATCACACCATACAGGGCAGCCAGCTCTTTTGTCAAGTCACTAGCCGTAGCAGGGTAGTTCTCATTCGTTGCTCCTGTATAATTCGAGGAATCGAGGAAGTCCTCGCAAGAGGTCAGTCCTACTGCGAAAAGAACCGCGATTACCATTAAATATATCTTTTTCATAACTTATTTTTTCTGAGTTTATACGTTTATAGTTAATAAGTTTACTTAACCTCAGAGATGATGACGGCACGGCTCAGCTCATTGCTGTTGTAGAACATGTCGCCTACACCGCCCTTGGAGTCGAGTATGAGACTGCTTGCCGGTACACCGAACTCCTTAACGAGTACGTCGTACACATTCTGTGCGCGATGCTCTGCCAGCCACGCGTTGTGTTCGGCGGTTCCTGTTGCCTTGTCAGCATAGCCAATAACATTGAACTTCGTTCCAGCAGGTGCTTCCTTAATCATCTCAGCGATATTCTTCAGGTTCACCTTCTCGCGGTTAACCACGTCAGTTACGTTGAGGTCGAAATTGACAAAATACGGATAGGTCAGGACAGACTCCTTAACGACCACCTTCTCCTTAGCAGCAGGAGCAGGCTGGTTCATCTGTGCACGGAGACGGTTGATTTCTCCATTCAGACGATCGATCTCGCTGTTGTCCACCTGATAAACCACCTTCGGAGCTACAGTAGCAGCCTTGTCTTTCTTATCCTTGAAGTTGATGCTGGCACCAATAATGAATGTACGTGCTGTAGGATAGAGACCTACGTCAATACCACGTGCCCAAGAGTCCTTACCGCCAGATGAACCGACTTCAGGATCAACACCTGTGTACTTGGTGAAGGTATAGAGGTTCTGAGCCTGAACGTAGATGCGGAACTTGGAGAAGTACTCCTGCTTCCACAGACGGGCAAAGTCATAACCCAATGTTACGTTCTGGATCTTGAAGTAGTCGGCATCCTGCATATAGCGGGTAGATACCCACTGTTCGTTGGTAGAACCTACTGCCAGGCGAGGCATTGTATTGCTGGTGCCCTCACCATGCCAACGATCAAATGCGTCAACGGTATAGTTGTCGTATGGACTAGCCAAGAGAGCAGTACGGTAGCACTGCATTACCTGCATACCGAAAGCACCTGAACCAGTCACGCCAAAGTCGAAACCTCTCCAATCGAAGCCAAGGCTTACACCAAGGGTTACATCCGGATGCGGGTTACCGATCTCGTGACGGTCCTCAGAGAAAGAGATCTGTTTATCACCATTCCAGTCATCCCAGATGCAGTCGCCCGGCTGAGCACCGTCAACAACGGCCTTTCCTGCTGCACGAGCTTTATCTATCTGAGCCTGATTCTGCCAGATGCCACTGTATGACATACCTGAGAAGTAACCGATGGGGTGACCCACCTCTACGCGAGAAACCCAAGAAGAGTTCTCGAAGATAGCCTTATCCTGACCGTTGATATAACCTGCGTTGTTGGCCAGACGAGTTACCTCGTTCTTATTGGTAGCCACATTGACGTTGGCGAAGTAGTTGAAGTCGCGTCCGATTCTGTCGCGCCAGCTAAGAGCAACCTCGAAACCAGTGTTCTTCACATCACCAGCATTGACGTATGCAGGCTCCTCATAACCAAGCACGGCATTCATTGGAGCTTGTACCAACCAGTCTTTGGTCTTCTTCACATACCAATCGAAGTTCAAGCCAAGCTTGCCATTGATAAAGCGAGCATCAAGACCGATATTGGTCTGTTCTGAAGTTTCCCAAGTCACGTCTGGATTAGGAACATTTCCTGCGTAAGCACCCGTCTGATAAACATTACGGTTCACCGTATTGTTCATATCGCTGGAGAACTTATAACCATAGTCAGCATAGTCGGTCGGTGAGAAACGGATGTTAGAAAGATAATAGAAATTAGCGATGTTACAGTTACCGTTCTGTCCCCAAGAAGCACGAATCTTCAGGAAATCCATCCAACTACGTGTTCCTTCCATGAAAGACTCGTTAGTGATTACCCAACCAGCGGAGAAGGAGGGGAAGTAGCCCCAACGCTTGCCACGAGCAAAGTTGGAAGAACCATCAGCACGGAGGATAGCCGTTGCCATATACTTCTCGTCATAGTTCCAGTTCATACGACCGAAGAACGAAGCAATGCTTCCCTGCATCGGATTGTCATAACCACTTTGACCCGTCAAATACTGAGGTTCGTAGTTTGCTGGGATATTGTAGTCCCAACCATTGAGGACCAAAGTGTTCAGGTCAGATCCGCCAACCTCGAATGCCATATTCATACCCGTACTCCAGTTAGTACGTTCGATTGACTGACCAACCAGTACATCAATAGTATTCTTGCCAAACTTTGGCAGGATATAAGAAAGTGTATTCTCCAAAGAGAAGCTACTGCTCTGGTTCTGGCTCATGCTCAGTGTATAAGAACCAGATGCTCGTGTTGATGACTTACTGTAAGGTAAACCAACCTGACGGTAGTTGTCACTACTGTAGCCTGTGTTGAACTGTCCGCGATATTTCAGGTTCTTGATCGGCTCAATAATCCAGTAAATGGTTGCGCCTACACCGAAATCACGACTCTTGTTCAGAGAACCATATTCACCGTTGATAAAGCTGTTCAGCGGCTGACTGTAAATCATGTCACTATAGCCTGCATGGTGCGTAGAATAACCTGTCAGATTGCCATTCTCATCATAGGGCTCTACGAGCGGAGAAGCAATATAAGCTGACTGCATCACATTCCAGTAACCGTTGCTCTCAGCAAGTACATGACCTCTGTGATACCAGTAAGATACATTCTCACCGATGGTGACAATATCATGATCAGCGGCCTTCCACAAAATGTGCTCAGAGTTGATACGTCCGCCATAACGCTTGTAGTTAGAGGCATTGTCTCCACCCATGATACCTTCGTTTGAACTGTAGTTCAAGCCCAAAGAGAACTTGGAGCGCTCACTACCGCCAGCCACTGTCACAGCATGACTGAACTGAAGAGCATTCTTATTTTCATACTCCTTGAACCAGTCGGTACCTTCCCAGCCGTTGTTAACCTTGTCAAGGATACGCTGCGGAACGAGACTTGGCCAGTTGGTAATCGTACCATACGTGTTGAAGTTGGTCTCGTTGATGATCTGCATGTACTGCTGAGCATTCACCATTCCGGGCACCTTGTAAGCATTCGACCAGCCTACGAAACCGTCGTACTGGACAGAAAGCGAACCAGCCTTACCCTGCTTGGTGGTAACGAGGATTACGCCATTGGCAGCACGGGCACCGTAGATGGCAGCCGAAGCAGCATCCTTCAACACATCGATGCTCTCAATGTCGTTCGGGTTCAAGCCGTTCAGACCGTTATCAGCAGTACCTGCATTGATACCGTCGATAATCAGCAACGGTGAACTCTCACCAATAGTACCCATACCACGGATGTTCACCTTGAAGCCTTGTCCAGGCTGAGATGAACTCTGGGTAATGTTCACACCAGGAGTGCTTGACTGCATAGCGGTCAGTGCATTGGTGGTGTTCAGTTTGGCGATGTCCTCACCCTTCACCTGAACAGTGGCACCGGTAACCAGCTTCTTCTTCTGGACACCATAACCTACCACAACCACTTCATCCAAAGAGGTGTTTTCCTCTTCCAATGTAACATTGATGAAGCTGTTGTTACCAACACTGATCTCCTGAGTTTTGTAACCGATGTAGCTGATAACCAGCGTAGCACCTGGCTTTACACTCAGAGAAAAGTTACCTTCAAGGTCGGTAACCGTTCCATTACTAGTACCCTTCTCCATGATGCTGGCACCGATAACCGGGCCCATTGCATCCACAACGGTACCTGTCACTTTTCTGTCCTGCTGTACCGACTGAACGGTATTCACAGCAGAGTCAGCCTTAGCCTGAGGTGACCAGAACAATCCAAGGATTGCACAGACACCTGTAAGCAGCGCTGTCTTTCTCAAGTTTTGATTCATACTAATTTTTCTTAGGTTTATATAGATTTCTTTAAATAGATCTCTGTATTCCCCCTTGTTTCGGTTTTGTTATACATTAGGGTTATTAGCTATGGCAAATATCTCCCACTGGATGATATAGCTTTTCAAGTTGCAAAGATATATGTATTTTTTATAAAAGTATAATACTTTCTTGCTAATTATTACACTTTTCTTGCTTTTTTTTGCTTTCTTAATGCTCATTCATCCCTTTTTACCTTATTATATTATAAATCGAGCTCTCGGAACCTTTGTATTCTATCGTAATTAAGATTATTTTGAAAGAAAGAAAAGAAAAAGTCCCCTTCTTTTAAAAAAAAGTGCAGAATGTTTCATGTTGTTAAAAATAATGTTTATATTTGCATCCGATTACCTTTAACTTTATAACTAATTACCATAATTTTTAAACTTAAGCATGAAACAAAATACGGGAATAATAACAGGCAAAGAGTACCATAGGTACTGTGGCTGATGATTCTATGCATCTGATAATCTAATAAATAAACCAAATAGTCTTATATGGAAAAATGTAAATCTTATCTCTTTGGGCTACTTGCACTATTGTGTATGTTGCCCAGTGTGGCTTTCGCCCAGAACATCCGGGTGGAAGGTCAGGTGAAAGATGAGACTGGTGAACCCATGATTGGTGTCTCCGTGATGGTGGCAGGCACTGATACTGGTGTTATCACCGATCTCGACGGTAACTTTGCGTTGCCTTCCGTTTCACAAGGAGCAACTCTGGAGTTCTCCTACATCGGCTATCTTACCCAGAGTCTGAAAGCCAGTAGAAACATGACCGTCAGCATGAAGCCCGACCTGCAGAGTCTGGAAGAAGTGGTGGTGATTGCCTACGGTCAGCAGAAAAAGGTTACCATCACGGGATCCGTCTCGCAAGTTGGTGGTGACGAACTGCTGAAGGCGCCTGTAGCCAGTGTGGCCAATGCCCTGCAAGGAAAGCTGCCGGGTATGTCGGTGGTACAGCCTTCAGGTATGCCAGGTGCTGACGAACCGGTTATCCGCGTTCGTGGTACAGGTTCACTGAACAGTGCTGAGCCCTTGGTGCTGGTGGATGGTGTTGAGCGTTCGTTTGGACAGCTCGATCCTAATGAAATTGAGGATATCTCTATCTTGAAGGATGCCTCTGCTACAGCCGTATTCGGTGTACGTGGTGCTAATGGTGTTATCCTTGTTACCACCAAGCGTGGTGCTCCTGGCAAGGCTTCAGTAACCGTTTCGGCAAGTACAGCAGTTCAGCAGATCTCGAAGTTCATCGATTTCGCAGATTCCTATACATATGGAAAGATGTGGAACTACACAGCCATTACTGATGCACTGCCTATGAGCCAGTGGCCAGGTACGGCCAATATTAAAGACTACACGCCTTATGCCGACACCGGTATCCGATTCAGCCAGGATGTGATGGAGCATTTCCGCACAGGTGATATGCCTGTCACATTCCCCAATACCGACTGGATTAAGTATATGATGAACGATGCCGCATGGCAGGAGCAGGTAAATGTGAATGTGAACGGTGGTACCGAGAAAGTAAGGTATTTCGTTTCTGCAGGTTTCCTGAATCAGAACTCACTCTTTAAGACCTTCTCTGACAATAAGGATGAGACCTTCAAATATAATCGTTTCAACTATCGTGCCAACTTAGATATCAACGTATCTAAGTATAGTCAGCTTGCTCTCACGCTGGGTGGACGTGTTCAGAACCGTACCACGATGGGTGGTGGCGAGGGATTCCTCTTCCGCTATCTGCAAGGAGCTACACCTTATGCTGGTATTGGTGTTGACGACCAAGGTCGCCATATCGTTTCCGACGAAAACTTCGTAGGTCCTTACGACCGTGATGCCCTCTCGAACTTCTTCGACTTAGGTTATGTAAACGAGAGCACCAACGTACTGAACCTTGACCTCCAATACAAGCTCGACATGAGTTTCCTCACACCGGGTCTGGATTTCAAGATCAAGGGATCATACAACACTGACTATACAGCTCAGAAGAACCGCCAGAACGGATTTGGTACAGGTGTTACCTACGTAGCAACCATCGTTGACGGCAAGGAGGTGCTCCGCAAGGAGAACATTACCTGGCCGATTCCTTACAACGAATCTAAGTGGGGTAACAGAAACTGGTATGCTGAGGCAAGTTTCAATTATTCCCGTAAGTTCGGCAACCACAACGTAGGTGCATTGCTGCTTTACAACCAGAGCAAGACCTATTATCCATGGGATTCAAGTGGCAGTCTGTATCAGTCTATCCCGAAGGGTTATGTAGGACTTGTAGGTCGTATCACTTACGACTATGCCACACGTTACATGGTTGACTTCAATATCGGTTACAATGGTTCAGAGAACTTTGCCGAGGGTAAGCGTTACGGTACGTTCCCATCGTTCTCTGTTGGTTGGATACCATCAAGCGAAAAGTTCTGGGAGCCCATTAAGCCTTACATTGGCTATCTGAAACTCCGTGGATCATGGGGTATGGTAGGTAACGACAACACCAATGGTGCCCGTTTCCTCTATCTGCCTGGTGCTTGGCAGTTCTATTCAGGTGCCACAACTGTTAACCCGCAGAAACGAGGCGCAAACTTCGGTACGAGCGGCAACTGGTTGCAGGCAGTGAAGGAGCTGACCGCCGGTAACCCGAACGTTACCTGGGAAACAGCTACTAAGATTAACCTTGGTTTGGATGCAGCTTTCTTGAAAGACCGTCTGACTGTGAACCTCGACCTCTTCTGGGAAGACCGCAAGGACATTCTGGTATCAAATGCCTCTATGCTTCCTGCTGTAACTACTCTTCCTTCAAGCTATGTCAACGAAGGCCGTGTGAAGAATCATGGTTATGAGCTGACCTTGAAATGGGCCGATAGGATTGGTGATCTGCGATACAGCATCAGTCCAAGCATTGCTTTTGCCAGAAATAAGGTAATTGAAATGCTCGAGGTACCGCCTATGTATGATTATCTGAGACGTACCGGATTGCCAGTAGGACAACGCTTCGCTTATGATCTGTTTGAGTTCTATCAGCCAGGTACTGAGCAGCGCTATAAGGAGAAGTATGGTGTAGATATGCCTGACCAGGTGGCAGAACTGAGATATGGTGATGCTGTCTATGTGGACTTGAACGACGACGGTGTTATCGACCAGAACGACCAGAAACCTCTTGGTTATACAGACAATCCTGAAATCACTTGGTCGGTCAACGCCAATCTGAATTGGAAGGGATTTGACTTCTCCATGCTTTGGGTAGGTGCCGACAACACCAGTCGTGCACTGAACGGATACTTCCGCGACCAGTTTGGTTCTACCAACACTTCTGCATTGGCACAATGGGTTGCTGATAACTCTTGGACAGAGGACAACCCCAATGCCATCCTGCCACGTATCTCGTTCACCAACCGTGTTCATAACAATCGCGATTCACGGGCATGGGTTATCGACTCTAAATATGTGCGTCTGAAGAATGTGGAGATTGGTTATACCATCAACAAACCCAAGTGGTTGGATCTGCTCAATTACGTGAGATTCTATGTTTCAGGTCAGAACCTGTTGACATTCGCAGACTTCAAGGGCAACGACCCCGAGGCTCCTGGTTCAGGACTTGACTTCGGTGTACGCTATCCTATGACACGTGTGTATAACTTTGGCATACAAGTCAACTTCTAAACAATTGATGATTATGAAAAAAATATTTAATTACATATTGGCTTTGGGGATGACCAGTTGCATCTTCACTGCATGTGTCGATGATATCAATGTGGGTAATGCTTTCCTAGAGAAAGCACCTGGCGTAGAAGTGAATATCGACACCGTGTTCAACAAGGCCGAATACACCCGCAATTTCCTGTGGAGTGCCTATGGACAGCTATACTGTACCTACACCTCTGGAAATATGATGAACGGTGCGCCCATTGACGTGCTTTCCGACTCCTATCATTGTTACGTTGGATGGGGCGGTCCCATACAGAGTTATTATCCAGGAAACTTAACCGAGAATGCTCAGGATACCGAGGATGGTAACTTCCAGGGCAAATTCTCTTATTCTACCAAAAGTGGTCTGGACAGCGATGCTGGTGGACGTGTATCTATCTATGAGACCGTTCGCAAGTGCTGGCAGATCATTGAGAATATCGAGCGTGTACCCGATATGAGTGATACGGAGAAGAGTCGTCTGCGTGGTGAGGCTTACACCATTATGGCCAGCCGTTATTTCGACGCTTTCCGTAACTTCGGTGGCTTATGCCTCGTGAAAAAGGCATACGAAGTAGGTGAAACTTTCACAGAAGGTCGTTCTACTGCTTGGCAAACTGTTGAGTTCATCGACTCACTGATTCAGTGTGCCATCAATGAGCCAGGTTACATCTGGAATATTCCCAACGCCGACATCGGTCAGTGGTCAGGACGTCTGACACGTGCTTCTGCCCGTGCCCTCCGTGCCAAGGTTTGGATGTTTGCTGCATCGCCATTGTTCAATAACAACGAGCCCTATCTCACCTACACCAAGAAACCTACTGGTTTGGAGAGTGAGGAGCACATCTGGTTTGGTAAGGAAGATCCTTCCTTGTGGAGCCGCTGTCTGCAGTATTGCAATGAGTTCTTCGATGACAATGCTGCCAATGGCAACTATTACCAACTGGTACAGCCAGAGTCTCAAGACGAAGCCGGCTACCGCATGGCTTACCGCCGCGCCTACCGCTATCGTAACAATGAGACACGACACGAGAAGCTGTTTGATGCACATCCCACACTCACCCTGTCAGATGGTGGCTGGGGTTGGGGCTGGCGTGGTTTTGCCCTCGACTGTTTGCGTCAGGGTGGTGCCGTTCCCACCAACGAGTTGATGGAATGCTTCGGTATGCAGGATGGACGTAACTTCCCCTATTCCGACATTTATGGCCGCGGTAAGAATCCTGATGGCATTGACATCTTTGCCAATCGCGACCCGCGCTTGTATGAAACGATGGTTGTTCCCCAGCAGTCGCTCCCAGCAGGATTCGACTATGCAGGTATGACCTACATGGACTCTTGGGTAGGTGGCTTCCTGGAGAAAAACAGCAATGTGAACAACAAGGACGATGTGGCCTCTGGTTACAGTAAGTTCAAGTGGCTGCTCGATTATTGGGGAGGCAACCGCTATGATGATGACCTCATCGGCGTGCCCTATATCCGTTTGGCTGAGATGTATCTCATCCGCGCAGAAGCCAAGGCTGAGACAGGTGACCTCCGTGGTGCCCTGGATGACATTCATGTTGTTCGCAGCCGTGTAGGTCTGGGACGTCTTGAGACCATGAATCCGGAATTGAATCTAACCTCTAATAAGGAGAACCTTATCAACGAGATTCTTCGTGAGCGTAACTGCGAAATCGGTGCCGAGTGCGGCGACCGCCTCTACGACATGGTACGACGCAAGCGTCAGGACCTTTTCACCAAACCACTGCATGAAATCAGAATCTATTGTCTCGATGCAAACGGTAACCGTTTGGACGATGGAGAAGATCACCAGTATAAAGCAGGTCAACCTTGGCCGAAGTTCGAATACGAGAAACCTGAAATCGTTGTAGGACACCGTCGCTGGTGGGATCCTGGTTACTGGACCAACAAGTGGTATCTCGATCCTGTATCTCGTATTGAGATTCAGAAGGGATATGGTCTTACACAGAATCCTGGGTGGTAATTTTTCAAATTGAAAATGAACAATTGAAAATTGAAAAGATTATGAAAATAAGAAATAAATATATATATACCTTGATGGGACTCTGCGTTGCCCCAATGGCAGTCAGTGCCCAGGTGACGCTGAGCGACAAAGCGTCGCAGAAGGTAGATTTAGGCTATGGCGTTGAGCAGACGGAATACCTGACTACAGCGGCAGCAACAACCATCACGGCTGAAGAGTTGCGTCGCACCTCAGCCATCAGTCTGGCTGATGCCCTCTATGGCAAGCTCCCTGGCCTGAATGCTTTCCAGAACACTGGTTTCAAGGGCGAGGAAGGTCGTGGTGCCACGTTTAACATCCGTGGCGTACAGACCACAGGTGAGAGAGATATCTTGATTCTTGTAGATGGTGTAGAACGACCCATCGACCGTCTTTCTGTAGAAGAGGTGGAAAGTGTTACCGTGTTGAAAGACGCGGCCGCTGTAGCCCTCTACGGTCATGAAGCCATCAATGGCGTGCTGTTGGTAAAGACCAAGCACGGTGCTAAAGACGGCAAGTACCATTTCAAGGTGGGTGCTTCGCATAAGATTCAGTTCGATCCGCAGATGGCAGATATGGTCAGCGCCTATGACTACGCCAATGCTTTGAACAAAGCTCGTTTGAACGACGGTCTTGCTCCTGCTTATACCAGCAGCGAGCTGCAGAAATTCGTTGACGGCAGTAATCCCCTGGTTTATCCTAACGTAAACTGGAAGGATGAAGTGTTCAAGAACACGGCACATGAGTCGAATGCCTACCTGTCGTTCTTCGGTGGTACAGACAAGGTACAGTACTATACCCAGCTCGACTATACCGATGCCCGTGGTCTCTATAAGAACCCTGATCAGGGTGATTGGAACTCACAGCTAAAGTATTCGAAGGCTAATATCCGTGCCAACATCGACTTCGAGGTAAGCAAGTCAACAAGGGTTAGCGCCAACATCTTAGGTATCCTGATGGAGACAAATGGTGTGCCCAACGTGAACTCTAACGATGCATGGTGGCATCTGTATAAGGTACCTGCACTGGCCTTCCCCATCAAGACAGCAAGTGGTGTATGGGGCGGTAGTCAGACCTTCGGCGACTTCAACCTCCTGGCTAAGTCACAGGGTGCCGGTTTCATGAAGACGCACCAGCGCCAAATCTGGGCAAACATGACTCTGGAGCAAGACCTTGATTTCATTACAGATGGTTTGAAGTTCTACGTAGGAGCATCTTACGACAACTCTTCCAATACCATTGAGACTCGCACGAAGGGTTATCAGTACGGATGGCATGAGGCTGATGGTAGTGAGCATGTGATGGGTACTGTAGAAGACAAGCTGACGTTCAACCACTGGGTTGACACACAGTGGCGTATTGCCACCTTCAATGCAGGACTGAAATATGCTCTCCAACTCAACAATGGCGACAACTTCGGTGCCAATGCCAACTATAACATGAAGAGCGAGATTCGTGATGGTCAGGACAACACCTGGTATCGTGCCAACTGGCAGCTGGCTTTGCACTACGACCACGCTAACCGTTTGATGGCCGATGTGGTGCTGGCAGCCAACGGTTCCAACCGCAGTAATCCAGCCAAGTGGGGCTTCTCGCCGACAATCGGTCTGGGTTACATCTATGCCAACAATCCTGATGGTATCCTCAACTATGGAAAGGTTCGTCTGTCAGGTGGTATTCAGCATACCGACTACGTGCCGGCTGCTGGTCTGTGGCTCGCCCGTTGGAGCAATTCACACGGACAGTTCTGGTATGGCACTAATTTCGCCAGTTCATGGGGTGCCTTCCTGACACAGTTCCCCACCGATGACTTCGCACAGGAAACTGCTTATAAGGCTAACTTCGGTACAGACCTGAGAATTGCCAATGCACTGGACGTTACTTTTGATGTATTCTATCAGCAGCGTCGCAACATCCTGGTCAGCGCCAACTCACTCAACTCCTCTGTAGTTGGTATCCAGTCATCGTATGATGATAAGGGACGTGTAGCCAGCTATGGTATGGAACTGGGACTTCGCTATGCCAAGACCTTCGCCAATGGTCTTAACCTGAATGCCGGCGCTTCATTCTCAACAGTGAAGAGCGAGATCCTGGAATGGATTGAGACACCTGCCTATCCTAACCTCTCATTGGTTGACGGTCCTGCCGATTATGAGCGTGGACTCATCGCCTTAGGTTTCTTCAAGGATCAGGCTGATATCGACAATAGTCCTGTTCAGCAGTTTGGACAGGTGAAAGTAGGTGACATCAAGTATAAGGATGTCAACGGTGATAATGTCATCAACGAGAACGACTATGTAGCACAGGATTATGGCAACGCCTTCCCCGCCCTGAACTATGCCTTCACCTTTGGAGCAGAGTACAAGGGATTTGGCTTCAACGCCACTTTGCAGGGAGCTGCTCATCAGGTAAAGAACCTGCGCTATGTTGATGGTGTATGGGGAGCCCTCTCCGACAACCGCAACCTCTCTCAGGAATACTACGACAACTGCTTCGACATCGCTGGAGCCAATGCAAGCTATCCTCGTCTGTCAACAGAGAATGTAGCTAACAACGCTCAGAACTCCACGATCTGGTACCGCAACATCAGCTGGCTGAAGCTGCGCGACTGCGAAGTTTACTACAAGTTGCCTGCAAAAGTCATTGAGCCGCTGAAGGTTTCAAGTGCCAAGGTATTTGTACAGGGACAGAACCTCTTGTCCTTCGACAATATCGATGCCATGGATGCTGAGAACCTCAACACAGGCTACCCAGTGATGAAGAGTATTAATGTTGGTCTTTCAGTTCAGTTCTGAAAAATTGATAATCAATAATTGATAATTGAAATTATGAAGACAAATAAATATAATAAGGTTGCGGTAGGAGTGATTTCCTTCCTCCTTCCTCTTTCCTCTGTTCTTCTTTTCTCCTGTGCCGATCTGGATTACACAGAGCAGAACACCCGAGACGAGGATTGGACCTTCGAATATTTCGAGAACGGAATCAAGAACCTGGTATTCGACGTCTATGCGCAGGTGTACAATAACGAGTTGGCCTCTAACAGTGCCTACTTCCTTGCCGGAGCTACCGACGAGGCTCAGTATGCACTCGAAACAGGAGCCGTGAACAACTACGTGAACGGTGGATGGAGCCCGGCTAATCCTTATTCCAACACATGGGATAAGTCATATACCGCCATTGCAGATGTCAACATGTATCTGGAGAAGATCGACCAGGCCGATATCTCCGACTGGCAATATAACCCTGATTACAATATCTGGGTACAGCAGCTGGAGATTTTCCCCTATGAGTTGCGCTTCCTCAGAGCCTACTTCTATTTCGAGTTGTTCAAGACCTACGGCAACGTTCCTTTGGTAACAACCACACTCACCAACGGACAGGCTAACAGCATTGAACGTACCTCTGAAGATGAGATCGTGAAGTTCATCGTTGAGGAACTGGACGCTATTGCCCCCTACCTGCCTGAGAACTATAACACGGAGGTGGGTTCAGAGGTGGGTCGTGCCACCCGTATTGCGGCTTATGCCCTCAAGGCACGCACGCTGCTTTATGCAGCCTCACCGCTTCACAACCCGACAGGCGACAAGACAAGATGGGCTAAGGCAGCAGAAGCTTGCAAGTACATCCTCGACAACGCTTCCACATGGGGCCTGAAGCTCAGCTCTTACGGTTCTCTGTGGGGACATGATGCTTTCTTCAACCCGGAAATTATCTTCGGTCTGGGACGTGGTGAGAGTAACGCTTTCGAAATGGCTAACTATCCAGTTGGTGTAGAGAACGGTTCTTCTGGCAACTGTCCCACCCAGAGTCTGGTAGATCAGTATGAGTATCAGGACAACGGTGAGACCTTCGGTCAGCGCTATCCGGGCAACATCGACCTCACGTCAGTTGATCCTTACGAAGGTCTTGACCCGCGTTTCGCACTCACTGTAGTGAAGAACGGTGACCAGTGGCCCACCAATGGTTCTCAGGGGAAGGCTATTGAAACCTTCGTTGGTGGATTCAATGGCGCTCCGAAATATGGAGCCACTCCTACAAGCTACTATCTCAAAAAGTATGTCGATGGTTCATGTGTTACCACAGCTGATAACCAGACCACCCGTCGTCACACTTGGATCATCTTCCGTCTGGGAGAGTTCTACCTTGATTATGCCGAGGCAGTGTTCAACGCCACAGGAAGTGCTAACGATGCAACCTATGGAATGACAGCCAATGAGGCCATCAACGTGCTGCGTAATCGCTCAGACATCCAAATGCCGCCGTTCACTGAAGATGGCGATGCATGGGTTGCACGCTATGAGCGCGAGCGCCTGGTGGAGCTGGCCTTCGAGAATCATCGTTTCTGGGATGTACGTCGTTGGAAGAAGGGTGCACAGTACTTTAAGACCATTCAGACAGCAACGCTCAGTAGCGATCTGATGCTTACACGCTCTACGATTAACCGCCAGTGGGATGAAAAGTTCAATTTCTACCCCATTCCACAGTCGGAACTGAAAAAGAATCCTAACCTTACCCAGAATCCGGGATGGTAATGAATTGACAATTGATAATTGATAATTGAAAATAGAAGAATTATGAAGCATATAATCAATTATTTAGGCGCGTTGCTTGCGGTGGTTCTCATCGGAGCCACATTTACAGCTTGCTCTGACGAAGACGCCCAATCGGCTAACGTAGGCCTGGGCATCAAGACTTTCTTCCCGACGAAGGTAGTCACCAACCAGCCCATGACCATCAATGGTTCCGGATTTAATGGTGTGACTGAAATTGAATTCCCCGGTGGCAAGAAAGTGACCGATTTCGAGATTGTCGGTAACGACATGATCAGAGTCAACGCACCATCTGGCATTGCTGCTGATGGTGGTAAGATTATTGTGCGCACAGCCGATGACGAGGCTGAGTCGCATATGTCGCTTACTCTTGGACATACCTATGTAACAGGATACTCTAAACAGCCTGGTGAAAAAGCCACAGGTGGTGAGCTGATCGATGTGTTCGGTTCTGACCTGGAGTTCATCAATAGTGTTGAGTTGCTTGATGCAGATGGCGTTCCACAGATCATCGACCATAAGGACTTCTATCGCAAGGGCACCTACAAGCTCACGATTCGTCTTCCTAAGAAGAACATCTACAAGGGTACCTTTGTGGGTATCCTTCATACCTATGACGGACAGAGTATCATGATGCCGGAACTGGCCTATGAACCAGGTGCTGATGAAGGTCACTGGGAGACAGTGAAGACTACCATCTGGAAGAACGAGGATCCCGATGGCAATGGAGTGGTCAATTGGAGCGGCACGTACCGTTTCGGTCTTGACGGCCACGACGGTAATAACGAGTGTATTGCCACCTTCCCAGAGGATGTTTGGAACACACTCAAGACCGGAACATTCTACATCCTTTATTCAGCTCCTGATCCAACCCAATACCAGATTCGTGTCACCAACGGCTGGTGGGATACCCAGTGGATGGGCAAAGATAATGACATTGCTCCATGGAACATGGCTGAGCGCATCATTGACAATGGCGACGGTACGTTCTACATTGAGGTGAACTTCGGCGACGATCCGCTTGTCGGCACGCTCGACGAAAAGCACCTGCTGCTCACCGGTAGTGGCTATACACCACTGGAGATCTATACTGAAGAGGACATCTGGATTGACGGTCCTGGTGGTGATCAGGAGGTAAAGACCGTCATCTGGACAGGCGACGGCACGACGGCAGTCAACTGGAACGGAGTCTATCGCTTTGGACTCGATGGCCACGACGGTAACAATGAGTGTATTGCCACCTTCCCAGAGGACATCTGGAACCGTTTGAAGACCGAGACATTCTATGTGAAATATACGGTGGCCGATCCTACGCAGTATCAAATCCGCGTCACCAACGGCTGGTGGGACACCCAGTGGATGGGCAAAGACAATGACATTGCTCCATGGAACATGGCAGAGCGCATCATTGACAATGGCGACGGTACGTTCTACATTGAGGTGAACCTCGGCGACGACCCGCTTGTAGGCACTCTTGACGAGAAGCACCTGCTGCTCACAGGTAGTGGTTACACGCCACTGGAAATCTACTTCATCGACATCATCCATGGTGGTGGCGGCGGAAGTGAGAACGTATTCTGGGAGAACAGCGGTGCCGGTGCAGTATCTTGGAACGGTACCTATCGTTTCGGTCTTGACGGCCACGATGGAAACAACGAGTGTATTACCACATTCCCGCAGGATATATGGGACAAGATCAAGACCGGTACATTCTACCTGCAGTTCAAGCCTGAAGCCGAATCGTACCAGGTACGTATCACCAACGGCTGGTGGGATACCCAGTGGTTGGGCAAAGACAATGACTTTGCTCCATGGAACATGGCTGATCGGATCATCGACAATGGCGACGGCACGTACTACATTGAAATCAACTTCGGTGATGACCCACTTGTCGGCACGCTCGACGAAAAGCACCTGCTCTTCACAGGTGATGGATATACACCGTTGAAACTCTACTTCAAATAATCCACATAATCCTCCGCCATGTTAGTGTAATCACATGATTACCAGAAGATTCATGGCGGAGGAATTTGATGGAAATTGCTCCGCCAACAACCTACTGACTTTGAGTTGATTAGGTTTGATGGCGGAGCATTCTTTTATTCTATTCTTAGCGATAATAAACCTTGGATAATTCCTACAAGGCTGATAACGCCCTCCAACCAGGCTGGTTAGAGGGAGAAACTAGGCTGATAAGTGGGTCTAACCAGGCTGATAAGTGGGAGTAACCAGGCTTGTTGGAAATTCAACTATGTAATACGCCCAGTTCCTTGCCCACCTTGATGAAGGCAGCAATGCAGCGGTCAAGGTGTTCACGCTGATGACCAGCTGAGATCTGCACACGAATACGAGCCTGTTCCTTGGGAACCACAGGATAGTAGAAACCCGTAACATAGATTCCCTCCTCCTGCATCTTGGCCGCATAAACCTGTGAGAGCTTGGCATCATAGAGCATCACGGCACAGATAGCACTCTGCGTGGGTTTGATGTCGAAGCCAGCAGCCATCATCTTATCGCGGAAATAGTTTACATTCTCCACCAGACGGTCGTGAATCTCATTGCTCTCCTTCAGCATCTTGAACACCTCCAAAGAGGCTCCGATAATGGCAGGAGCCAAGGAGTTGGAGAAAAGGTATGGACGACTGCGTTGGCGGAGCAGGTCGATAATCTCCTTCCGTCCTGTGGTAAAGCCGCCAAGGGCACCGCCGAACGACTTACCCAACGTACCGGTATAGATGTCCACCCTACCGTAGGTATTGAAGAACTCGCTCACACCATGACCGGTTGCACCTACCACACCTGCCGAATGACTCTCATCCACCATGACCAATGCATCATATTTCTCGGCCAGATCGCAGATCTTATCCACAGGAGCCACATTACCATCCATCGAGAACACCCCATCGGTCACGATGATACGGAAGCGCTGCGCCTGTGCTTCCTGTAGGCATTTCTCCAGCTCCGCCATATCGGCATTCGCATAACGGTAGCGCTTGGCCTTGCAGAGTCGTACACCATCGATGATTGAAGCGTGGTTCAGCGCATCAGAGATGATGGCATCCTCTTCGGTGAACAAGGGTTCAAACACACCACCGTTCGCATCAAAACAGGCCGCATAGAGAATCGTATCCTCGGTCTTGAAATAATCAGAGATAGCTGCCTCCAGTTCCTTGTGGATATCCTGTGTGCCACAGATAAAGCGCACACTCGACATACCAAAGCCACGGCGGTCCATCATCTTCTTTGAAGCCTCAATCAGGCGCGGATGGTCTGACAAGCCCAGATAATTGTTGGCACAGAAGTTCAGCACCTCCTGTCCCTTCACTTGAATCGCTGCCCGTTGTGGGCTCTCAATCAATCGTTCCTCTTTGTAAAGTCCTGCTTCACGAATCTCAGCAAGTGTCTGCGTGAGATGTTCTTTCATTCTTCCGTACATAGGCTAATGATTTGTTAGAATTATGCTACAAAGTAAGACAAAAATTTCGAGAATTCCGCTGTTTCCCCCAAGAATTTTGCGGAAAGAACTTGTTTTTATGTAATTTTTATGCTAAAAAGTGACAGATTGTCGAAAAAAATTATTTATTTTGCAGTTGGAATATAACTACTCTAACCTATTGATAACGATGATATGAAAAGAATCCTGGTAATAGGTTCAACTGGACAAATCGGTTCAGAACTGACAAGAGAACTGAGAAGACGCTACGGCAACGAACATGTTGTGGCAGGATACATTACTGGTGCAGAGCCTACCGGTGAGTTGAAAGAGGCAGGACCTGCCGAGCTGGCTGATGTTACCGACGGTGAGATGATAGCCCATGTGGTGAAGAAACACCATATTGATGCCATCTACAACCTTGCTGCCCTGCTGTCGGTAGTGGCAGAATCAAAGCCCAAGCTGGCATGGAAGATCGGTATCGACGGTTTGTGGAATGTCTTGGAGGTAGCCCGTGAGAACCACTGTGCCGTTTTCACCCCCAGCAGTATCGGCTCGTTTGGCAAGCACACCCCCCATCGGGGTACACCGCAAGACACCATCCAACGCCCGCAGACCATCTACGGTATCTCAAAGGTAACCACTGAGATGCTCAGCGACTACTACCAAAAGAAGTATGGTGTGGATACACGCTCGGTTCGTTTCCCAGGCATCATCTCGTATGTAACACCCCCAGGAGGAGGCACTACCGACTATGCCGTGGATATCTACTACAGTGCTGTGAGGGGAGAGAAGTTCATCTGTCCGATAGCCGAAGGAACACTGCTCGACATGATGTATATGCCAGATGCCTTGAAGGCAGCCATCAGTATCATGGAAGCCGACCCCACGAAGTTTGTTCATCACAACGCCTTTAACGTCACAGCCATGAGCTTCGCCCCAGAGACAATCTTCGCTGAGATCAAGAAACACCGTCCGCTATTTGAGATGGAATACCAGGTGGACCCGCTGAAGCAGAGCATTGCTGAAAGCTGGCCCGACAAGATGGACGACACCTGTGCCCGTCGTGAATGGGGTTGGATGCCCGACTACGATTTGCGCCGCATGACCATCGACATGCTCGAGCATCTGGAGATCAAGCTTAATAAGTGAACGTCTTCGTGACCCACCCCTCGTAAGTGTTCACTGCGACCGATAGAGAATCGCCCGTGCCCAAGTGGTACGGGTTGTTTTTTAGCGGAATACTGAAATACAGCTTGGTGGTATAATACTCAGGCATTCCGTTCCTGGAATGATAGAACTTCAGCTGGAGATGCTTGCTTCCATCTTCATGCTGCAACAACGTGTCGCATACCATTCCCACCGAATGCTTACTTTCGTCTTCCTCATTCGTTCCTGTTACAAATCCCAGACAAAGGTTCACATACCTTCCGTTCCTGCTTCGCCAAGCACTGATCATCTTTACCGGATCATTGTACATGGCCTTCACCTTACTGACAGGACGGATATTGGGAACAAGCACACTAACCATCGACCGTGGCTGTAGCTTCTCATCCTCCTTACTATAATATAAGAGGGCACGGTAGGCAGAATCGGGTGTGGTTGCCCATTTCACTTTCAGCGGAGCAGAAAACACCAAGGAGTCGCCATCATCGGTCATGGCCTTCACAAAAGAAGCGTTACTATTGGTGTAGGCATCCACAAAATCAGCACGGTGGTACGAGAGCTTCCCATCACCTGTATCATAGTCGTTCGAGGTACAGGCCATGAGCAACATGACCGCCATGAATAGCCAGGCAGTCCTTCTTAAAAGGTATGGGAACAATCTGATCATCTGGACGACAGGTAGTTGATGGCCGGGTTCGCGTACATATTCAGCATACACTCTCTGAGGAAAGCCTCATCCTTCTGCGGAACATCGTTGATCTTCGCCAGCTGCGTGTCGAGGTACTGAAGGAACTGCGCTTTGTACTCCTCGGTATATTGCATGCTGAACGATGATTCCCCGGTAAGCAGGTCGATGGCAAGATAGTTACAGGGATAAAGACGGTAGTTACGATGTATCTCCTCGTCGATATGCGATGCTATCACCTCATAGATCTCCGTCTTGGGTATATCAGGAGAAAGCTGATCCAGATAGTCATCAATGCACGGAGCGCAATGGTAATGCACCTGTCCTTTATAGCCCATGATACCCGTCCTCATGCTCAGCACATCATCCTCTTTGGTCTTCTTCCACCCCTCGATATCACGCTTCAGCTGGAACTCACGCGCCTTAAGATAGTCGCACGGGTCATACTCATAGCTGATGGCCAGCGGTACGATATGCAGCTGCTTCAACCGTTCCACGGGAGTACCTGTTCCACCCATCGTCATCATCTTCAGGATGGCCTGCTGGGTGCGGTCGTTAGAATCCTTGGCCCGTCCTTCCCGCTGAGCAATCCAGATATTGTCATGCTTCTCTTCAATCACGAAGTGCATATAGTCAGACAGCCGTTTACTGGCCATGAACATCTGTCGTGGCGGCAGGGAGCGTTCAACGATGAACGACTTGTTCACCCTTACCAGATCCTTCACCCATGGCAGTGAAAGAAGATTATCGCCGATGGCAATCTCACAGGTGGTGTCGAAGCCGCTGTCGATGAGGAGCACGTCGAGCAAAGCCGAGTCGAGTACAATGTCGCGGTGGTTACTGACAAACGTATATCGACGTGAAACATCGATACACGACACATCCATGTCGAAGCCCTTACTGGCCTTGGCCATAAGGTTCTTCAGGAAGTCGTAGCAGAACGCCTTCTGGAAGTCGAGGCACGAATGACACGCATGCATCTTCTGTGCTATAGCCTCCAAGGGTACCTGCGGATACAGATAAGTCAGCACTGCCTGAAACTGCTTGTCGGCAAGCAGTCGGTCGAACACCTCCGGCAACTCCTGCGGCTCGAAGGGTCGTATAGCATCAAAATCCCTCAACTCCATATTCTTTGAACATTGAACTTTGAACATTGAACTTTATGATTACCTTGCGTAATCACGTAACACCATGCCTTACTTAAGCGAACTGATTCTCCACGATATCGGTCAGCACTTCCTTGATGTCAAGTCCTGCGGCACGAACCTGCTGCGGAATGAAGCTCGTGGCGGTCATACCCGGTGTGGTATTTACCTCCAGCATACTGATCTTTCCTTCCTTACTGATGATATAGTCGATGCGGATAATACCGTTACAGTGGAGGATGTCGTAGATATGACTCGTGATCTTACCCACGCGTTCTGTCAGCTCTTCAGAGATACGCGCCGGGGTGATCTCATCCACCTGACCGTTGTATTTCGCGTCGTAGTCGAAGAACTCATTACTGGTCACCACCTCTGTAATCGGCAGCAGCACTGTCTTCTCCTTTGTCTTATAGATACCCTGCGTGATCTCGGTTCCCTCAAGGAAGCTCTCCACCATCACCTCCGGACTCTCCATCATGGCCTTGCGGATAGCGGGGGCCAGCTGATCCTTGTTCTTCACCTTCGATACGCCAAAGGAAGAACCATCGGCAGCAGGCTTCACGAAGCAAGGCATACCGATACGTTCCTCTATCTCGTCATCGCTCACCAGCTCCTCATAGCCTTTGCGGATGAGCAGACTCTCTGCCACACTCACGCCATAGCTGCGCAGGTATTGGTTCAGCACGAACTTATCAAACGTCAATGCCTCAACCAAAACGCCACTCGTGCTGTAGGGCAGGTGAATCAGCTCGAAGTAGCCCTGCAGGATACCGTTCTCGCCTGGTGTTCCATGGATGGTGATATAGGCATAGTCGAACATCACCAGCTTACCATTCTCCTTGAACGAGAAATCGTTCTTGTCGATAGGTGTCGTGGTACCGTCATTCAGGTTCACCTCCCAGCGGTTACCTTTGATGACCACGATATATACGTTGTATTTTTCCTTGTCGAAAAAGGAGTACAAGCCCTGTGCTGAACGCAGGGAAACGCCATACTCCGATGAGTTACCGCCACAAACGATGGCAATTGTTCTCTTCAAATTATTCATTATTATTATTCGTTATTACGTTATTACGATATTTCGTTATTACGACATTTCGTTATTACGGTTCATAAAATAATGCCGCCACTTGTCAATCAGCTGCGCCATATCGGTGGGCCACTCGCTGTTGAAATCCATCTGCTTACCAGTCCTTGGGTGAACGAAACCCAGCGTCTGGGCATGCAACACCTGTCGTGGACATAGTTTGAAGCAGTTCTGGATGAAAGCCTTGTAGCTGGCCGACCGCTCCCCCCTCAGTATTTCTGTTCCGCCATAACGCTCATCGCTGAACAAGGGATGTCCGATATGCTTCATGTGGGCACGGATCTGATGGGTTCTACCCGTTTCCAACACACATTCCACCAGCGTGACATAGCCGAAACGTTCCAGCACACGGTAATGAGTAACAGCACTCTTTCCGATATCTGAGTCGGGCGGGAACACACTCATTCGCAACCGGTCTTTCGGGTCGCGACCGATATTCCCCTCTATCCTACCCTCGTCTTCCACGAAGTTGCCCCATACCAGAGCATTGTAGCTTCGGTGGGTAGTCTTGTTGAAGAACTGCACACCCAATTTCGTCTTGGCATCAGGCGTCTTGGCCACCACCAGCAGTCCGCTGGTATCCTTGTCGATGCGATGCACCAATCCCACCTCCGGGTCGTTAGGATCATAGTCAGGATTGTTGCGCAGATGCCAGGCAATGGCGTTCACCAAGGTACCATGATAGTTGCCGCAGCCAGGGTGCACCACCATTCCCGCCTCCTTGTTAATCACCATCAGGTCATCATCCTCATAGACAATCGTCAGCGGAATATCTTCAGCCTCGATGGTATCATCATAGTGCGGACGGTCGAGCATCAGGGTGACCACATCCAAGGGCCGCACCTTGTAGTTACTCTTTACGGGTCGGTCGTTTACATGGATGAACCCAGCCTCTGCGGCCTTCTGAATGCGGTTCCTACTGGAATGCTGCAGATGTTCGAAGAGGAACTTATCCACCCGCAGCGGCTCCTGACCTTTATCGGCCACGACACGGAAATGCTCATACAGCTGCGCCTGTTCCTCCAGGTCGCTGTCTTCAGTCATCTCTTCCAGGTTGTCAAACCTCTCGTCAATCATCTTTATTCCGGTCCTGTTACCACCTCGAACTCATCCACTTCACCTGTAGCGGCAGGCTGATCAGTAGGCTGTTCTGCAGGCTGATCAGCAGGTTTTTCCTCTTCCACAGGAGCCTCATCCACTTCCATCATATCATCGAAGTCATCATATTCAGGTTCGATGTACGCCACCGAGTCGGACAAATCGCGCATGCCATCGCCCACCTGGATAATCAGCATGGCATCCACAGGCACCTTCTGTCCGCTGGCCACCAACTTACCGCGGCACTTAATGCCATACACCCAATCCTTTTCACCAGGTACATACTGCGGATCGCCCACCTTGAAGCCCATGGCCTCAAGCTTGGCGCGTGCTTCGCGGTAGCTACTGTTGTCTATCACATCGGGAATGGTCAGTGTTGGCGTGTTGGCAGCATTGATCACCACATAGACAATACGGCCCGATTTCACTGTCGTTCCAGGAAGGATTGACTGTTCCAGAATGCAATCTGGCGGCAGCACCTTCACATAGCCGGTGTCGCTTACCTCGATCTTCAGTCCGAGTTTATCGAGGATATGCTCTGCATCGGCAAACGATTTATGACGGACATTCGGCACCTGGATTCTTTCCCCGTGGTGTGTATAGAGGTCTATACCGTATTTGACACCGAAACAGGCAGCTACCACAACCAGTGCCATGGCGAACAGATTGGCCCAAAGTTTCCAACTGAACACCTTCTTGAAGAACTCTGATGACTTCATACTTTCCAAATTTAAGGACAAAGGTACGATTTAGTGAGTGAAAAACCAAATAAAAGCTTGTTTTTATTTGTTTTTCCGAACAGAAGTACCTTCGTCGAAGACAAAGGTACAAAAAAAAACAGAAAGAAGCAAAGCCTTTGCCTTACTTCTTTCTGTTTTCTTTTGTTTTTTCTCTGCCGACGGATTACTTTCCGTGGTTCTCGTCAGAAACAGTCAGTTTCTTACGTCCCTTTGCACGACGTGCAGCAAGCACGCGGCGGCCATTCTTGGTGGCCATTCTCTCACGGAAACCGTGCTTGTTCACTCTTTTCCTGTTGTGAGGCTGAAATGTTCTTTTCATTGCTATTTTATATTTTTATTTGTTATTATTCAACGAGTTCATTCCAATTTGGGGTGCAAAAGTACGCATAATTTTTGAATTGGCAAAGAAAATACCGCTTTTTCTTTCTCAACCACTAGAAATTTCGTACCTTTGCACCCGAAAATAGAAAATTCATTCATTAGATAAGATAATTATGATCAAATCACAAGACATTAAGAAAGGTACATGTATCCGTATGGACGGAAAGCTGTACTTCTGTATCGACTTCCTTCATGTGAAGCCGGGTAAGGGAAACACCATCATGCGCACCACCTTGAAGGATGTGGTAAGCGGTCGCGTACTTGAGAAACGCTTCAACATCGGTGAGGCTCTGGAGGATGTACGCGTAGAGCGTCGCCCCTATCAGTATCTGTATCAGGAAGGTGAGGACTACATTTTCATGAACCAGGAGACATACGATCAGATTCCTATTTCAAAGGACTTGATTACTGGCGTAGCTTTCATGAAGGAAAGCGACGTGGTGGAAGTGGTAAGCGATGCTGACACCAATACCATTCTCTATGCAGAAATGCCGGTAAAGACCGTGCTCCGCATTACGCACAGCGAGCCGGGTGTAAAGGGCGACACCGCCACCAACGCCACTAAGCCCGCTACATTGGAGACTGGCGTGGAGATTCGCGTTCCCCTCTTCATCGATGAAGGTGAGCTGGTTCAGGTTGACACCCGCGACGGTAGCTATCTGCAGCGCGTGAAGGAATAATTGAAAGATTGAAAAATTGAAAGATTGAAGAATTGAAGTATTCAATCATCGTTCCCGTCTTTAACCGTCCCGATGAGGTGGATGAGTTGCTTCAGAGTCTTTGTGGACAAACCATCAAGGACTTTGAGGTACTGATTGTTGAAGACGGATCGGTAAAACCCTGCAAGGATGTTTGCGACAAATACGCAAGCATCCTTGATTTGCATTATTACGCCAAAGAAAACAGCGGCCCCGGTCAGAGCCGTAACTACGGAGCCGAACGGGCAAAAGGCGAATGGCTCATCATCTTGGACAGCGATGTGGTCCTGCCCAAAGACTATCTGAAAGCCGTAGATGATGAAGTATCCAGGGAGGGGCAAGGGGGTGAGTCTCTTGCTGCCTTCGGCGGTCCTGACGCTTCCCACCCTTCGTTCACACCTGTCCAGAAAGCCATCAGCTATTCCATGACCAGCTTCTTTACAACGGGCGGCATTCGTGGAGGTAAGAAGAAGCTTGACAAGTTCTACCCCCGTTCGTTCAACATGGGCATCAAGCGGGAGGTGTATCAGCAGCTTGGGGGATTCTCCAAGATGCGTTTCGGTGAAGATATCGACTTCTCCTACCGCATTGTGGAAGCGGGATACAAGACGATGTTGATTCCCGAGGCATGGGTATGGCATAAACGGCGTACCGACTTCCGTAAGTTCTTCCGTCAGGTGTTTAACAGCGGTATTGCCCGCATCAACCTCACAAAACGTCATCCCGGAACACTGAAACTGGTTCACATGCTGCCCACGGTCTTCACCTTAGGCGTCATCGGCTGCATACTGCTGTTCCTCTTAGGAGCAGGACTTTACATCGAAGGCGAATGGCTCGATGCCCACGGTCTTCGTCCCACCGACAACATGCACCAGGGTGTAGGCATGGTGTTCTGCGTTTTAGCCTTGCTCCCCCTACTCCTCTACAGCCTCATCATCTTCATCGATTCCAGCCTCCGCAACAAGAGTCTGTGGGTAGGCTTACTATCCATCCCCGCCGCCTTCACCCAGCTCATGGGCTACGGTCTGGGCTTCATCGCCGCCTGGTGGAAGCGATGCGTTCTCAAACAAGACGAATTTACAGCGTTTGAGAAAAATTTTTATAAGTAAAGTCCATATTATTGTTGAAATCGTTTGGTATTATACGAAATTGTTGTATATTTGCAAACGAGACATAAAAATAATCTATTAACGCATCACTATGGACTTTGGAAAAATCTTATTGAAAGTAGCGGGAGTTGCCAAGGATTATCTTGAAAAGCAACAGAAGGAAGCAGAACCAGCACGCCAGACACGGCCGGTTGAACGTCCTGAAGCCACATTCGTGGAAAGGGAAAAGACCGACGCTGAGTGGGAAGCCTACTTCAGGGATATCCTGCGGAGTGAGTTCTCTTCGTACAGCATTCGCGAGAAAGTGCCGGTAACCGATCTGGCTGGATTCGTCAGCGATGAAAAACAGCTTTATAAGACTCGTCCTACACAGGCATACAAGGCCGAATGGGGCCAGCCGTTCACCTTCGTACTTGAAGCAAACGGCAGTGCCAAAGCAGTTGTCATGCTCGGCAAAGGGCACAGTCACTGCGAGAATGTGAAGTATCTCGTTTCGAGGATGTATGCCGAGAAACTCAACCTCCCCTACATCAACTTCTACACGCAGATGCCCAACGAGCGGAGCTACGTAATCGGACGCATCCGCAAGTTCCTGAACTAAGAAACATAGAAAAAGGGGATGCAGTAAGACTGCGCCTGCAAAGGAGGCAGCCTTCCCGCATTGATGCTTTGCAGGCAGCAGGGTAAGGTATCCTCTGGTGATCCGCAATTTTGCGGATTCAAAATCCTCCCCTTTTTCTTTTTTTATCATGGAAAGCCTCATCACACAACTATCCCGACAAGACGTCTGGGATGAGTATATTGCTTATCGACTCCTGAAGGGTCGTTTCACGTGGCATGAGTTCCGCGAAGCCGACCGGTTTGTTGAGAAGGAACAGTATCTTCACTTGGTGCAGAAGATTGCGCAGGGTGAAGGCTTGGGTCTTCCCAAGAAGAAGATCGTCAACAAGATGGGCACTGGTAAGAAACGGGTGGTATATAGCTTCTCGCCCGAGGAGATGATGGTGCTCAAGGTCATTGCCTTCAAACTATACGACTATGATGGGTATTTCTCCCCGAACTGCTATGCGTTCCGCCGAGGTTTGAAAGTGCACGATGCTGTCATCCATCTCAACCAAGCGGTTGCCGATAAGATGATGTGGGCCTACAAGCTCGATATTCACGACTATTTCAATTCCATCCCTATAGGCATCCTGCTCCCGATGCTGAAAGAGATGATGGCCAACGACCCGCTTCTGTACCGTTTCTTTCAGGAGATGCTTTCCAACGACAGTGTGGTCTATAACGGGGAAACCATTCATGAACGTCATGGCGTGATGGCAGGAACGCCTACCTCCCCTTTCCTGGCCAATGTCTATTTGAAGGAGGTGGACAGGTTCTTCCATGATGCCGGTGTAATCTATGCCCGCTATTCCGACGATATCATTCTCTTTGCCCCTGATCTCGCCACGTTAGAGGAATACAAGAGGAAGATGGCGGAATTCCTCGAGCAATACCAGCTGGAGGTAAACCCCGACAAGGAAAAGATCTATTCGCCCGATGAAGCGTATGAGTTCTTGGGATTCAAGTGCCACGGTCATGACATAGATATTTCGGAGGCCGCCAAGAAGAAGATGAAGGGGAAGATCAAACGGGCGGCCAAGTCGTTGATGCGTTGGCGCAACACGAAGCACATCGAGGCCGAGAAGGCGATGAAAGGCCTCATCAACCACTTCAACAAGAAGTTCTTTGAGAACGACGACAATGATGGTCTCACCTGGTCGAGATGGTTCTTTCCGGTCATCAACCAGACCGATGGCTTGAAGGAAATCGACCACTATCTTCAGCAGAACATCCGATATCTCAGCACGGGGAAACACAGTAAGGCAAACTACCGCACCGACTACGCCAAGCTCAAGCAATTAGGCTATAGGAGTTTGGTGAAGGAGTATTTTGAAGGGAAGGTAAAGGGAAGGTAAAGGGAAGCTAAAGCCTCCCTTGTTCCCGATAGCTATAATAAGCGCCGTCGGTAATGATGACATGGTCGAGCAGGTAGATGCGCATGGTGTCGCAGGCTCTTTTTACCCGTTCCGTCAGATGGTTGTCATCATTACTGGGACGAATGCTGTTACTGGGATGGTTATGACAGAGGGCCAACACCGTGGCATTGCACAACAGCGCCTCTTTCAGGATGACACGTACATCTACAGCCGTCTCACTGATGCCGCCCCTACTAATCCGCACTGTTTTGATGAGTTTATAGTCCTGGTTCATCAGCAGAATCCATGCCTCTTCCGTACTCAAATCCTGCATCAGCGGATGCATGTGTTCATAGATGGCCACGGCCGAATCGATGCGCATACGTTCCTGCGCTTTCTCCAGCTGTCGCCTTTTACCCAGTTCGCAGGCTGCCAGAATCGTGATGGCCTTTGCCTCGCCGATACCGTTATATTCGCACAGCTCTTGTACACTCTTCTTTCCTAATGTGTTCAAGTTGTTCTTACAGTCGTTAAGCACCCGTTTCATCAAATCCACAGCACTCTCCTGTGGAGAACCTGATCCGATAAGGATAGCCAACAACTCAGCGTCGCTCAGCGTTTCGGCACCAAGCGAAGCCATTTTCTCTCTCGGGCGATCTTCTAATGCCCATTGGTTGATGTTCAGTTTGTTCATAGTATTTTATTTTGTGGAATGTGGAGTGTGGAATGTGGAGTGAGATTACAGTTTACTCTCTCCTTCCACGTATTCTTCAAGTAACAGGTGTTCACCATCGAACACCACATAAGTGAACTGCCAGATCCAGTCGCCGATAATCATCATGCGCGATTTCCGCGACAGCATCAAATCGAGTTCAATATGGCGATGTCCGTAGATGAAGTAGTCGATATCGGGATGTGTCTTGATATATTCCTTCGTGTAGAGCACCAGGAACTCCTTGTCCTCTCCCATATAAGGAGGTTCCTTTCCATCGGCACGCTTCATACGGGAATGTTTTGCCCAAGTCTGTCCGAACCACATCGACCAGCGCGGATGGAGCATGGAGAACAGGTGCTGACAGGCTCGGTTATGGAACATACTGCGGATGAACTTGAATTTCTTGTCAGGATCGCCCAGACCGTCGCCATGAGCCATGAGGAACACCTTACCATAGATCTCGGTGGTGAGTGGTTGTTTATGTAGAATCACGCCGCATTCCTGTTCCAGATAGCCATACATCCAGATGTCGTGGTTGCCAGTGAAGTAATGCACCTCTACGCCCATATCGGTCAGCTCCGAGATCTTTCCCAGGAAACGTGTATATCCTTTGGGTACGGCATATTTCCATTCGTACCAGAAATCGAACATGTCGCCAAGCAGATACACGGCTGCCGCCTTGTGCTTAATATCGTCAAGGAACCTCACGAGGCGTCTTTCCTGCATCCTTTGATGCGGGATAGCCCACGAGCCGAGGTGAGCATCACTGATTATATAAACATTCTTCATAAGTGATAAGTGATAGGTAACTTGTTACTTAACTTCAGTCGAATCCTAATTCGAGTCTTGCTTCTTCACTCATCATACTCTGGTCCCAAGCGGGCTCGAAGACCAGATTCACGTTTACGTTGTTGACGCTTTCCACGCTTTCGATCTTTGTGCGCACATCCTCGAGGATGAAATCGGCTGCGGGACAGTTAGGCGCTGTGAAGGTCATATCGACATCCACATCGCCATTATCCTGCACATCGATCTTATAGATCATGCCCAGGTCGTAGATGTTTACGGGGATCTCAGGATCGTATACCGTTTTAATCACATCCACGATACTCTCTTCTATCTTTGTCCTTTCTTCTTGTGTCATGGGTTACAAAGGTACGAATAAGCGAGCGAAAAACAAAATAAAAGCTTGTTTTTATTTGTTTTTCCGTGCGGAAGTACCTTTACCGCTATCAGCGTTTGAGGCACTCTCTGCAAGAAAGTGCCATAGTTTTCACCAGAAAGTGCCATACTTTGCAATGAAAACTATGGCAAAGGACTAAGGAACTAAGGAAAATAATAAGACCAAGGAATAAAGAACTCAGTAATTGGGTTCTTTGGTTCCTTGGTCTTCATTTTATATTTCTTTGGGCCTTGGGCTACATACCTTAGAAGCCACCGCCACCCTGGAATCCGCCTCCGCCGAAGCCGCCGCCTCCGCCGAAGCCACCAGGCATTCCGCCGCCCGGGAAGCCTCCGCCTGGGAAGCCACCGCCACCGCCGCGATTACCTCGTCCGCCTCGTCCGCCACGGTTGTTCTGCTGCTGCTGACCGCCCCATCCTTGACCGCCATTGTTGCCAAAGAGGTTAATACGATAGCTCACATGGAGCATTGCGTAGCTGGTGATGGAATTCACCTCACGGTCGGTCCAACCGTTAGCCGTTACGTTACGGGTGAAGTTCGACTGCTGGTTCAGGATATCATACCACTGCAGCATCACAGTAAGCTTCTTCCCTTTCAGGAATCCATGCGAGAGCTGCATGTTCCATATAAGTTCATCGGTGTTCAATGTCTTATCGTCATAACCTCGTTTACTGAACATATTGATATCGGTTGACAGACTGGAGCCCCACGGGAAGGTAATCCTGGTGTTGGCACCATAAGAGAAGTTCCATGTGGTGAGGTTACGAGAAGCCTGCAGTCTGTTCTCAGTATGCGCATAGGTGGCACGACCGTTCAGAGAGAAGCTGAGCCAGGTGTTACGGAAACTGAGTGAAACGTCGGGAGACACATTATAGGTGTGTGTGACGTTACGATCGGGAATAGCCGTGCGGTTCAGGTTCACATAACCAATCTGGTGGTTATAGCTGGCGTTCACGCCTCCACTGAAATCCCAACGGTTCAGGGTATCGAGACCGATATTGAATGAACCACCACCATTGATGCTCCAGTTACCGTTGATATTCTCAGGACGAGAAATGCGTCCACCAGTCGTCTCGTTATAGGTAACTACATTACCGATTGAATTCCTCGTAGTACGCAAGCCTGCATTAGCACTGAAGCTCCAGTGGCGCTGCGCCTTGGGAATCTGGAAGCCTTCGCCACCAGGGAAGCCTCCACCTGGGAAGCCACCGGCACCACCAGGCATCTGGAAACCACCGGCACCGGGAATCATAGTGGGGATGCGCTGCATCTGGAAGTTCACGTTCAGGTTCGTATTGAACGAGGGCTTCAAACCGGGATTACCCATCGAGATACTCAGGGGGTTCGTATCGTCGTAGATATCGAGCAGCTGCGTGATATTCGGCTGTGACGACTGTCCTCTAAGCTGCACCTGCAGGTTGGTTTGCTGATTGAAACGATAGCGTACATTCAAGGTAGGCGACACATTGGTCACAGTACGAGTAGTATCAATGGGAATGCCCAGATACTGCTGGATATAGTGTGAGTGCTGCGGCTGGATGGTTACACCGGCATTCATATTCAGCTTGTCGCGTACCACTCGCAACTGGAGGTCTACATTATGATTGTTTTCCGTACGCTCTGAATAACGACTCAGACGGTCGCTCAGATACATCTCGTAGGGATTGTCAAGATAGCCGAACAAACGGGTCCATTCGCGATAGTCGTTGATGACATCGGCAAAGGCCTGATCGGTAAAGGTGGGGAAATCGTAGGTTGCGGGATCGCTCTTCTGACTACTGTAGTTGTACCGGTAGTTCACCTGGAGGAAAAGACCTTGGGAACCAAAGGCACGCACATTATTCCTCATGCCGCCAAACGGACCGCTTGCCATCAGGGAATCCATGGGCGATGGTTTCGGTTTGAAGAGGTACAGCGGCTCGGTGTATGTAAGACCTAAGGAGTAGCTGAAGTTATCGCTGTTTGACAGTGTATAGCGGTTGGTTTGGTAAGTAGAGTCGTTACCAAAGGTGTTCATGGTCTGGAAAAGACGGACGGCTGAGAGATTCGCATTGCGGTTGTCGTTGTCGCTGTAGTTGATGTTCGAGCTGATAGCCACATTACGTCCCTTGTTACCCAGACGACGGTTGATCTGCAATTGCGAACTGAGGTTCTTGTTCTCGCCGTACGACAGCGACTTCCTCTCGTTGCTGTTCACAATCAGGTTGTGCTCATCCATGTAACGCAGACTCTCTTCGCTCAAGGCATCGGTCACATAATCGAAGGGGTTGGCATTGAACGATGCCGAGGTAGAGAACGAACGACTATCGCTGCTACCCAGACTGACATTGGGACGGAAGGAAAGAGTGGTTACACTGTCGATATTCCACTGCAGGTTCATGTTTCCTGTCCAGTTGTTATTGCGCGAATAGCTCTGACTGATGCTGTTCGAGAAGGCACCACCTCGGGTGTTGACGAAGTTCTCCGATCCCGTTCTGTTCCAGTTGTCGGCATCGTTGCGGGTCCAGGTAATACGTCCGCTAACCCTCAGGTCCCTTGTCTTCTCGTAGCTGACATCCAGTGCCGCCGTCTTCGTTTCACGCTGTCCCTGGTTATTACCACGACCTCGACCACCACGACCCGAGAAGTTTCGGTCGTTCACGTTGTTGGCATTACCCATGAAGGTATAGCGCATATCGCCAAACGGCTTCATGGCGGTAAGACGAATACCATAGCGGTTATCTGTACCGTAGCCCACATCGGGATTCATCTGCAAGCCGTTACGCGCGCTACGCTTGGTCTCAAACTCCAACACGAAGTCGTCATTACCATCATCGATATTGGTCATTCTCGACAAGTCGCTCTTCTCATCATAGGCTTTCACCTTATCAATCACGTACGAAGGAAGGTTCTTCATCACCGCATCGTTGTTTCCGGTCATGAAGTCACGACCGTCGAGTTTGAATCTCCTCACCTGCTTACCATTGATCGTTACACCGCCGTCATCATCGATCTTGGCGCCTGGCAGCATCTCTACCAACGACTCAATAACAGATCCTTCAGGCACACGGAAAGCATCGGCATTATATACCAGCGTATCATCTTTCACCACCATCTTGGGGACATTGGCCAGCACCACGGTCTCATCGAGCACCACGGCATCACGCTCCATAGTGATCTGTCCCAAAGCCAATGCACGACCGTTCACCTTTGTAAGCTGACGGTTTACCACCTTGTAGCCCAGATAGCTGATGCGCAGCAGGTAGTTGCCGGCACTCAGGGAATTGAACACAAAACGTCCGTTCTGGTCGGAATAAGTGCCATTGACATAGGTGGTGTCTTGCTTACCATTCTGTGAATTACTTAACTTATACAACTGAAGCGTGGCATTCTCAAGGGCTTCGCGTTGCTCTTTGTCAACAATAGAGCCCGACAGCGACTCATTCTGGGCCTGCACGGTTAGCAGACTCAGTATCAGTGCCATCGACAATACAAGGGTACGGCAGTGAAAAATCATACAACAAAAGGGTTAATCATTTAAGTTTACATTCGCTCAACAACGTTGAGTTCATGGAATGTGTGATATACGTACACGTATTAGAGTGATTAGATTAAAAAATGTTTAATCGTAAAATTACACTTTAACTTTTATTAATTGCTGCATGATGGTCGGGAAACCATAAAAAAAGAGTGAGCCGAAGGTATTTCCTTCAACTCACTCTACTTGGTATATTATCAATTAGATTCTACTAAGAGGAGCGTTACTTCAGCAGGTTCATGGTGTCGGTAGCAATCATCAGCTCCTCGTTGGTGGGGATGACAACAACCTTGACACGGGAATCGTCGGCAGAGATAATTGCTTCCTCGCCGCGAACTTTGTTCCTCTCTTCATCGAACTTCACACCCAGGAACTCCATGTCCTTGCAAACCTCAGAGCGCATGCTGGTCTGATTCTCGCCTACTCCGGCGGTGAACACGATGACATCAAGACCGCCCATGGCTGCTGCATAGGCACCGATATACTTCTTGATGCGGTAGAAATACATCTCCTGAGCCAGACGGGCACGAGGATCGCCGCTCTTGGCAGCGTTCTCCACATCGCGCATATCACTGCTGCCACCCGTAAGACCGGCCACACCGCTCTTCTTGTTCAGCAGGTTCGACATTCCGTCGGCATCCAAGCCGAGCTTCTTCTCGATGAACGTTACGGCGCCACCATCGATATCTCCGGCGCGGGTACCCATCATCAGACCTTCCAGCGGGGTAAGACCCATAGAGGTATCTACGCACTTGCCGTCTTTTACTGCAGCAATAGAGCCACCGTTACCCACATGACAGGTCACCATCTTGGTTCCTTCGGCAGGAATGCCAAGGAACTCACAGGCACGGGCCGACACATAGCGGTGTGAGGTGCCATGGAAGCCATAGCGACGAATGCCATACTTCTCGTACAGCTCGTAGGGAATGGCATACATGAAAGCCTTCGGTGGCATGGTCTGATGGAAGGCGGTGTCGAATACGCCTACCTGAGGCAAGCCGGGCATCAGTTCCTTCACAGCGTTCACACCCTTCAGGTTGGCGGGGTTATGGAGGGGAGCCAGATCAGAGCACTCCTCAAACACCTTCAACACCTCGTCGGTAAGGATCACACTCTTATTGAACTTCTCGCCACCGTGCACCATGCGATGACCTACGGCATCAATCTCGCTGAGGTCTTTGATTACACCAATCTCAGGATCAGTGAGCAGGGAGAAGATGAACTTCACGCCTTCGGTGTGCTCGGGAATATCGTGCATGATCTGCTTCTTCTCGCCATTGGGCAGCTTCACCTTCACAAAGGCACCATCCAAGCCCACTCGCTCAGCACCACCACTTGTCATCACACTCTTGTCGTCCATGTTGTACAATGCGTACTTGATAGAGGACGAACCACAATTCAATACTAATATCTTCATGTAATTCTCAATTTTCAATTTTCAATTTTCAATTCTTACTTCGCGTCCATTGCCTGACAAGCGGTGATGGCAACGAGATAGTAGATGTCGTCTACAGAGCAGCCACGGGAGAGATCGTTTACCGGACGGGCGATTCCTTGGAGGATAGGACCGATGGCAATAGCGTCACCCAGTCGCTGAACCAGCTTGTAGGCGATGTTTCCCACCTCAAGGTTCGGGAATACCAGCACATTGGCATTACCGGCAATCTCTGAGCCCGGAGCCTTCTTCTTACCAACGGAGGGAACCAAGGCGGCATCAGCCTGTAACTCACCATCGATCTTCAAAGCGGGATCCAGCTCCTTGGCCAGACGGGTAGCCTCGATGACCTTGTCCACTACCTCATGGGTGGCAGACCCCTTGGTAGAGAAGCTCAGCATGGCTACACGCGGATCGGTGAAGCCAGCCACGCTCTTGGCGGTCTGTGCCGTACATACGGCAATCTGACTCAACTGATCGGCATCGGGCATCGGAGTAACGGCCACATCGCCTACTACGAGAACACCATTCTCGCCATACTCAGGTTTCTTCGTGATGAGCAGCATGGCACCACTCACACAGGTAATACCCGGGGCAGTCTTGATGATCTGCAGGGCAGGACGAAGCGTTTCACCAGTGGTGGAAAGAGCTCCTGAGATCTGTCCGTCAGCATCTCCCGTCTTGATAATCATACAGCCCAGGTACAGCGGATTCTTCACCAGCTCACGAGCCTGCTCGATAGTCATTCCCTTCTTCTTACGCAATTCAGCAAGCAACTGGGCATACTCCTCGCTCTTGTCACAGTTCAGCGGGTCGATGAGTGTTGCCTTGCCTATATGGGTCAGTCCTTTCTCAGCAGCCAGCGCGTGTACCTTCTCGGGATTACCGATGAGAATGATATCAGCGATATCATCCGCCAATACACGGTCAGCAGCTGTCAATGTGCGCTCCTCTTCAGCTTCCGGGAGCACGATGCGCTGTTTATTACTCTTGGCGCGTTCGATGATTTGTTGAATTAAATCCATAGCTTGTTTGTTAATATAAGTTCTTTTACCTGTTATTCTATTATTGACATTTCCTTGGTCAGGATACTCTCCAGTTCTTCGGCCGACAGACGGAGTTGGAAGTTGCCTTTGACAGCCACGCTGATACGACCAGTCTCCTCAGAACATACCACAGCAATGGCATCACTTTCTTGCGAGATTCCCATGGCAGCCCGGTGTCTCAATCCCAGTTCCTTGGGGATATCCACGTTATGCGACACGGGAAGGATACAGCCTGCTGCCTTGATGCGCTTACGGGCTATCACCATGGCACCATCGTGCAGCGGTGAGTTCTTGAAGAAGATGTTCTCGATGAGTCGTTGGTTGATGGCTGCATCAATCACATCACCTGTTGCCACGATATCGTCGAGAGGAATATTGCGCTCGATGACAATCAAGGCGCCCACCTTTCTGCGCGCCATGTTCATACAAGCCATAACGATAGGGATAATGGTTTCCTTATCGGTACTCCGCTCCGAACTCTTATCATCGTTCTTGAACACTTTCACCAACGAGCGTACTCGCTGGTGGGCTCCCAGATTATAAAGGAACTTTCGGATTTCGTCCTGGAAAATGATGATGATGACAAGTACACCTACGCTTACCAACTTGTCCATGATACTGCCTAACAGACGCATCTCTAAGATCTGACTCACAAAGAGCCAGGTCACGATGAATACCATGATACCGATGAAGACGTTCAGCGAACGCGACTCTTTCATCAGTCGGTAGCAGTAGTAGAGCATCAATGCCACAAGGACGATGTCGATGATATCCTTTAATCCGAAATCAAACACTTCTCTCTAATTTAATGTATAATGTTTAATCTTTAATGTTTAATGATCTTAGCAACTTGACCGTTTCCACAGCAGCCTTCACATCGTGTACCCTGAGGATGCTTGCCCCTTTCAGTAAAGCTACGGCATGCAAGGCTGTAGTTCCGTTTAGGGCTTCAGCCGGAGTGATTCCCAGGCGACGCCATATCATACTCTTACGAGAGATTCCTACCAATATCGGGAGCTGCATCACCTGTAGCTTTTCCAGTTCTCCCATCAGGGCATAGTCTTGGTCGGTTGTCTTACCGAAGCCGAAGCCGGGGTCCAGAATGATGTCTTTCTGACCGAGATCGCGCAACTGCTGTGCCTTTTCGGCGAAATCGAGCAGTACCTCACGAAGGGTGGCGGCAGATGTCATATAGATATAGGGCACGTGCATACTGCTCACCAAACGGAACATCTCCTTGCGACGAATGGGATCATCGGCAAGAGCACCGTCAGGACCTGCAGTGAGGCCGCCCACATCGTTGATCACACAATCACCGAACTCCTCAATCACCCGCTTAGCCACTGTAGGACGGAAGGTGTCGATGGACAGAACCGCCTCGGGGTGGTTGCGACGGATTACGGAAAGGGCAAGGTGCAAACGGGCAATTTCTTCCTCTTCTGACACCATGGCTGCCCCAGGACGCGTGGAAAAGGCTCCCACGTCGATCATCGCGGCGCCCTCCTCAAGAATCTGTTCTGCACGCTTGGCTATCTCCTCTTCTGTCTGCTTCCGACTGTCGGCAAAGAACGAGTCGGGGGTGACATTAAGGATTCCCATCACCTGCGGATGGGACAAATCGATGAGGCGGCCACTGACATTGATTGTATAATCCATATTTCATTGGCAAAGATACGATTAAGTGAGGGAAATACAAAATAAATTAAGATTTATTTTTATATCCGAACGAAAGTATCTTCGATGGAGTCAAAGATACAAAATATTTGCGAAAGTAGGTGTTCGCAAAACGAAAAATGCTCAATTCTTTTTGCTTTTTGCTCACTTAATCGTACCTTTGTACAAAATATTAATCATAGAATATGGATATTAAAGAACTATATCAGCTGTACCAACAGCATCCTTGTATTACTACCGACAGTCGTGACTGTCCCGAAGGAAGTATCTTCCTCGCCCTCAAAGGCGAATCGTTCAATGGTAACAAATTCGCCGTACAGGCTTTGGAGAAAGGATGTGCTTATGCCATCGTTGACGAGGACATCTCCGAGGGTAATCCCCTTCCTCCTTCCTCCCCCCTCCTTCCTCGAATTATAAGAGTTGACGACTGTTTGCAGACCTTCAAAGATCTGGCTCGTGAACACCGCAGACAATTCAATATCCCTGTCGTTGCCATTACTGGCACCAATGGTAAGACTACCACCAAGGAACTGGTGGCTGCGGTGCTGTCTGAACAATATAACGTTCTCTACACGCAGGGGAACTTCAACAACGACGTAGGGGTTCCCAAGACGCTTTTCCGTCTGAACAAAGAGCATGATATTGCTGTTGTTGAGATGGGAGCCAGTCATCCGGGCGACATCAAGACACTTGTGGAGACGACGGAGCCTACCTGCGGACTGATTACGAATGTAGGACGGGCTCATCTGCAGGGGTTCGGCTCTTTTGAAGGGGTGAAGCGCACCAAGGGGGAGTTGTACGACTTCCTCGCTAAACAGCAGAAAGAGGACTTCGAGAAAGGGTTCCTGTTTATCAATGAGGATGATCATGACTTACAGCAGATGGCTGATGAGCGCGGACTGATTTTCCGTTCTTCATATGGTTTAGGAGATAACGAGGACATCACGGTAAAAGGACAGGTTGTTTCGTGTGCTCCCTTCCTCAAATTCAGTTGGTTTGTACATGATGAGGAAGAGGGTGACTCAGAGAAATACGAGATCCAGACTCATCTGATCGGTTCCTATAATGTATATAATATGTTAGCCGCCATATCCGTCGGTCTTTACTTCGATGTGGATGTGGAACTGATTAACCATGCACTGGCCAACTATGTTCCCAGTAACAACCGCAGTCAGCTGGAAGAGACCGCCCATAACCATCTCATCGTGGATGCTTATAACGCAAATCCCACCAGTATGACTGCAGCCCTGAAGAACTTCCGCGACATGGAGGTTGCTCCCAAAATGGCCATCTTAGGTGACATGCGCGAATTGGGTGAGGCTTCTGCCGAAGAGCATCAGCATGCCGTTGACCTGATGAAAGAATACGGTTTAGAAAACGTGTGGCTTGTGGGAGAAGAGTTCGGGAAGACAGCATGCGACTACCGTAAATTCAAGGATGTGGAAGAGGTGAAGACTGCCATCAAAGAAGAGCAGCCAAAGGACTATTACATCCTGATCAAGGGGAGCAACGGCATGAAACTGTTCCAGCTACCGGAAATACTGTAAGGGACAACGGGAAAGGTGCTTTTTGCAGGTTTTTCTGCAAATTTCCAAGTAAAGTTGCATGTATTTCATTTTTTTGCAGTATCTTTGCAGCCGCAAAACAGATCGGGATGTAGCGCAGTTGGTAGCGCACTACGTTCGGGACGTAGGGGTCGGGCGTTCGAGTCGCCTCATCCCGACATGAAAAAAGGAAGTGGCATTTCTGCTACTTCCTTTTTTCTATAACCGGTTACTCACCGAATATCTCTTTGAGCTTGGCTTGAAGAGCTTCTGCACGAAGTCCGCGAGCCACGATTTTGCCTTGCGGGTCGATGAGCAGGTTGTCGGGGATGCTGTTCACTCCATATACGCCAGAGGCCACGCTCTTCCAACCTTTTACGTCTGACAAGTGTATCCATGGCATGTTCCAGTCGGTGATGGCTTTCACCCAAGGCTCTTTCTTGTTGTCGAACGACAGTCCGACAATATCGAAGCCCTTTGCATGATACTTCTCGTAGGCAGTCACCACGTTGGGCATCTCAGCCTTGCAAGGTCCGCACCATGAGGCCCAGAAATCCACGAGCACCCATTTGCCCTTACCAACATATTCGCTCAGCTTGTGGATGTTTCCATCTGGGTCAGCCTCTTCCAGGTCGGTGAACTGCTGTCCGATGAAGGCCAATTTCTTTTCCTCCGCTGCCTTCTGGTAGGCCCATTGCTCCATCTGCTGCTTGACGATGGGGTGATTGATCCAGACGGGCTTGGTGGCGAGGACGCTGTCGAGTTTCTGCTGACCGCACATCTGCTGATACTCGCTGATAAAGGCGACGGGGATCAACGTCTCACGTTCGTCCTTGAAAATCTTCTCTACACCTTCCATCATCTTCATCATGGCAATCATCATTCCGCCAGCCAGTTCCACCTTCTTTTGCTCACGTTCTTCTTCCGACATGCTCTGAACCTTCATCATAAAGCTGGCATATGGTGCATTGATATCGATGTCGTAGCGTGTGAGGCGCTCGTTCTGGGGTGAGCCTTTCAGCGTGCTGTCGTTGAGGTTGATGGTCACGGGCGTACCATCATTAAAAAGCATGACGAACCACGAGGCATCCTGAGTGGAAACACCCATGTAGGCGTTCTTCTCTGCGTTGCCACTCATCGAGAACTTGCCGTTAGTGACAACCGTACTGTTGACGATTTGGTTCGTCAAACGGTCACGTAACACCACCGTCTTACCGTTTTCATTACTAATTCCGTTAATGGAATACTTTACCTGTTGTGCCTCTGTGGGCAGCACAGCCATCATCAGGGCTGCCATAAACAATACCTTTTTCATATTTGTGATAAATTAATATTTCTGGTTGCAAAGTTAAGGCTCATTCCTCAAACCTCCAAACATTTTCGTTCGCAATAGTTTGCGTCCTGTTTGCAATAGTTTGCAGTCACCTATTTCCTTATTATATATATTTCCTCATTTTATAAAACGTATGGGCTAAATATGAACTTAATGCAACTGTAAACAGGAAGCCTGGATTGCACAAATCGCTGAAGTTCATGAAATAGGCTACGGCAATAATGGCAACTGACATGATGAATGCTATGGCAATCAGGGTATACATCAGTTTGCTGGAAACCGTCATCTTTTTCTTCACATGGAGTACTGCCAAGAACAATGCTGCTAAAGTGATGAAAAGCGGCAATAGATTCATGGTGCCAAGCACATCATGTAGACTCTTACCAACTGTCAGATTATAGACAAATCCGAATAAAGCCAAGCATATCATAATACCAGCGAGGCCAAAACATAACATCTTAAACCACTTTGCCACAAGCACGCGAGGCTTACCTGTTGCAGGATCGATAGCCTCACCGTTGTATTTGTACTTGATAATCAGATAGCGTACGGTGATGGGAATCAGAATAATAAGAACCATCACTAAGAAAACGAAAACATTTCTTCCGGATGCCCAAAGCCACTGTACGAAATACGCAACCCAGAACAGGAGGAAGATGATGGTACTCCATTTGATATTCTTCTGGTATCGGGCTTCCTTTTCGGTAAGTGTCTTGAGGTCGTACGTGCCGTAATCCTCTTTTTGGGTCCTCCTCAGGATAAAGAACCTGAACAGCAGTGAGGCCACCCAATAGACAGCCATCACGATGATGCCAAACAGCGACAGACTGTTATCGTACCAGTCTTTCAGCAAGAAAAGCGGCACCAGTATCAGATTCAACCATACAATACTTTCCTTGACATCACGGCGTATATTGACAAACTTGTTGTACATCGCCTCGCGGAGATTCTCATCGGAAACAATATCCTGACCGTCCAGACGCTCGTTCATCTGGTTATAAGCGGCCTTCAGCTCATCCAACTCATGGAGATCTAAAACATTCTCTGACATAGCTTTACGGTTTTAATTGTTTGACATTGATTTGAGTTGTTCCTTGATGCGGAACAGACGACTGGTGACTGCCGAAGTGGATATGCCCACTATCGCGGCAATCTCGTCATACCGCATACTCTCCAGCCAAAGAAGAATGATAGCTCGATCAAATAGTTCAAGGCGGTTGATACGATTGTAGAGCATCTTGATTTGCTGTCCTACTTCGTCTTTTTCGCTCATCACATCCTTGTCGATGAGCAGCGGAACGGTCGTCACCCTCCGCTTATTGCCTCGCTCAATGTTACAGCAAGTGTTCAAGGCCACGCGCCATATCCACGTTTTCCTTTCACTCTCGCCACGGAACTTTGGAAAGCCTTTCCATAGGTTTACCAACACTTCTTGGAAAAGGTCGTCCACATAGGTGGGGTTGTCTGAGAAGAAGTAACACACCGTGTAGATTGTCTTCCGGTGCTCTCTGACCATTTTTGTGAATTCAAGTTCTAATTCATTCATCTTTTGGGGAGTTTGTTCAAACAGTTAGTACCCAAAGCTTCAGATTCCTTTCGCGAAATTCGCAAAAAAATTACAAAAAAAAGGAAGTGGCATCTCTGCAACTTCCTTTTTATCGTGTGAAAAGTTTCTCTTATTCTGCCTTTGCCTCTTCTGCAGCAGCTTCCTCAGCGGGAGCTTCAGCTACAGGAGCCTCAGCTGCGGGAGCCTCAGCCTTCTTCTTACCACCACGACGGGTACGCTTAGCAGCCTTAGGAGCCTTAGCCATATTCTCGTCGAAGTCAACAAGCTCGATGAAAGCCATGTCGGCACCGTCACCAAGACGTGAGCCAAGCTTAATCACGCGGGTGTAACCACCGGGACGGTCAGCGATCTTCTCAGCAACTACTCCGTAGAGCTCCTTCAGTGCTTCCTTGTTCTGCAGGTAGCGGAACACTACACGACGAGAGTTGGTGCTGTCGTCCTTAGCGCGGGTGATCAGCGGTTCTACATATTTCTTCAAGGCTTTGGCCTTGGCAAGGGTCGTAGTGATTCTTTTGTGCATGATCAGCGAGATGGCCATGTTAGCAAGCATGGCCTGGCGATGATCTGCAGTACGGCCCAGATGATTGAATTTCTTTCCGTGTCTCATTTTTACGTTTTTTCTTTAAGCGGACAACTGTCAACTATCAACTGTCAACTACTCTTTGTCCAGTTTGTACTTTGAAATATCGGTTCCAAACGAAAGATTCAGACTCTCGAGCAAATCATCAAGCTCTGAAAGCGATTTCTTACCGAAGTTACGGAACTTCAAGAGGTCGGTCTTGTTGTACTGAACAAGGTCACCGAGTGTCTCTACATCAGCTGCCTTCAGACAGTTGAGTGCACGTACAGACAGGTTCATGTCGGTGAGCTTGGTCTTGAGCAACTGACGCATGTGCAGCACTTCCTCGTCAAACTCCTGGTTGGTCTCGCTGTCGGTATTCTCCAGCGTGATCTTCTCATCGGAGAAGAGCATGAAGTGGTAGATCAAGATCTTTGCAGCCTCTTTCAGTGCATCCTTCGGGTGAATGGAACCATCCGTTGTCACCTCGATGATGAGCTTGTCGTAGTCGGTCTTCTGCTCCACACGATACGGCTCAACAGCGAACTTGACATTACGGATAGGAGTGTAAATAGAATCGATGGGAATAACGTTAACATCGGTGCAGAATTCACGATTCTCGTCAGCAGGCACGTAACCGCGCCCCTTGTTGATTGTCAGGTCCAACTGCATCGATGCCTTCGCATCTAAATGACAAATCACCAAATCTGGGTTTAACACTTCAAATCCAGTCAGATACTTACTGATATCACCAGCCTTGAACTCGGTTGAATTCTCAACGGTGATACTAACTTTCTCATTCTCGAATTCTTCTACTACTTGCTTGAAGCGTACTTGCTTCAGATTCAAGATAATGTTGGTGACATCCTCTTTTACACCAGGTACGGATGAGAACTCATGCTCAACACCAGCGATTTTGATGGTGTTGATGGCATAACCCTCAAGTGATGAAAGGAGAATGCGGCGGAGTGCGTTACCTACGGTAACACCGAACCCGGGCTCTAACGGACGAAACTCGAACTTGCCGAATTTGTCGTTTGCCTCCAGCATTACAACTTTATCAGGTTTTTGAAATGCTAATATCGCCATTAATTTATGATTTATTATTTAGAGTACAACTCAACGATTAACTGCTCTTTAATGTTCTCAGGGATATCGGCACGTTCCGGCTTGTGCAGGAACTTTCCGCTCTTCGTGTTCTCGTCCCACTCGATCCAGGGATACTTGCTGTGGTTGAAACCAGCGAGGGCAGCCTCGATAACCTCAAGTGACTTAGCTTTCTCGCGAACACCAACAACCTGACCCGGCTTCACTGAGTAGGAAGGAATGTTTACAACCTGACCATCGACAACAATGTGCTTGTGACCAACAAGCTGACGAGCAGCAGCACGCGTAGGAGCAATACCCATACGGAATACTACATTGTCGAGACGACTCTCAAGGTTCTGCAGCAGAACCTCACCTGTTACGCCGTCAGCCTTTCTGGCCTTCTCAAACATGTTACGGAACTGGCGCTCAAGTACGCCATAGGTGTACTTGGCCTTCTGCTTCTCTGCCAACATGACACCATACTCCGACATCTTACGACGACGGTTGTTGCCATGCTGTCCAGGAGGGAAGTTTCTCCTGGACAAAACTTTGTCCGGGCCGAAGATGGCTTCTCCAAATCGGCGGGCAATTTTTGATTTCGGTCCAATATATCTTGCCATAACTAAAAAATAAAATATTGTTTCTGGATGAATCTAGTAAAACTAGCAGCACTAGTCATACTAGTTTAATTATTATACACGACGACGCTTCGGAGGACGGCAGCCATTGTGCGGCAGCGGAGTAACGTCGATAATCTCAGTAACCTCGATACCTGCACCGTGGATGGCACGGATAGCGCTCTCGCGACCGTTACCGGGACCCTTCACATATGCCTTCACCTTGCGGAGACCAAGATCGTAAGCGATCTTTGCGCAATCCTCAGCTGCCATCTGAGCAGCATACGGAGTGTTCTTCTTGGAACCGCGGAAGCCCATCTTACCTGCAGAAGACCAAGAAATTACCTGACCTTCGCTGTTTGCCAATGAAACGATGATATTGTTGAAAGAGCTGTGGACGTGAAGCTGTCCCATAGCGTCAACCTTGACGTTTCTCTTCTTTGTGACTGTTTTCTTTGCCATAATTCTTTTAATCTTTAATGTTTAATGTTTAACAGAATTACTTCGTGGCCTTCTTCTTGTTTGCAACAGTCTTCTTCTTTCCCTTACGGGTACGAGCATTGTTCTTGGTGCTCTGACCGCGAACGGGAAGACCATTACGATGACGGACTCCACGATAGCAACCAATATCCATCAGTCGCTTGATATTCATCTGGATCTCAGAACGGAGATCACCTTCAACTTTGAATTCAGCGCCGATAATTTCACGGATCTTGGCAGCCTGATCGTCAGTCCACTCATTGACCTTCAAGTCGCGACTAACACCGGCTTTATCCAATATCTTTGCTGAACTACTTCGACCTATACCATAGATATAGGTCAATGCGATTTCGCCACGCTTATTCTGGGGCAAATCTACTCCAACAATTCTTATTGCCATTGTTAATTAATTGATAAATAAAGTGTTTAAAATTCGAATTTTGCCAAAAAAGCATGCAAAGGTAAGAAAAAAAATTGGATTTTTCTTACCTTCTTATGCATATTTAACATTTTTAGCCCTGACGTGTCTTATACTTAGGGTTTTTCTTGTTAATGACGAACAGACGACCTTTACGACGCACGATCTTGCAGTCGGGTGTACGTTTCTTTAATGATGCTCTTGTCTTCATATCTGTCTTTTGTTTTATTTGTATCTGAAAACGATTCTGCCCTTGGTCAGGTCGTAGGGACTCATCTCCACCTTCACCTTGTCGCCAGGCAGGATTTTAATATAGTGCATTCGCATCTTGCCAGAGATATGTGCAATGATCTGCACACCATTCTCCAGTTCAACTCGGAACATTGCATTCGACAGGCTCTCAACAATGGTCCCGTCTTGCTCAATCGCGGATTGCTTTGCCATAATTAATCAGTATAATATTCCTTCTATAGATTCAACTTCCTCAAAAGATGATAAGATTTCTGCCTTTCCCCGGCGGACGGCAATGGTATGCTCGAAGTGAGCGGCTGGCTTTCCGTCTCTTGTACGGATGGTCCAACGATCCTTTGCGTCCATGTAGATAGCCCGGTCGCCCATGGTAATCATCGGCTCTATGGCTATGCACATCCCGGCTTTCAGCATCATGCCGTTTCCACGTCTTCCGTAGTTGGGCACTTGCGGATCCTCATGCATCTGGCGACCGATGCCGTGTCCTGTCAGTTCACGGACGATTCCGTAGCCTTGTGCTTCGCAGTGATCCTGTACGGCACTTCCTATATCTCCGATGTGTTTGCCGGCCACAGCATTCTCAATACCGATGTAAAGACTTTCCTTTGTCGTCTTGAGCAGCTGTTTTACCTCGTCGCTAACGGGCCCCACACAGAACGTGTAGGCAGAGTCGCCGTTGAAACCGTCGAGCAACGTTCCGCAGTCGATAGTGATGATATCACCCTCTTTCAGAACGGTCTCTTGGTTGGGTACGCCATGCACCACCACATCGTTCACTGAAGTGCAGATGCTACCCGGGAAAGGCCCTCCATAAGGATTGGGGAAGTTCTTGAACGTAGGTTCTGCCCCATGATCGCGGATGAACATCTCGGCGATGGCATCCAACTGGAGGGTCGTTACTCCCGGTTTTATATGTCTTGCCAGCTCACCCAGTGTCTTACCCACCAGACGATTGGCCCGACGCATCAGTTCAATCTCATCTTCTGTTTTCAGAAAGACCTTCATCCTACAGATTAATAGGCTGTAACCACGCCATGGTGTGTGGTACGCACACGACCAGAGTTGAGCAGACCGTCGTAATGACGCATCATCAAATGACTCTCAATCTGCGTCAACGTGTCGATGACCACACCGACGAGAATCAGCAGAGAGGTTCCTCCGAAGAACTGCGAGAAGCTATCCTGCACATTGAGAAGTGAGGCAAGAGCCGGCATGACTGCGATGAACGCGATGAAGAGTGATCCCGGGAAGGTGATTCGCGACATCACGGTATCGATATAGTCGGCTGTGGGCTTACCTGGCTTAACACCAGGGATGAAGCCGTTGTTGCGCTTCATGTCTTCTGCCATCTGTGTCGGATTCAGCGTAATAGCTGTGTAGAAATAGGTAAATGCAATGATCAGAATAGCAAATACGATATTGTACAACAGACTATTACGGTCGAGCAATGCACGCAGCACGGGGTTCGTACTGTTTGTTGAGAACTGCACGATAGTCAACGGAATGAACATCAAGGCCTGTGCGAAGATGATCGGCATCACGTTAGCAGCGAACACCTTAAGGGGGATGTACTGGCGGGCACCGCCGTACTGCTTGTTTCCCACAAGACGTTTCGCATACTGTACGGGCACCTTACGAACACCCTGAACCAGCATGATGGCTGCACAAACTACTGCATAGAGGATGAGCAGCTCGACGATGAACATCACCAGACCACCACCTGTGATGGCAGTGAAACGTGAGGTCACCTCCTGGATGAATGCCTGGGGCAGACGGGCGATGATACCGATCATAATGATGATGGAGATACCATTACCGATACCCCTGTCGGTGATGCGCTCACCTAGCCAAAGGATGAACATACTACCGGCAGCCAGAATGATGGTGGCGGGGAACATGAACACAGGCCAGGAAATACCTGATGCCAGCGCACTGCCGGCAGTCATTTTCAGGTTGATCAGGTAGCTCGGAGCCTGGAACAGCAAGATAGCCACTGTCAGGTAACGAGTGTACATACTGATCTTCTTCCTTCCGCTCTCACCTTCACGCTGCATCTTCTGGAAATAAGGCACAGCCACAGCAAGCAGCTGCATCACGATAGATGCAGAGATGTACGGCATGATACCTAACGCGAAGATTGACGCATTGGAGAATGCACCACCTGAGAACATGTCGAGAAGTGACATCAAACCGCCGGCTGTCTGCTGCTGCAGCTGGTCAAGTGCAGCAGGGTTGATACCCGGGAGCACGACGAAAGAACCGAAACGATAGATTGCCACAAACAGGATGGTGATGAGGATTCGCTGGCGCAAATCCTCAATTTTCCAACAATTCTTCAGGTATTCTATTAACTTTTTCATCGAAGTTTAGATTATAGTTGTGTTACCACCAACAGCCTTGATTGCCTCTTCGGCTGTCTTTGAGAAGGCATGAGCCTCAACATCGATCTTGGCTTTCAGTTCACCGTTACCCAGGATCTTCACGAGTTCCTTGCCATTGGTAAGTCCGGCAGCCTTCAGCTCCTCGATACCGATCTTTGTCAGACCCTTGTTCTCAGCAAGACTCTGAAGTGTTGACAAGTTCACTGCGAAATACTCCTTATGGTTGATGTTCTTGAAACCAAACTTCGGAAGACGACGCTGCAGTGGCATCTGACCACCTTCGAATCCGATCTTTCTCTTGTAGCCTGAACGAGCCTTAGCACCCTTGTGACCACGTGTAGAAGTACCGCCGAGTCCAGAACCCGGACCACGACCGATACGACGACGTGAATGCGTTGAGCCAGCTGCAGGTTTTAAAGTATGTAATTTCATTATTCGAATCTGTTTAAAAACGTTTGACAATTATTACTCTACTACGGTTACCAGATGATGAACCTTGCGGATCATACCACGGACTTCAGGAGAGTCCTCACGCTCAACGACCTGAGAGATTTTACGCAATCCCAATGACTGAAGCGTGCGCTTCTGATCGATGGGAGCACCGATTTTACTCTTAATCTGCTTAATTTTGATTGTTGCCATAATGCTCTCCAATTAATTAACCGTTAAACACTCTTTCCATGCTAATGCCACGGGCACCTGCCACTGTGTAGGCATCACGCATCTGACTCAAGGCGAGGATGGTAGCCTTTACCAAGTTGTGGGGGTTAGAAGAACCCTTAGACTTAGCCAGTACATCCTTCACACCAACACTCTCCAGAACGGCACGCATAGCACCACCAGCCACAAGACCGGTACCGGCAGCTGCGGGTCTCAGGAATACCTGTGCACCACCGTAGCGGGCTTCGATTTCATGAGGAACCGTTCCTTTCAAAATAGGAACCTTCACCAGATTCTTCTTAGCTGCCTCCGTACCCTTAGAGATGGCAGCAGTTACCTCGCCAGCCTTACCCAGGCCCCAGCCGATAACGCCATTACCGTCTCCAACTACGACGATTGCAGCAAACGTGAAGGTACGACCACCCTTTGTTACCTTGGTAACGCGGTTAATAGCAACCAGTCTGTCTTTTAACTCAACGTCGCTATTTATCTTAACTTTGTTCATTGCCATAATCTTTAGAATTTAAGTCCACCTTTACGTGCACCGTCAGCCAGTTCCTGAACACGACCATGGTAGAGATAACCGTTACGGTCGAACACTACCTGAGTTATGCCTGCTTCGAGTGCTTTCTTTGCTACGAGTTCGCCGACCTTGGCAGCCTGCTCTTTCTTGGGCATGGTTTCCATTCCGAGAGAGGAAGCAGACACAAGGGTGTTACCCGTCAAATCGTTAATAATCTGAGCGTAGATCTGTTTGTTACTGCGGAACACGCTCAGACGAGGACGCTCTGCGGTACCGTTTACGCTCTTGCGAATTCTAAACTTTATCTTGATTCGTCTTTCTACTTTCTTCGTTGTCATAATCTCTTAATTTTCAATTAGTGATTCAATTTTCAATTCATAAGATTACTTAGCTGAAGCTGACTTACCAGACTTTCTGCGGATAACCTCGCCTTTGAACAGGATACCTTTTCCTTTGTAAGGCTCAGGCATACGGAAAGAACGAATCTTAGCACAAATAAGACCCAGCAACTCCTTGTTGCATGACTCTAATATAATCTGAGGGTTCTGGTTTCTTTCAGACTTCGTCTCAACCTTAACTTCCTGAGGAAGCTGAATGAAAATCGGGTGAGTATAACCGAGTGAGAACTCAATCAGGTTACCCTGGTTAGACACACGGTAGCCCACGCCTACCAACTCAAGCTCTTTCTTATAGCCCTCGCTAACACCAACAACCATGTTGTTCACGAGTGCGCGATAGAGACCGTGGAAGGCCTGCTTCTGCTTTACGTTCACCGGACTCTTCTCATCAATCTCGAAGGTCATGCGACCGTCCTCGATCTTCACGATGATAGACGAATCCACCTTCTGTGAGAGTTCACCCTTGGGACCCTTTACACTTACAACTCCGTCTTTGTAATCAACGGTTACGCCAGCGGGAATGACGATTGGTAACTTACCTATTCTTGACATACTTAAGTCCTCCCATTAATATACGTAGCAAAGAACCTCACCGCCGATCTTCAGCTGAGAAGCCTCCTTGTCCGTCATGACACCTTGGGATGTAGATATGATAGCGATACCTAATCCGTTAATTACTCTCGGCATGTCTTTGTAACCAGTGTACTTACGAAGACCTGGCTTAGACACTCTTTTCAGCACGCGGATAGCGTTCTGTCTTGTTGCAGGGTCGTACTTCAAGGCAACCTTGATAGTTCCCTGCGGTCCATCCTCGATGAACTTGTAGTTCAGGATGTAACCTTTCTCGAAGAGGATCTTGGTAATCTCCTTCTTCAAGTTTGAAGCTGGTACTTCAACAACACGGTGATGAGCCATGATTGCGTTTCTCAACCTCGTCAGATAATCTGCTATTGGATCTGTCATATGCGTAATTGTCAATCTTCAATTGTCAATTTTCAACTGCTTACCAGCTTGCCTTCTTCACACCGGGGATCAAACCAGCCGAAGCCATTTCGCGGAACTGGATACGTGAGATACCGAACTGACGGATGTAACCCTTCGGACGACCAGTCACCTTGCAACGGTTGTGCAGGCGGATAGGATTGGCATTGCGTGGAATGCTCTGCAACTGGCGGGCTGCTTCGTAAGCCTCTGCAGGATCCTCAGCTGTGGCAATCACTTTCTTCAGGGCAGCACGTTTCTCAGCATAGCGAGCAACAAGCTTGGCGCGCTTAACCTCGCGGGCCTTCATTGATTCTTTAGCCATATTTCTTAATTTTTAGCGTTCTTGAATGGGAGGCCGAAAGCCTTGAGCAGGGCAAAGCCCTCTTCATCGGTCTTTGCAGATGTCACAAAAGTGATGTTCATACCCTGGATACGATCGATGGTATCGATGTTGATCTCCGGGAAGATGATCTGCTCCTGGATACCCAGTGTATAGTTTCCACGTCCGTCGAACTTGGTCTCGATTCCCTTGAAGTCACGGATACGGGGAAGTGCAACACGCACGAGTTTCTCGAGGAACTCATACATACGCTCACGACGCAGTGTAACCATCACACCGATAGGCATCTTCTTACGGAGCTTGAAGTTAGCGATATCCTTCTTTGAATAGGTAGCTACCGCCTTCTGACCCGTAATGGTGGAAATCTCGTTAATAGCCACGTCGATGATCTTCTTATCCTGAGTGGCATCGCCCAGACCCTGGTTAACTACAATCTTCTTCAGGACAGGAATCTGCATAGCTGAAGTGTAGTTGAACTGCTTCTGCAATGCCGGAGCGATATTCTCCTTATACTCTTTCTTTAACTGTGCTGTATTCATTATTTAATCTCCTCTCCTGATTTTTTAGAGATACGAATCACGTTCTTGCCCTCGTGCTTGATAGCAACGCGAGTAGGATCACCGCTCTTCGGATCAACCAACATCAAATTTGAAATATGAATAGGAGCCTCCTGCTTGATGATACCTCCCTGAGGATTCTTGGCAGACGGCTTCGTGCTCTTAGAGACCATGTTCACGCCCTCTACGATGGCACGCTGTTCCTTCACGAGCACCTTCAGCACCTTGTGCGGAGTCTTGTTGCCCTTGATCTTGTAATTGTCCTTACCGGCAATTACGAGGACCATGTCACCTTTCTTAATATGTAACTTACTCATTACTATTCAGTTTAAAAAATTAAAGAACCTCAGGTGCCAAAGAAACGACTTTCATGTTTACTGCACGGAGCTCACGGGCAACGGGGCCGAAGATACGGCTGCCGCGAAGTTCACCTGCATTGTTGAGCAGCACACAAGCGTTGTCATCGAAGCGGATGTAGGAACCATCAGCGCGACGAATCTCCTTCTTTGTGCGAACAATCAAAGCCTTAGATACTGCACCTTTTTTCACATCACTTGTGGGGATTGCGTTCTTGATGGCAACAACAATCACGTCACCCACGCTGGCATAACGGCGGCGGGTACCACCCAGCACGCGAATGCAAAGAGCCTCACGAGCACCACTGTTGTCAGCGACTGTAAGTCTTGATTCTGCTTGTATCATAATTACTTAGCCTTTTCTACGATTTGTACTAATCTCCATCTCTTTGTCTTAGACAACGGACGGGTTTCCATAATGAGTACGGTATCACCGATATTGCACTCATTCTTCTCATCATGAGCATGGTACTTCTTTGTCTTCTGGACAAACTTACCATAAATCGGGTGCTTCTCCTTGAACTTAGCGGCAATAACAATGGTTTTATCCATTTTGTTGCTGATAACGACACCCTGTCTTGTTTTTCTTAAATTTCTTGTTTCCATCTGGACCATTGTTATTTGTTAAGTTCTCTCTGACGGAGTTCTGTCTTCATACGCGCGATGGTTCGACGAGCTTCCTTAATCTGAGATGGATTCTCCAGCGGTGTGATGGCATGATTGAGCTTTAACTGCTGCAACTTTGTCACTTCTGTCTCTAAACGCTCCACCAAATCCTTTGTGGCGAGCTCTCTAATCTCTTGAATCTTCATCTTTCTTAAGCGTTTTTATCGAAATCACGTCTTACAACAAACTTAGTCTTTACAGGCAGTTTCTGAGCGCCGAGGCGGAGAGCCTCCTTGGCAACCTCGAACGGAACGCCTTCAACTTCGAAGAGGATACGACCCGGTGTCACAGGTGCAACCCATCCTGCGGGATCACCCTTACCTTTACCCATTCGGACATCAGCAGGCTTGCGGGTGATGGGTTTATCCGGGAAAACACGAATCCAGACCTGTCCTTCACGCTGCATGTAACGGTTGATAGCAACGCGGGCAGCCTCTAACTGTCGGCTGTCGAGCCATTTCGCATCAAGTGTCTTGATACCGAAAGAACCGAAAGCCAGCTGTGTACCTCTGTGGGCGTCGCCTTTGTTGCCACGTCCGTCTTGAGGTCTTCTATATTTTACTCTTTTTGGCTGTAACATGATCAATCTTTTTTACTTGTTATTGTTTCTTTTACGATTACCACGACCGCCTTGTCTGCCGTTTCCACGACCGTTCTGCTTCTCCTGTGTGAAGTTGGGGGCGAGGTCGCGCTTCTCGTAAACCTCACCGCGGCAAATCCACACCTTGATGCCGAGCAGACCAACCTTTGTCAGAGCCTCAGCCTGGCAATAGTCGATGTCAGCGCGGAACGTGTGCAGGGGGGTGCGGCCTTCCTTGAACATTTCCTTACGTGCCATTTCAGCACCGTTCAGACGACCAGTGATCTGGATCTTGATACCTTCTGCTCCAGCACGCATGGTGTTGGCAACAGCCTGCTTGATAGCGCGGCGGTAAGCAATCTTACCTTCAATCTGACGAGCAATGTTGTTTGCCACGATTGTTGCATCGAGCTCAGGCTTCTTCACCTCGAAGATATTGATCTGGATCTCCTTATCATAGAGCTTCTTCAGCTCTTCCTTCAGTTTGTCAACATCCTGACCACCCTTACCAATAACGATACCCGGACGGGCTGTGCAGATAGTGATGGTAACGAGCTTCAGCGTGCGCTCGATAACGATTTTCGAAACACTTGCCTTAGCCAGACGTTCGTTGAGATACTTACGGATTTTCTGGTCTTCTACCAGATTATCACCGAAGCTCTTTCCACCGAACCAGTTTGAGTCCCAACCGCGGATAATGCCCAAGCGGTTGCTGATTGGATTAACTTTCTGTCCCATTCTACTTACTTATTTTTCGTCATTAGTTTTAGCGTCAACGAACAAGGTGACATGATTAGAGCGCTTGCGAATGCGATAGCCGCGACCCTGAGGAGCAGGGCGCATGCGCTTCATGGTTACACCTTCGTCAACAAACACCTTGGAAATATACAGCTCACCATCCTCGGCCTTGCGGTCGTTTTTCTGTTCCCAGTTGTTGATGGCTGAGCGGAGCAACTTCTCTACATCAGCTGCGGCATGCTTCTTGGAGAATCTCAGCACGCCGAGGGCGCGGTTCACTTCCATACCGCGAATCATATCTACGACATAGCGCATCTTGCGAGGTGAAGAGGGAACACCCTTCAGTTTCGCAAAGTACAATGTCTTCAGGGCCTCTTTTCTTTTCTCAGCCGCTAATTTCTTTCTATTTCCCATTATTACTTCTATTTAAATGGTTGCAGCCCGTTTACTTCTTGTTACCAGCATGGCCGCCGAAACGACGTGTGGGAGCGAACTCACCCAGCTTGTGGCCTACCATGTTCTCAGTAATGTAAACAGGGATAAATTTGTTACCGTTATGAACAGCTACAGTGTGTCCCACGAAATCCGGGGAGATCATTGAAGCTCTGGCCCATGTCTTAACGACATTCTTCTTGCCACTCTCATTCATAGCGAGAACTTTCTTCTCGAGTGACACGTTGATGTACGGACCTTTTTTTAATGAACGACTCATAATTTACTTCAGTTTACTTTGTTATTTACTTGCTCTTGCGATGATATACTTGTTGGAGAGCTTCTTAGGAGCACGAGTCTTGAGACCCTTTGCGTACAAGCCCTTACGTGAGCGCGGATGTCCACCGCTCTGACGTCCTTCACCACCACCCATCGGGTGATCGTGCGGGTTCATCACAACACCACGGTTGTGCGGACGGCGACCCAGCCAGCGAGAACGTCCGGCCTTACCAGACTGCTCAAGGGCGTGGTCAGCATTACCAACAACACCGATAGTTGCCTTACAAGCACTGAGTATCTTGCGTGTCTCGCCAGAAGGGAGTTTGATCACGCAATAGCTACCTTCACGAGAAGTAAGCTGAGCAAAGTTACCAGCCGAACGGACAAGCTTGGCACCCTGACCCGGGCGGAGCTCGATGTTGTGAACCACCGTACCCACGGGGATGTTTGCCAAGGGAAGGGCGTTACCCACTTCAGGTGCTGCCTCAGCACCAGAGAGCAGTGTAGTACCCACCTGCAATCCGTTAGGAGCAATAATGTAACGTTTTTCACCATCAGCGTAGAACAGAAGCGCAATGCGAGCAGAACGGTTAGGATCGTACTCGATTGTCTTCACTACAGCTGGAACACCATCTTTCTCTCGCTTGAAGTCGATGAAACGATACTTTCTCTTATGACCGCCACCCATGTAGCGAACAGTCATCTTACCTGTATTGTTTCGACCGCCAGTAGAGCGTTTTCCGTAAACGAGAGACTTCTCTGGCACAGTTGCAGTAATATCCTCGAATGTGCCAATAATCTTGTGTCTTTGACCGGGAGTTACCGGTTTTAATTTACGTACTGCCATTTCTTATTAAATATTGCTGTAAAAATCAATAGTATCGCCCTCTTTCAAGGTAACGACTGCTTTCTTGAATGCATTGCGCTGACCTTTGATCAAGCCCAGCTTGGTATAGCGGCTTGAGCGCTTGCCTGCGTAACGCATCGTGTTCACGTCAACCACTGTGACGTTGTACAGACTCTCGACTTCGTTCTTAATTTCGAGCTTATTAGCCTCGGGACGTACGATGAAACCATACTTGGCCTGAGCCTTCTTGGTGCGTGTCTCACCCTTGTGCTTGTAAGTTCTGTCTTCAGAAGACTTGTCTGTAATATTGGTCATCTTCTCAGTGACCAACGGTTTAATGATAAATGCCATATCTATTGTCTCCTTTTACTTGATTAAGATTTCATCGATTGTCTTCAGCGAGTTCTCTGTGATAACAAGTACATCAGCATCCAAAATCTTGTAAGTGTTGATGGCACTTGCCAGCATCACATTGGTACGCTGGAGGTTACGAGCCGACAAATATACATTTTTATCTATATTTGGCAAAACGAGGAGAAGTTTCTTTCCTTCGACTTTGAGATTTTTAGTAATATTTATAAAATCTTTAGTCTTGGGTGCATCCATCGTGAAGTCCTCTACAACGATGATGGCATTCTCCTTTGCCTTATAAGAGAGGGCACTCTTACGTGCAAGGACCTTAACTTTCTTGTTCAGCTTGAAGCTGTAGTCGCGGGGCTTCGGACCAAACACGCGGGCACCACCTACGAGTACCGGTGAGTTGATGTCACCACGGCGAGCACCACCACTACCCTTCTGACGGATCAGCTTGCGGGTAGAACCTGAGAGCTCACTGCGCTCCTTTGACTTAGCTGTTCCCTGGCGCTGATTGGCAAGATACTGCTTAACGTTCAGATACAGAACGTGATCATTCGGTTCAATAGCGAAGATAGCCTCATTAAGAGTTGCCTTTCTTCCGGTCTCCTGACCATTGATATTTAATACGCTAACTTCCATTACATGTTAATTATTACAGTTGAACCTTTGCATCCAGCGACGCTACCCTTCACAATAAGAAGGTTGCTCTCTGGGATAACCTTTAACACTCTGAGGTTCTGAGTGGTTACACGGTCACCACCCATCTGGCCGCCCATGCGCATACCCTTGAACACCTTAGCGGGGTATGAACAAGCACCGATAGATCCCGGCTTGCGGGCACGGTCGTCCTGACCGTGTGTAGCCTGACCTACACCACCGAATCCGTGGCGCTTCATAACGCCCTGGAAACCCTTACCTTTGGAAGTACCAATCACGTCAACGAAGTCAACATCGTTGAAGATCTCAACTGTGATGGTATCACCGAGGTTGTGCTCCTCGTCAAACTTGAACTCGGCCAAGTGCTTCTTTGGTGTTGTACCGGCCTTCTTGAAGACTCCCTGCATAGGCTTAGAGGTATTCTTCTCCTTAGCCTCGCCGTAGCCCAGCTGAACAGCCTGATAACCGTCTTTCTCAACGGTCTTAACCTGAGTAACAACACAAGGACCAGCTTCGATAACAGTGCACGGCACATTCTTGCCGTCGGCACTGAAAACGGATGTCATTCCGATTTTCTTTCCTAATCTTCGCTTTTTTCACACACACAACACACTTAAAAAGAAACATCCTCACTTCTTCGCAATTGAAGGTTAAGTTGTTCTTTATCAGAGTATTGATGGCATAAAGCCAGCGCAATACGCACTTTAGCGGGTGCAAAGGTACACATTATTATTGAAATAACAAGCATGAGTACCTTTGCACAACGCAACTTTTATTGATTTTTAACTATTCAATAAGAAGAAATGACTGATACTGTATCAGTAAAGGTATTTATTTCAGTCCGAATAGTCCTTTGAGTTTCTGGAAGAAACTGCTTTTCTCCACACTCTCGGCGCTCTCCTTGATAAACTCACCGGCGCGGTCGGTTTGTTCGCTTACGAACTCCTTGGCTTGCTGAACGGTTTCATTAGAGGTAAGCTGCTCCACGGTTTCGTCGATCTTCTCACGAACGGCTTTCACGGTCTCGTTCTCGCTGATATCGTTAATCACGCCTTCCACCTTCTCCTTGACGTTCTTCAGGTTTTCTTCGCTCACCCAGCCTTCCACTTTCTCGCGGACAGCCTTCACGGTCTCGTTCTCGCTGATATCATTGATCACGTCCTCAGCCTTCTCCTTCATGTTTTTCAACAGGTCCTCAGCAGAGTCCTTTACGTCACTTGCAGTTTCTGCAGCCTGCTCCTTTACCTCTTCAGTTGCTTCTGCAGCTTGGTTCTTCAGTTCTTCAGCTGCTTCTGCTGTTTGATTCTTCAGTTCTTCAGTTTCCATATGCTTAATAATTTGGTTATTACGGCTACAAAGATATATAAAAAAAGAATACACTCCAAAAAACGGCGTAACAAATGAATTCAAAAGAATGCTCCGCTGGCACGTCTAACCAACTTATGGTCAGCAGGTTGATGGCGGAGGATTATGTGGATTACTACGTATTCATGATGAAAATCAAACCTACACTAAGGGTTCACTGCTAACTATGTCACTTTCTCATAGAAACTATGTCACTTTCTCGATATTCCCACATTGGGAACAATTTATTCCCACATTGGGAATAATCATCCGTTTGTCAATCTCGCGTGTATGTTGCGTGTATGTTGACGCCGCTATTGTGTATGTTGAGCAGATTTTGTTTTGACCCACTTCTGTTAGGGAAAGGTGAAACGAGTTCCAATGGTAAAGACGCCCTGGAATCCATAGCCCAGTTCCGAATAGAAATGGATGAATCGGTTACCGAGATCGATGCCAACAGGAGTCAGTTGATAAGCGGAACGCCATTTCACCTCATCAAAATGTTCATGGCGATATTCATCGCGTTGAGTGTCGTCTTCAAAAGCAGTATATAGTCTACCATCAGAAGCAGCCTGCTGATAGTCGAATAACATGTGTTGTCTGATGGTTCCCAAAGCCGCCCGAGAATAGAGTTGCATGTGTCCTCGCATGGTAGTAAGCCAACTGTATCTGACTGATGGCGCAATATAGAATATACGACTCTGCTCACTGCCATACTTGGCAAGATAGGAATGGGGTGCCGCCCCATGTTCTTCAATTCCATCATAGGATTCTTTTGATATTCCCCAGCCGGCGATGCAGCCCACAGCCCATCGTTGGTTAAGACGATAGTGGTACTCAAAACTCAGAGTTATATGCGAATCACCGACAAAGTCGGAACATCCCATTTCACTTTCCATATGATAGGTGGATAGATAGTGATCTACCACATCATTAACCTTTTTGTCAGCCATGTTGTTTCCTACGCCGAAGCCCATACTAAACTCATGTCTGATCGGTTGCTGAGCCCCCAATCGAAGGGTAGCGCAGTAAAGCAACACCGCCGCTAACAACATTCTTTTCATAATAATATCGCTTTGACAACGCAAAAATACAGCTTTCCAAACTCTTTTGCAAATAATTTGAGGTCAAAAAGTTCACAAATGTTCACCTTGGGCTATTCTTATATCAATTTCTTATGAAGTTTTGAGATTACGACAAAACAAAAACGGGAATCACAATTTGTGACTCCCGTTTTTATGATAGTTTGCCCATTCGGGCTTTAACTATACCTTGATCTCTACCTCAACACCGCTGGGAAGCTCAAGCTTCATCAGGGCATCAACCGTCTTAGCTGTTGAGCTGTAGATGTCAATCAGACGCTTGTAGTCTGACAACTGGAACTGCTCACGAGCCTTCTTGTTTACGAAGGTAGAACGGTTTACTGTGTAGATACGCTTGTGAGTTGGAAGGGGGATAGGACCGCTAACGATAGCACCTGTAGCCTTCACAGCCTTCACGATTTTCTCTGCTGACTTGTCAACCAATTTGTGGTCGTAGCTCTTCAGCTTAATGCGAATTTTCTGACTCATAGTCTTTAATGTTTAATATTAATTGTTTATGGTGAGGAGCCGCTAAAGAGTCATTTGCTCAGCGGCCCTCTTTAATCTCAAACTACTCCCCTCGCCCTTTGGAGAGGGGTTGGGGGTGAGGCTTTACACGAGGTCAACGCGACCCTTGATCTCCTCAAGCACAGCCTTGGCGATAGAGCCAGAAACTGGTGCGTGGTGATCATACTCCATAGAGCTGGTAGCACGACCAGAGGTGATGGTACGCAGAGCGGTTACATAGCCGAACATCTCAGCCAGCGGAACCATAGCCTTCACGATGCGTGCACCGCTACGGGCCTCTTCCATACCTTCTACCTGACCACGGCGCTTGTTCAAGTCACCAATCACGTCACCCATGTTCTCCTCAGGTGTCACCACCTCAAGCTTCATCACAGGCTCCATGAGTACAGGACCGGCCTTCACGCAAGCGTTCTTGTATGCGTTGCGGGCAGCCAACTCGAATGACAGCTGGTCAGAGTCAACCGGGTGGAACGAACCGTCGATAACAGTCACCTTCATGGAATCCATCGGATAGCCACCAAGCACACCATTCTTCATGGCATCCTCGAAGCCCTTCTGCACAGCAGGGATGAACTCCTTAGGAATATTACCACCCTTCACCTCGTTGATGAACTGCAGACCGCCATTCTCCTTGATGTCGTAATCCTCATCTACCGGACCGACGTTCACGATGATGTCAGCGAACTTACCACGACCACCCGACTGCTTCTTGTAAACCTCGCGGAGGTTAACAGTCTTGGTGATGGCTTCCTTATAGTTCACCTGAGGCTTACCCTGGTTACACTCTACCTTGAACTCACGCTTCAGACGGTCGATGATGATATCGAGGTGAAGCTCACCCATACCAGAGATCACGGTCTGACCGCTCTGCTCGTCGGTATGTACAGTGAAGGTAGGATCTTCCTCAGCCAGCTTAGCCAGACCGTTATCGAGCTTGGCAATGTCAGCCTGGCTCTTCGGCTCAACGGCGATAGAGATCACGGTATCCGGGAAACTGATGCTCTCCAGTACGATGGGATGAGCCTCATCGCAGAGGGTATCACCCGTACGGATATCCTTGAAACCTACACCGGCACCGATATCACCAGCGTCAATGCTCTCCATGGGCTGCTGCTTGTTGGAGTTCATCTGGAACAGACGGCTCACGCGCTCCTTCTTACCGGAACGGGTGTTGAAGACGTATGAACCAGCCTCCACCTTACCAGAGTAAACGCGGAAGAACACCAGACGACCAACATACGGGTCGGTAGCAATCTTGAAGGCCAGCGCTGAAGTGGGCTCGTCCTCACTCGGCTTACGGTCTTCCTCTTCGCCTGTGCTGGGGTTCTCACCAACGATGTTGGGAGTATCCAGTGGAGAAGGAAGGAAGGCACAAACATAGTCGAGCAGAGTCTGTACACCCTTGTTCTTGAATGATGAACCGCAGAGCATCGGTGTGCACTCCATGGCGAGGGTACCCTTACGGATAGCAGCGATCAGCTCCTCCTCAGTAATTGAGTTAGGATCCTCGAAGAACTTCTCCATCAGAGCCTCATCGAACTCTGCTGCAGATTCCACGAGCTTGTCGCGCCACTCCTGAGCCTCATCAGCGAGATCAGCAGGGATGTCGGTTACCTCGAACTCAGCCCCCTGTGTCTCATCGTTCCAGATGATTGCCTTCATCTTCAGCAGGTCAACGATACCCTTGAAGGTCTCCTCCTGTCCGATAGGAATCACCAAAGAAACGGGCTTAGCACCCAGCACGTCCTTCATCTGCTGGAGAACGTCGTAGTAGTTTGCACCAGAACGGTCCATCTTGTTCACGTATCCCAGACGGGGTACATTGTACTTGTCGGCCTGGCGCCACACCGTTTCACTCTGGGGCTGTACACCACCTACTGCACAGTAGGTTGCCACAGCTCCGTCCAGTACACGGAGAGAACGCTCCACCTCAGCGGTGAAGTCCACGTGTCCCGGAGTATCAATCAAGTTGATCTTAAACTGTTTGTCGTTATAGTGCCAATAGCAGGTGGTAGCAGCAGAGGTGATGGTAATACCACGCTCCTGCTCCTGTGCCATCCAGTCCATTGTTGCGGCACCGTCATGAACCTCGCCAATCTTATGAGTCTTACCTGTGTAGTACAGGATACGCTCAGAAGTTGTTGTCTTACCGGCATCGATGTGAGCCATGATACCGATATTGCGGGTCAAATGTAAGTCTTGTTTTGCCATTTTCTCTTTTTACCTATTATTATCCTGAATGTTTAGAATCTGAAGTGGGCGAAAGCACGGTTAGCCTCAGCCATACGGTGCATGTCCTCCTTACGCTTGTATGCACCACCCTGGTTGTTGTAGGCATCCATGATCTCAGCAGCCAGACGGTCAGCCATAGACTTACCACCACGCTTGCGAGCGAAGTTGATCATATTCTTCATGGACACACTCTCCTTGCGGTCCGGACGGATTTCCGTAGGAACCTGGAAGGTAGCACCACCGATACGACGGCTCTTCACCTCCACCTGGGGAGTAATGTTGTCGAGGGCCTGCTTCCAAATCTCAAGCGGAGCCTTCTCTTCCTTAGCCATCTTCTCTTTGACAATGTCAAGAGCTTTGTAGAAAATCTCATAAGATGTATTCTTCTTTCCGTCATACATCAGATGATTCACGAACTTTGAGACCTTTTGGTCGTTGAAAACGGGATCCGGCAGGATCACGCGCTTCTTTGGTTTTGCTTTTCTCATTTTTAATAAAATTTATTCTGCATGGGGCTGTTCTTTCTGATATCTTCAACGCTCACTCCAGAGCATTTACTCAACCTGTTAACAATTCTCCAGCAAAACGGTTTACTTCAAGTTTCTGAGTTTTCAGTCACTGAGTTTTCAGTTCCTGAGTTTGTAAGTTTCTGAGTCTTCGAGTTGTTGAGTTTCTCCTCTTGTTCCGAGCCTGCTCATCACCGAGCACCCATGAACTTAAAAACTCACTGACTCTTTTACTTCTTCTGCTTAGGACGCTTAGCTCCGTACTTGGAACGACGCTGTGTGCGGTTTGCTACACCTGCAGTATCCAGCGTTCCGCGAACAATGTGATAACGTACACCGGGAAGGTCCTTTACACGACCGCCGCGTACCAAAACGATAGAGTGCTCCTGAAGGTTGTGACCCTCTCCCGGGATGTAGGAGTTCACTTCCTTCTGGTTTGTCAAACGAACACGGGCAACTTTACGCATTGCCGAATTAGGCTTCTTCGGGGTCGTTGTGTAAACGCGTACACAAACGCCACGACGCTGAGGACATGAGTCCAAAGCGGGCGACTTGCTCTTGTCAACAAGCGCCTTTCTGCCTTTTCTTACTAATTGTGAAATAGTAGGCATTGTACTTAATTTTTAGATATTTATATTGTTTTGTTTATATTCGAGTATATGCACTATAATCCCTGCGGACTATTTCGGGCTGCAAAGGTACAAACTTTCCCCGAAACCACCTAATTCTATAAATAGCAAAAGTAATGGAATAATAAAAAATTAGTAAGAAATATACTTTGTTAACATTGTTTTAATATATTTCTTACTAATTTCGTTCAAGATTCGACAGGATTCACGGGATTAAGCCTCACCTTTCCCCATCGGAAATGGTGTTGCCGTACGTGGTCCTTGGTTTGGGATGCGAATGGTTCCGAACTCCTGTTCGTAACGCATGATGTTCTCCTGCAGCGCGGCGAGAAGTCGCTTGGCATGTTCAGGAGCCAGAATCACACGACTCTTCACCTGTGCCTTCGGCAGTCCGGGAAGTACCCGTGCGAAATCAAGGATGAAATCACTACTGCTATGGGTAATGATGGCAAAGTTGGCATACTGTCCCTGTGCCACATCCTGCGGCAACTCCAACTGCAATCCGTTATTCTTCTGTTCCTCCATAACCTATACTATAACTATGAACTATGAATTATTTCTGTATTTCTCTGCTTGCTCACGGATAAGGTCGGGATCATCAAAGTAATTGATTTTCATGGCCTCACGCACCTCATGCAACGTCTGGGCAGCCACCTCGCGGGCAGCTTCACTACCCTTCTTCAGGATGTTATACACCTCGGGGATGTCCTGCTCGAACTCATGACGGCGAACACGGATGGGCTCCAGTTGCTTGTTCAACACCTTCATGAGGAACTTCTTGCATTTCATGTCGCCTAATCCGCCACGACGGTAGTGGTCCTTTAGCTCATCCAGGTTCTTGTATTCGGGCCAGAACTCAGCGAAGTCATCATCAGAAGAGAAGGCATCAAGATAGGTAAACACCACGTTTCCTTCCACATGACCGGGATCTTCCACGCGCAGATGTTCCGGATCGGTATAAGCCGACTTCACTTTCTGCTCCACCTCCTTGGCGGTGTCGCTCAGGTAGATACAGTTACCCAAGCTCTTCGACATCTTTGCATTACCGTCGATTCCCGGCAAGCGCAGACAAGCCTGGTTGGAGGGCAGCATGATCTGCGGCTCTACCAGCACCTCTCCGTATATGGAATTGAAGCGTCTTACAATCTCGCGGCACTGTTCCAGCATCGGCTCCTGGTCCTCTCCTACCGGTACGGTGGTAGCCTTGCAGAACGTGATATCGGCAGCCTGTGAGATAGGATAGGTGAAGAAGCCCACGGGAATGGAGGTCTCGAAGTTGCGCATGGCAATCTCTGTCTTCACGGTGGGGTTGCGCTGCAGACGACTCACGGTAACGAGGTTCATATAATACACCGTGAGCTCCGTCAGCTCAGGGATCATCGACTGGATGAAAATGGTGACCTTCGAGGGGTCGAGCCCCACAGAGAGGTAATCAAGTGCCACCTCAATGATGTTCTGACGCACCTTCTCGGGATTGTCGGCATTATCAGTAAGAGCCTGCACATCTGCGATGAACACGAACATCTTATCGTAGTCACCTTCATTCTGTAACTCCACGCGACGGCGCAGTGAACCCACATAGTGTCCCAAATGCAGGCGACCCGTGGGGCGGTCGCCTGTGAGTATGATTCTTCCCATAATCTGATTGTTTCCTTTTAGACTGGCTGCAAAGGTAATGATTTTTTTTCAGATATAGAAAGATTTTGCAAGAATTACTTCACCACCACCTTCCTGCCGTTCATCAAGTAGATGCCTGACTTCACAGGCTCGCCATTCAGCTTACGACCATCCAAGGTGTACCATTCCGTGGTGCCCGTCTGGCTATTACCTTCCTCCGTCAGCTCACTGATACCAGTAACGATGCTCTCTGGATTCCTCTCAATCTTGAAATAGTCTTTTATGGGTTGGTCTCCGCTGCCTGTATCAATCATGAAGCCATTTTCGAGATCGAGGCCCAAGGTTCCACTCGTGGGATAGGTAATATGACAGTCGGTTTGATTATAACCACCAATTCGTTTTACGACATTATACCCTGTGGCTGTGAGTTCAAGGTTCACTTTCTGGCACACCAACTTACCAACCATTCTAGGGCTAATACCCCACTCATCATCATCCAGGTTGTCGGGATTCACACAGTAATAGCCATTGATACATGGACCATCTGTGGTTCTGATACTCACTTCACAATTCTTAAACACCAAGTCGTTGGGTGTTGTGCTACCCGTATTCTTACCGATGACACCTGCTTTCTGAGAACTTATCATCAAGTAAGCTGCCACCGTTTCACCCTCGATGGTAAATCCCGCTGCCGTATTGATACCCACAACGCCAACGATCTGACTATTGCCTGTCATCACGATGTGGAGGGGCTGATCGGAATCTGTGTAGATTCCGCAGTTGTATATATCGTTGGTTGCAATAATGTTAGCATCGTCCAAGTAGAGGGTATGGGTGGATGGCACGTAACGCACTCCTTCCACATATCGTTTACCCGTACCGTCATTGTAACTGAAAGCCCCGGTTTCTGCATCGACATTGTTTTCTGCCAGTCGGATGCCGGCAATCTCGATGGGATAGGTAATGCGGCTCTTGATATGGGCAGCATACTGCGGCCATGCCGTTTTATAAGCTTGAACGAGTCCGTCAGGCACATAGATCACCGCATCAGGACTGAGGTTATTACCAAAGCAGTTCTCACCGATCGTTGCTGGTGTTTCCCTCTCTACCACTATTGTCTTCAAGCAACTCTCCGTTAGGCTAGGCTGCTGGAACGCGCCCTGCCCGATATTGTTCAGCGAGGCAGGCAACACCAAAGTGGTCAAACGGTTATCGGAGAAAGCAGATTGCCCGATGGACTCTAAATGGGAGGGGAGGGTGAGCGAGGTAAGCGGAGCATCACTGAAGGCTTTACTACCTATTGTTCTCAGCTTGGCATCACTGCCTATGGAAACGGTATTCAATTGTTTACAATCAAAGAAAGCGAAGTCGTTGACTTCTTCCACATTGTCTCTGATAGTAATAGTTTCGACGGCCACATTACTAAAAGCATAGCTAGAGATGGTCTTCACCGTTATTGGTATCAGCACCTCTTTCAGATTCGGACAATTAAGAAAGGCATGGGTTGCCATTGTTTCAAGTCCGTGGAAATAGGCCAGTTCATAGAAAGAAGTGACGGCGGTGTTATTACGGAAGTTTTCTCCGAGGGAAGTAATCTTCCTCACCTCCACGTTGTCGATCTTGCCATCGCTGTTCTCATCCCACCTGCTCAGACAGATCTGCTCCACTGCGTTATCCTTAAAGGAGAGGGCATCTGACAAACGGTAATGCTTGGGATAGACAACCGCATCACCCTCATAGAAAGCATGCTGGTCTTTATTCCAGTTCGCTGTTGTGGGAGCAATCTGGGTAACAGTTGCAGCCCTCAGTATATTCCTCATATTGGAGAACACCGTGACAGTGGCATTCGTACTGGTGGTGACAGCATCAATGGAGCTACCTTGATATACGGTCAAATCAAAATAATGTGGCGGTGTGGGATCACCTGAATACTGAGGATTATAAAAACCGCTAATGCATGTTGCAACACTTTGGATCTCTACGTCTGAAGAGAAAATCTTAATGGAACAAGCCGCCAATTCTCCATCTGTCTTGATCATCTCTATACCGGACAAGCCTGTGGATTTAATCTTCAGCTGCGGCCGGTCTTGGACAAACATCATATCGTTATAGAAAGACAGGTTATTGCAACAGTAGATGGCAATATACTCCGACTCAAGGGTGTTCACGCCTTTCATATAAATAGAGAACATCTGACTACCAGAAATAGGCACATTGTTCGCTTCGATTGCAGAGACACCGTAACCCTTGGCAATGATGGTGGCATTGTCAAGGTGGAGTTTGTGATTCACAGGATCGTAGGTAACACCGTGAGCCTCACAGCCATTGCCTTTGGCTGCTACAGCCCCCTCAATATCATTGACATTGTCGGAGGTAATCTCTACTCCTGCTATCATCAAACCATAGGATTCAGGTTCGGCTTTCATCATTCCGGCGCAAAGCAGCAACACCATTGCCACCAACACCCTCATCATGGGTTGTAGTTTCCTCTTTTCCATATTGTCTAATTGTTGGTAATAATCTGCCGCAAAGATAAGAAATGTTCCTGATAATTACAAGAATATTCAAAGTAAAAAGACAAAAAAAGAGACTGACAACAAATGCCAGTCTCTTTATCGATATCGTGTTTATAAGGATTACTCCTCTAACACAGCCTCTTTCTCGGAGAAGTCGAGCACGTTCTTGCGGTTAGCCTGAATACGCTCATACTCCTCTTTCGAGCCCACGATGATCTTGTCGAACTCACGCAGACCAGTACCGGCAGGAATCAGGTGACCGCAGATCACGTTCTCCTTCATACCTTCCAAGGTATCTACCTTTCCGCGGATAGCAGCCTCGTTGAGCACCTTCGTCGTCTCCTGGAAGGAAGCGGCCGACATGAAACTCTTGGTCTGCAATGCTGCACGGGTAATACCCTGCAGGATCTGGGTTGAAGTAGCGGGCACGGCGTCACGAACCTGTACGGTACGGAGGTCACGACGCTTGAGCATAGAGTTCTCATCGCGCAGCTTACGGGCGGAAACGATCTGTCCTGCCTTCATGACCTCAGAGTCACCGGCATCAACAACCACCTTCTTACCCCAGATGCGGTCGTTCTCCTCTGCGAAATCAAGCTTGTCAACGATCTCCTGCTCCAGGAAGATGGTATCACCCGGGTCATTGATCTGCACCTTGCGCATCATCTGACGAACGATGATCTCGAAGTGCTTATCGTTGATCTTCACACCCTGCAGACGATACACGTCCTGAACTTCATTCACGATATACTCCTGAACGGCGGTCGGACCCTTGATGGCCAGGATATCGTTCGGTGTGATCACACCGTCGGAGAGCGGTGTACCGGCACGTACGGCATCATGCTCCTGTACCAGGATCTGCTTCGACAGGGAAACAAGATACTTACGCTGGTCGCCTGTCTTAGAGGTAACGATAATCTCACGGTTACCGCGTTTCACCTTACCCATGGTCACCTCACCGTCGATCTCAGATACGACAGCAGGGTTAGACGGGTTACGAGCCTCGAAGAGCTCGGTAACACGCGGCAGACCACCAGTGATGTCACCACCCTTGGCAACGGTACGCGGAATCTTCACCAAAGTGGTACCTGTCTTGACGGTCTGACCGTCCTCAACAACCACGTGACCACCTACAGGGAAGATATAGGTTCCGATAACCTCGCCATTGCTACCGATAATATCACAGGTAGGCACCAGATTCTTGTCGCGTGTCTCCGTGATGATCTTCTCGGTCAGACCCGTGGTTTCGTCGGTCTCAGCCTTATAGGTACTGCCTTCCACCACATCCTTGAACTTCAAGGTACCGGCATATTCAGTAACGATAACGGCGTTGAACGGATCCCAGCGGGCAATCATATCGCCCTTCTTCACCGTACTTCCATGCTTGAAGTAGAGAGAAGAACCGTAAGGTACGTTCATCGTAGAGAGTACGATGTTGGTGTGCGGATCAACGAAGCGGACCTCAGCCAGACGACTGACAACCATCTGACACTCGCGCTCACCAGTCTCGCCCTCCTCAGTGAAAGGAACGGCACGAAGCTCATCGAACTCCAGACGACTGTCGTTCTTGGCCACGATAGAAGCGTTGGCGGCAGCATTACCTGCCACACCACCGGCGTGGAACGTACGAAGTGTAAGCTGTGTACCCGGCTCACCGATAGCCTGAGCGGCAATCACACCGACAGCCTCACCCTTCTGAACCATACGCTGGGTAGCGAGGTTACGACCGTAGCACTTCATACAGACACCCTTCTTGCTCTCGCAAGTGAGTACCGAACGGATCTCGACACTCTCGATGGGTGATTCCTCGATGATTCGTGCCACATCCTCGGTAATCTCCTCACCGGCAGAGATGATCTTCTCGCCTGTGGTGGGGTTGATGATATCGTGTACAGACACACGACCAAGGATACGCTCATACAATGTAGAGATGGTCTCATCGCCGTTCTTCAGTGCTGTGCAAACCAGTCCGCGCAGCGTACCGCAGTCCTCTTCGGTGATGATCACATCGTGTGACACATCCACCAGACGACGAGTCAGGTAACCAGCATCGGCTGTCTTCATAGCGGTATCGGCAAGACCCTTACGAGCACCGTGAGTAGAGATGAAGTACTCGAGCACCGACATACCCTCTTTGAAGTTCGAGAGAATCGGGTTCTCAATGGTACCACGTCCTTCAGCACCTGCCTTCTGCGGCTTGGCCATCAAACCACGCATACCAGCCAGCTGTTTGATCTGGTCCTTAGAACCACGGGCTCCGGAATCCAGCATCATATAAACAGCGTTGAAGCCCTGGTCGGCCTCGGTCATCTGCTTCAGCAAGACCTCACCCAGACGGTTGTTGACATGTGTCCAGGCATCGATAACCTGGTTGTAACGCTCGTTGTCGGTGATGAAGCCCATGTTATAGTTATCGGTGATGGCTTGTACCTCATCATTACCTTTCTGTACCAACTCCTCCTTCTCCTTCGGGATGATGATATCATCGAGGTTGAAGGAAAGACCGGCGAGGTAAGCCATACGGTAACCAAGGTTCTTGATACCATCGAGGAACTCACAAGCCTCAGCAAAACCAACATGCTTGATCACGTTGGCAATGATGTCACGCAATGACTTCTTAGAGATAATCGTATTGACGAAGCCCACCTCGTCGGGGATGATGCCATTAACGATGACACGTCCAACGGAGGTCTCCACCATATGGGTATAATACTCACCCTTCTCATCCTTGTCCTTCACCAGCACTTTCACCTGAGCGTGGAGGTCGCACTTACCCTCGTTGTGGGCAATGATAGCCTCCTCCGGACCGTAGAAGGTCAGACCTTCACCCTTGGCACCCGGACGAATCTTTGTGATATAGTAAAGACCCAGCACCATATCCTGTGAAGGAACGGTGATTGGCGCACCATTGGCAGGGTTCAGGATGTTATGACTCTGCAGCATCAGGATCTGTGCCTCGAGTACAGCCTCGTTGCTCAACGGAAGGTGAACAGCCATCTGGTCACCGTCGAAGTCGGCATTGAAAGCCGTACATGCCAGCGGGTGCAACTGAATAGCCTTACCCTCGATGAGCTTCGGCTGGAAGGCCTGAATACCCAGACGGTGCAGTGTAGGAGCACGGTTCAGCAGTACGGGATGACCCTTCATCACGTTCTCCAGGATATCCCAGATCACCGGCTCACGGCGGTCAACGATCTTCTTGGCGCTCTTCACCGTCTTCACGATACCGCGCTCAATGAGCTTACGGATGATGAACGGCTTATACAGCTCGGCTGCCATCAGCTTCGGCAGACCGCACTCGCCCATCTTCAGCTCAGGACCTACCACGATTACCGAACGTGCTGAATAGTCAACACGCTTACCGAGCAAGTTCTGACGGAAGCGACCCTGCTTACCTTTCAGTGAGTCAGAGAGTGACTTCAGCGGACGGTTGCTGTCGCTCTTCACGGCAGACGACTTACGACTGTTGTCGAAGAGAGAGTCAACAGCCTCCTGCAACATACGCTTCTCGTTGCGGAGGATCACCTCGGGAGCCTTGATCTCCATCAGTCTCTTCAGACGGTTGTTACGAATGATGACACGACGGTAGAGGTCGTTCAGGTCGGAAGTGGCGAAACGACCACCATCCAGCGGTACCAACGGGCGCAACTCAGGAGGAGTAACAGGAATGATCTTCATGATCATCCACTCCGGTTTGTTGGTCTCCTGACTAACGCGGAAGGCCTCCACCACCTGCAGACGCTTCAGCGCCTCGGTCTTACGCTGCTGAGAAGAGTCGCTATTGGCACGGTCGCGCAGCTCATAGCTCAGAGAGTCGAGGTCGATACCCACGAGCAACTCGTAGATAGCCTCAGCACCCATCTTGGCAATGAACTTATTCGGATCGGAATCATCGAGATACTCATTGCCCTGGGGCAGACCCTCCAGGATTTCGATATACTCGTCCTCAGACAGCAGGTCCATCTTATGTGAACCGTTCACCTCGTTGCCTTCAGCATCTTTCTTTCCTTCCATCACACCCGGCTGGATGACGATGTACTTCTCATAATAGATAACTGCATCGAGTTTCTTGGTAGGAACGCCTAACAGATAACCGATCTTGTTGGGCAGGGAACGGAAGTACCAGATATGTGCCACAGGCACCACCAGCTCGATATGTCCGGTACGCTCACGGCGCACCTTCTTCTCGGTCACCTCCACGCCGCATCGGTCGCATACAATTCCTTTATAACGGATACGCTTGTACTTACCGCAAGCACACTCATAGTCCTTGGTAGGACCGAAGATGCGCTCACAGAACAATCCATCGCGCTCGGGCTTGTATGTACGATAGTTGATGGTCTCAGGCTTGGTAACCTCGCCGAAACTGCTCTCGAGGATCTCCTCGGGAGAAGCCAGTCCGATAGTAATCTTCGTGAAATTACTCTTTATCTTGGAATCTTTCTTGAAAGCCATATTTAATTTTCAATTTTCAATTTTCAATTTTCAATTCACTTAGTCGAGACTTACACTTAAACCTAAGCCACGAAGCTCATGGAGCAACACATTCAGAGATTCGGGGATACCCGGCATCGGCATGGGCTCACCCTTCACGATGGCCTCGTATGCCTTTGAACGTCCCACTACATCGTCAGACTTGATGGTCAGGATCTCCTGGAGCACATGACTGGCGCCGAAGGCCTCCAGTGCCCAAACCTCCATCTCACCGAAACGCTGACCACCGAACTGTGCCTTACCACCAAGTGGCTGCTGGGTAATCAAGCTGTACGGACCGATGGAACGTGCATGCATCTTGTCTTCAACCATATGACCGAGCTTGAGGAAGTAGGTGATACCAACCGTTGCGGGCTGGTCGAACTTCTCGCCGGTCTCACCATCATAGAGGTGAGTAGAACAGAGGCGCGGCAGACCGGCCTTGTCGGTCCATTCCTGCAGATCCTCCAGTTTAGCACCATCGAAGATCGGGGTTGCGAACTTCACACCCAAACGCTTACCGGCAGCACCGAGGATAGCCTCGAAGATCTGACCGAGGTTCATACGTGAAGGCACACCCAGCGGGTTCAGTACCAGGTCAACAGGACGACCATCCTCCAAGAACGGCATATCCTCCTGACGTACCACCTTGGAAACGATACCCTTGTTACCGTGACGACCAGCGAGCTTATCACCCACACCGATCTTACGTTTCTTGGCCACATATACCTTGGCCATCTGCAGGATACCAGAAGGCAGCTCATCACCGATGGTGATAGCGAGCTTACGGCGCTTCAACTCTGCATCAAGCAGCTTGTACTTCTTGATGTAGTTCATGATCAGCTTCTGAATGAGGTCATTCTTGTGCTCATCATTTGTCCAGCCGTTACTCTGGATTCCGTCGTACTCGAGATTCTTCAACGCAGCAACAGTGAACTTACTGCCCTTGGTGATGATCTCAGCACCTGTATAATCCTTCACACCTTGTGACACCTTACCCTTGGTAAGCGCCATCAGTTTATCGATCAGGATATCTCTCAAGTCGTTGATCTTAGCTGCATACTCCTCATCGATCTTGGCCAGGATCACCTTGTCCTGCTGCTTGCTCTGACGTGTCTTGACGGCACGAGAGAACAGTTTCTTATCGATGACGACACCTGTCAGCGACGGATTAGCCTTCAACGAGCTGTCCTTTACATCACCGGCCTTGTCACCGAAGATGGCGCGGAGCAGTTTCTCCTCAGGTGAAGGATCACTCTCACCCTTCGGTGAGATCTTTCCGATCAGGATGTCACCCGGTTCAACGCGGGCACCGACACGGATGATACCGTTGTCATCCAGATCCTTGGTAGCCTCCTCGCTGACATTTGGGATATCAGCAGTGAACTCCTCCATACCACGCTTGGTCTCGCGAACATCCAGCGAGTACTCATCAACATGTACGGAAGTAAGGATATCCTCACGGACCACACGCTCGTTGAGCACGATAGCATCCTCATAGTTGTAACCCTTCCAAGGCATGTAAGCCACGAGCAGGTTACGACCGAGTGCCAGCTCACCATTCTCTGTAGCATAACCCTCTGTCAAGATATCGCCAGCCTTTACGCGCTGACCCTTGTTACAGATAGGACGGAGGTCAACCACCATATTCTGGTTGGTACGACGGAACTTCGGAATGCGGTATTCCTTCAAGGCGGGCTCGAAGCTCACGAACTCCTCATCCTCGGTACGGTCGTACAGGATACGGATCGTGGTAGCATCCACATATTCAATCACACCATCACCTTCAGCGGTGATCATGGTACGGGAGTCTTCACAAACCTGCTTCTCAATACCAGTTCCTACGATAGGAGCCTCGTTATGAAGCAGAGGTACGGCCTGGCGCATCATGTTCGATCCCATCAATGCACGGTGAGCATCATCGTGCTCCAAGAAAGGAATCAAGCCAGCTGCGATAGAGGCGATCTGCTGTGGAGCCACGTCCATCAAGTCAACCTCTCCAGGAGCCACAACGGGGAAGTCAGCATCCTGACGGCACTTCACATAAGTACGGATGAACGAACCGTCGTCCTTCAATGGAGCGTTACCCTGACCGATGATGTGATCCTCTTCCTCCTCAGCGGTGAGATAAACCACATCCTCGTTCTTCAGGTCAACAACACCGTCCTTCACCTTACGGTAAGGAGTCTCGATGAAACCGAGCTCATTGATCTTCGCATAGACACAGAGCGAAGAAATCAGACCGATGTTCGGACCTTCAGGACTCTCAATCGGACACAGACGACCATAGTGAGTATAGTGCACGTCACGCACCTCGAAACCTGCACGCTCACGAGACAGACCGCCAGGACCGAGAGCCGACAGACGACGCTTGTGAGTAACCTCAGCCAGCGGGTTGGTCTGATCCATGAACTGACTCAGCGGATTGGTTCCGAAGAACGAGTTGATCACGCTGGAGATGGTCTTGGCATTGATCAGGTCGGTAGGTGTGAACACCTCGTTGTCGCGAACGTTCATACGCTCGCGGATGGTACGGCTCATACGAGCCAGACCGATAGAGAACTGATTGCTCAACTGCTCACCCACCGTACGTACACGACGGTTGCTCAGGTGGTCGATATCATCAACGGTAGCATTTGAGTTCACCAGCTGAATGAGATACTTGATGATCTCTATAATATCTTCCTTGGTCAGGATACGGACATCCATATCCGTGTTCAGCCCCAGTTTCTTATTGATTCTGTAACGACCCACATCACCCAAGTCATAACGCTTGTCAGAGAAGAAGAGGTTCTGGATCACCTCTCGAGCACTGGCATCATCAGCGGGATCAGCATTACGCAGCTGACGGTAGATATAGTTCACAGCCTCCTGCTCACTATTACTCGGGTCTTTCTGCAGGGTATTGAAGATGATGGAGAACTTACTTGCTGTATCAGCATCCTTATGAACGAGGATGGTAGAAGCGCCGCTGTCGAGGATATCCTCAGCGTTCTCTTTAGTAATCTCCGTCTCGCGCTCCATGATCACCTCATTACGCTCGATGGAAGTCACCTCACCAGAGTCCTCATCCACGAAGTCTTCCGTCCAGCTCTTCAGCACACGGGCGGCGAGATGCTTGCCGATTACCTCCTTCATATTCTTCTTTGTCACCTTCACCTCCTCAGCGAGGTCGAAGATCTGGAGGATGTCCTTATCAGCCTCGAAACCGATGGCACGGAGAAGCGTTGTTACAGGCAGCTTCTTCTTTCGGTCGATGTAAGCATACATCACATTGTTGATATCGGTGGCGAACTCGATCCATGATCCCTTGAACGGAATGATACGGGCACTGTAAAGAACCGTACCATTGGCGTGGATACCCTGACCGAAGAATACACCCGGTGAACGGTGCAGCTGAGAAACAACTACTCGCTCTGCGCCGTTGATGATAAACGTACCGTTGCTTGTCATGTACGGAATCGTACCCAGGAACACATCCGACACGATTGTCTCGAAGTCCTCATGGTCCGGATCAGTACAATACAGTTTCATCTTAGCCTTCAAAGGTACACTGTAGGTCAGACCACGCTCCAGACACTCGTCAATGGTGTAGCGGGGCGGGTCGATAAAGTAATCCAGGAACTCAAGAACGAAATTGTTCCTTGTGTCGGTTATAGGGAAGTTCTCTGCGAACACCTTATATAAACCGTCATTCTTGCGTTCCTCAGGCGGAGTATCTAACTGTAGGAAGTCCCTGAAAGACTTCAATTGCACATCGAGGAAATCCGGATAGGGCATCGGATTCTTCACGCTGGCAAAGTTTATTCTGTTATCAACAATTCTTGAAACCATCTAAAATAAAAAATGTTTGGTTTTGAAAAAATCCCGGAGTAACCGGAGATTCCGGATTTTCCGGAATTCTGCCTTTTAGACAAGAAAAGGTTAGGACTCCCCTACTTAGGAAATCCTAACCCGTATATGAGTAACAAACCCGATTATTTGAGCTCTACCTCAGCACCAGCTGCCTCGATAGTCTTCTTCAGGTTCTCAGCCTCGTCCTTTGACAGGCCCTCTTTCAGAGTAGAAGGAGCACCGTCTACGAGATCCTTAGCCTCTTTCAGACCAAGACCGCAAGCTTCCTTCACAGCCTTTACAACCTGGAGCTTAGCAGCACCAGCAGACTTCAGAACTACATCAAAAGATGACTTCTCCTCAGCTGCCTCAGCTGCGCCAGCAGCAGGACCTGCAGCAACTGCAACAGCTGCAGCAGCAGGCTCAATTCCGTACTCGTCCTTCAGGACTGTTGCCAACTCGTTAACTTCTTTTACTGTAAGGTTTACCAACTCTTCAGCAATAGCTTTAATATCTGCCATTTTTATTTAAATTTTTAATTGTTTTTAATGTGAATACTCTGGTTCGCTTATTGGTTACGCTCAGCGATAGCGTCAAGCAATCCGTGAATCTTGCCACCAGCGTTCAAGCCAGAAACAACATTCTTGATCGGAGACTGCAGCAAAGCCACGATGTCGGCGATCACCTCGTTCTTGCTCTTGATAGATGCCAGTTCATCCAGCTTGTCAGCACCAATATAGATGCCCTCCTCTGCGTAAGCAGCCTTCAAAGCCGGAATACCCTGCTTCTTATACTCTTTCAGCATTTTGGCCGGAACGTTTGCAGTGTTGCAGAACATCACGGCTGTACTGCCTTTCAAAGTCTCATACAAAGGCTCAAAATCAACTTCTGATGCCTCGAAAGCCTTGTGAAGAAGCGTGTTCTTCACTACTACCATCTTGATCTCATTCTTGAAGCACTTGCGACGGAGATCACTTGTATCCTTGGCGTTCAGTCCGGAGACATCAACCAGGTAGAAATGTGCATACTCCTTCAGCTTCTCACCAAGTTCAACGATGATAGTATCTTTTACTTCCTTTCTCATTTTTCGTTTTCTTTAAAAATTACTCAATAGTCTTGGGATCTACCTTGACACCAATACTCATCGTACTTGAGAGATAAATGCTCTTGATATAAGTACCCTTAGCAGCAGCGGGCTTCAGTTTGATTACGGTAGCGATGAACTCCTTGGCATTGCCGTAGAGCTGCTCGGGGGTCATGCTGACCTTACCGATTGACGTGTGGATAATACCAGCCTTGTCAACCTTGAAGTCAATCTTACCCTGCTTCACTTCCTTAACTGCCTTTGCTACATCCATAGTAACAGTGCCGCTCTTGGGGTTCGGCATCAATCCACGGGGACCGAGCACACGGCCCAGAGGACCGATCTTACCCATACAAGAAGGCATCGTAATAATCACATCAATGTCTGTCCAGCCACCCTTGATCTTATCGATATACTCGTCAAGACCAACATAGTCGGCTCCAGCTTCCTTGGCAGCAGCTTCCTGATCGGGAGTACAGAGCGCGAGCACGCGAGTAACCTTACCAGTTCCGTTCGGCAGCGACACAACGCCACGAACCATCTGGTTAGCCTTACGCGGGTCAACGCCCAGTCGCACGTCGATATCTACTGAAGCATCGAACTTGGTTGTGGTGATTTCCTTAACCAGCTCGGTAGCCTCCTGTAAAGAGTATGCTTTCCCTGCTTCAACCTTATCGGCAACTGCTTTCTGATTCTTTGTCAGTTTACTCATTTTCTTTAAAATTGAAGTTATAAATTATTTTCCAGGGAAGTCCCCCTTTACAGTAATACCCATACTACGTGCAGTTCCGGCAACCAACTTCATGGCACTCTCCACTGTGAAACAGTTGAGGTCGGCCATCTTGTCCTCTGCAATAGCTCTTACCTGATCCCAGGTAACAGAAGCAACCTTCTTACGGTTCGGTTCCGAAGAGCCTCCCTTTACCTTGGCTGCCTCAAGAAGCTGAACAGCAGCAGGAGAAGTCTTGATCTCGAAGCTGTATGACTTATCGGTGTAGTAAGTGATAACGACGGGCAATACCTTACCTGCCTTATCCTGGGTTCTGGCGTTGAACTCCTTGCAGAATCCCATGATATTGATACCTTTAGAACCCAAAGCAGGTCCTACTGGTGGTGAAGGATTCGCAGCGCCACCTTTAATCTGTAATTTGATTAATCCAGCAACTTCTTTAGCCATTTTGTTTATAAATTAATTGAATTCATTACTAGCCAAGTCGGCTTGCGCCTTCCTGGCTGAATATAAAAGAACCGGTGCCCGTAACATGCGACCTATTCTTTTTCAACTTGCATAAAACTGAGCTCCAGCGGGGTTTTCCTGCCGAAGATTTTGACCATCACCTTCAACTTGTGTTTCTCGGCGTTCACTTCTTCGATGACGCCACTGAAACCACTGAATGGACCATCCGTAACTTTTACCGTTTCATCAACGACATAAGGTACGTTAACCTCATCGGCGAGTTCTGTCTCTTCAACATTACCCAGGATGCGGTTGATGTCCGACTGCTTGACTGGTGTCGGGTTATCCAATCCGCCGAGAAAGCCTAAAACGTTCGGCATGAAACGCAAGGTATGTGCTACATCACCTTTCAGTTCGGCTTCTACAAGTACGTAACCCGGAAGAGAGATTTTCTCCTTTACCACTCGCTTGCCATTACGCAAGGTAGCATGTTTCTCCGTAGGAATAAGAACCTGGGAAACATACTGAGTGAGCAACGCATTGTGCTTCATTTCAGCCTCGATGTATTCTTTCACCTTAGCCTCTTTTCCGCTCACTGCGCGAAGAACATACCATTTCTTACCTGATTCAGCCATTTCTCTTTGAAATAATAACCTTTACAAAAGACCCGCTTAGATACCGAGTCTATAGATACCACTCATAACAGCCTTAAAGACACTATCCATGGCGAACACAACCAGGGCAATGATAAGGGAAGCAGATAATACTACCATTGCCGTATGTGTCAGCTCAGCACGTGTAGGCCAAGTCGTTTTATGCGCAAGTTCGTTGAAACTATCCTTGCAATACTGTATAATTTTCTTGAACATACCTATATTCTTTCTTAGCACGGGAAGGAGGACTCGAACCCACGACCCTCGGTTTTGGAGACCGATGCTCTACCAACTGAGCTATTCCCGTAAGTAAGCCCCCACCCGAAAGAAAGCGGGGGCTTGGATTATTTAGTAGAGTTTGTTGCTGGTCACAGCAACTGTCTATACTATTAGTCCTCGTAAACCTCAGTGATCTGACCAGAACCAACGGTGCGGCCACCCTCACGGATAGCGAAACGCAGACCCGGGTTCAGAGCTACAGCGTAGATCAGCTCAACAGTGATCTCTACGTTATCACCAGGCATTACCATCTCAACGCCAGCGGGCAGAGAGATCTCACCTGTACAGTCCATAGTACGGAGGTAGAACTGAGGACGATACTTGTTTCCGAACGGAGTGTGACGTCCACCCTCTTCCTTCTTCAGGACGTAGATAGAAGCCTTGAATTTCTTGAAAGGCTTGATCTGTCCCGGATGGCAGAGCACCATACCACGCTTGATCTCGTTCTTGTCGATACCACGGAGCAGCAGACCAACGTTATCACCAGCCTGACCCTCGTCGAGGAGCTTGCGGAACATCTCAACACCAGTAACAACTGACTTCTTGTCCTCACCAAGACCGAGGAGCTCAACCTCATCACCTACGTGGATCACACCAGTCTCGATACGACCAGTAGCAACAGTACCACGACCTGTGATAGAGAATACGTCCTCAACAGGCATCAAGAATGGTTTGTCTGTAGCGCGAGGAGGCTCCTGAATCCACTCATCACAAGTGTTCATCAGCTCCATAACCTTCTCTTCCCACTTAGCAACACCGTTAAGTGCACCAAGAGCAGAACCGCGGATGATAGGAGTATCCTCTTCGAACTCATACTGCTCGAGGATCTCACGAACCTCCATCTCAACGAGCTCGAGCATCTCCTCATCGTCAACCATATCGCACTTGTTCAGGAATACAACAAGACGAGGAACGTTTACCTGACGAGCGAGCAGCACGTGCTCACGAGTCTGAGGCATAGGACCGTCAGTTGCAGCAACAACGAGGATAGCACCATCCATCTGAGCAGCACCAGTAACCATGTTCTTCACATAGTCGGCGTGTCCCGGACAGTCAACGTGAGCATAGTGACGCTTAGCGGTCTCATACTCAACGTGAGCGGTGTTAATAGTAATACCACGCTCCTTCTCCTCGGGAGCATTGTCAATCTGGTCGAAAGACTTCACCTCAGAAAGACCCTGCTTTGCCAAAACGGTAGTGATGGCAGCGGTCAGAGTAGTCTTACCATGGTCAACGTGACCGATAGTACCAATGTTTACGTGCGGTTTCGTGCGCACAAATTGCTCTTTAGCCATAGCTTTACTTTTTATTTAATAAATGAATAATCTTGTATTGTCTGCTTCACAAATACTACAATTCAGTAGAGCTGTAACCGAGACTTGAACTCGGGACCTCTTCCTTACCAAGGAAGTGCTCTACCGCTGAGCTATTACAGCCAGTTAGAGCGGAAAACGGGGCTCAAACCCGCGACCCCCAGCTTGGAAGGCTAGTGCTCTATCAACTGAGCTATTTCCGCATAGCGAGAATCAATCAAACTTCTACTGAAGTGGGTGGTGATGGATTCGAACCACCGAAGTCGAAAGACAACAGATTTACAGTCTGCCCCATTTGGCCGCTCTGGAAACCACCCTTGTTGTTAACCGACTTTTTTAGGAGAGCCTCTTGTCGGATTCGAACCAACGACCCCGAGATTACAAATCACGTGCTCTGGCCAACTGAGCTAAAGAGGCTTTTCAATGCAGCCGCTCTCTGATCCAGATTTACGACCTGTCGGAAAACGGCTGCAAAGATACGTACTTTTTTCGAAACACCAAAATTTTTTCTGTGTTTTTTTATCTGTTACGTTGTTTTTCCTTAAATTTGGTCAACTGTACCTTCAACGAATCTACGCACTGATCTACGGCCTCTTCAAACGTATCGCACACTTTCTCAACATACAACGTATTTCCAGGAACAGCAACGGTAATAGCTGCTTCCTTGTTCAAGGCTGTAGCAGGCTTGACGACCTTCAGCTGCACTTCTACGTTCTGAATGTCCTCGTAAGATTTTTCCAACTTGGCGGTTTTCTTTTCGATAAACGCCTTCAACTGCTCGGTTGCGTCGAAATGAATCGACTGAATCTTCATTTCCATAGTTACCTCCAATTTTAAGAGTTATGCCCTTGGATGGGCTTTACGATATACTTTTTTCAGCTGCTCGAATGTGGTATGGGTATAGATCTCGGTCGTTGACAGACTCTGATGTCCCAGCAGCTTCTTTACACTTTCCAGTCCTGCCTCATGATTGAGCATGGCCGTGGCAAACGAATGGCGCAGCACGTGAGGCGAGCGTTTCTTGAGCGTGGTCACCAGCGAGAGGTATTTCTTCACTTCAGCTCTCACCTGACTGGTTGTCATCCGCTCGCCCTTTGGAGTCAGCAGCAGCGCCTGTGTTGAGCTCTGTATTTCCTCATCCCTGCGTTTCATATATTGCTGCAGCGCCGTGCGCATTTCTTCACCAAACGGAATGACGCGTTCCTTATTTCGCTTTCCCAGCACCTTCAGCTGGTTGTTCACAAAGTCAACGCTGTCATCGTCAAGTCCTACCAGCTCCGACACACGTAGTCCGGCCTCATAGAGTAATATTAATATGGTACGCGCGCGAACTTCCTTATAAGTATCACCTGTAAGCAGATCATCAAGTAGTTTGTCCATCTCCTGTTCCTTCACGAACTGCGGTAACGGCTTACTCTTCTTCGGTCCTATAATACCATGAGCCGGGTCCTTCTCCACCAGATGACGGCGCAGCGCAAAACGGTAAAACGACCGCAACGCACTCAGTCGGCGGTTGATCGATGTGGCAGTATGGCCTTTATCCATCATGCTTTCCATCCAATCACGAATCACATCCGCATCAACCGTTTCCCAAGTAATATGGTTGTCCAGCGTCTTGAAGAACGTCTCGAAAGCCAACAGGTCATCTCCGTAGTTCTTCACGGTAAGTGGAGAGTAGTTCCGCTCCGCCTCCAGATAGTTGAGGAACGCTTCCGTTATGGTCATACGCAATCAAAGTGGTTTCGTCAGCGAAGATATGAAAATTATTTCATACTTCCAAATATTCGCATGAAAAAGAAACGTAATAATACTAAAAAAAGCCGACTACGTCTCACGTAGCCGGCTATTCTTGTTACTTGCCTAGCAGTATATTTACAGTTCTTCAGCCTGACGCAGCTTCTGTACGTAAATAGCGTGTTCCATCTTCAGACGCTTCAAGACTGAAGGTTTGTCGAACTGCTGGCGAGCGCGAAGTTCTTTCACGACACCAGTCTTCTCAAACTTTCTCTTGAACTTCTTCAATGCTCTTTCGATGTTCTCGCCATCTTTTACGGGTACGATAATCATGTCTTTGCTATAAATTTTATCTGTTAAACGTATGTTATTAATTCAATTTTTTGTAGTTGCCATTAAAAGCGGGTGCAAAGTTACAGCATTTTTGGTAAACAAGCAAATTTTTCCATCTTTTTTTCAAAAATATCTTATCATGGATGGTTTTTAAGTGTCTTTTCACTTGAATCAAGGGGTGTGCGTGGAGATGCATACTCATACATCCTTATGCATAAAAATACCCAGTGCCTTAAACACCGGGAGAGAAAACGTCAAACACTGGGAGAGAGAACGTCATTCTCTCCCACCAAATGCCATACTCTCTAAATGCCCTATTTGGGGACTGTATAAATATACATTACCGTTAATGGTTTAATGAGTCACATCATGCACATTTGTTTTCAAAATACCCCAACATATAACCTAACATGCCTGAAACGCCCTACCACAAAGGGTTTGACATGGGTTAGATGTTTAAGCAACATGTACCTAACATCTAACCTTCATCTAACCTACATCTAACCCAAGTTTCACTAGAGGAACAAAAACAACGGGATATGTTGGTTAGATGTTGGTTAGATGTTTAACCAACATCTAACCCGTCTCAAACCCTTTGTGGTAGGGTGTTTCAAGAGATTTGGGTTAGATGTTGGCAAGAAAATGAAAAGTGCTTGCAATAACGTTGTCTCACCACAAAACCTTGAAATAATCGAGTAGTGATTTGTATTGGTCTTGTGCTGTCAGGCAAGTATCCATTAGATACCCGTTGATATGCCCCCACTCACGGAGACCGCGATAGTAGAACATCTTGAGTTCATCAGTGATGATAAAGGGAACGATATCATTAGCCAAACACTCCTTGAACATCAGCAGACGACCTACACGACCGTTGCCATCTTGGAAAGGATGTATCAGCTCGAATCGGACATGAAAATCAAGGATGTCTTCCAGTGACTTTTTGTGAAGATGATGATATTCGCCAAGCAGGGTCTTCATCTGTTGATGCACCTCCTTGGGGGCAGTCGTTTCTTGTCCTCCAACCTCATTGGGCAGCCGCTTGTAGTCGCCAACGACGAACCAGTCCTTACGACTGTCCGAAGTCCCCGCCTTAAGGAGCGAATGAAGTTGTTTGCAGAAGTCTTCTGTCATTATCTCCTCCGCATGGTCAATGATATAGTCAATGCAGCGGAAATGGTTGACAGTCTCTACAATATCATCCACGTTGACGGCATTGTCAGTAATGCCGATGGTGTTTGTTTCAAAGATATAGCGCGTCTGGTCGTGGGTTAGTCTGCTGCCCTCGATGTGATTGGAGTTGTAAGTCAAGTCAATCTGCGTACGATGATAAATGCTTCCTCTCAGCCCTGAAGCCTTTTGTTCTCTCAGCGTTGAGAGCAAAAAAGACACTTTTCCCTTTGCTGCACCACGTTTGGGCAGGACTGCATCAACGGGGATATTCCACGTCTTTCCGGTAAGGAATGCACCTTCTATCTTCCCTCTCGCACAGTAGTTGCGTGCTGTGCGTTCAGAAATGCCGTACTTCTCGGCAAATTGTATGACTGATATATACTTCATGCTTTTGTCTATCGGCAAGTTTTTATTCCATTTTCGCCGCAAAGATACCATTTTTTGCCGATACCGGCAAGAAAATAGGTATTTATCTTGATGATCGGCTCCAATTCCTCGGCATCTGTGGAGGTGGAGAGGATGGTTTGCTTGTTCAAAGTTCTGCTTTAGTCTATGGGTTCGTATTGTCTGGTTTGCGTGAAGCGATGGCCGGAGGTGTTGTTCCTTGCCTGCTTGGGTGTCATGTTCTTCATCCTTTTCTTATCGTAGACCACCTTGCCGTTCTTCCAACTCTTTAGGATGAGCCACTCCATGGGCATTATCATGTCGCCCGTGCCCTCGACGATGACGATGTTGAACTCCTGGTCGTCGATGCTGTGAAGATAGATGTGGTAGAAACCCAAGGCTCTGCGGTAGTCGAGATTCTCGAAAAGTTCGTACATTGTCCTGAGGCCATAGTAGGTGTGGGGATTAAAATGAAAGTTGATGCCAGGATTGTCCTCTAAAAACGCCCATGTCGTCTGTATAAGCTGGCTCAGCACCGTCTCTGCTTGTGCTTTGGAATGCATCGTATAGACAGTTCCCCTCATCTCGCTCTTTGGCTGCAGGGGTGTGAGGGTGTTCTCAAGGAAAACGAAATCATCATTCTCTTTTAACTCATTAAAAGAGAGAGTGCTGTCGCGATAGACATAGAATTGGCGGCTGGTGATTCCTTTTTGTTTCAGGATGGGCTGGAGCAAAGCCGTGTATGCCTCTTTATTGAATGGTACCAAGTCCTTCATCTGCTTGCCCACACTGTCGGGCGTATACTCATATCGGAAATAGCCGAATCCCTTGGCTATCCCTGGGGTTCCGTCGTTGACGGGATTAGGGTCGTAGCGGAAGGTGATAATCTCGGGTGCACCGTAGTATTGCACATCCCTTTGGCGCTGCCAGGTCTTGAGGGTGTCACCATTATGGTATTCTCCTAATGCAATGGTATACCGAATGCTGTCCACCCCATTTCGGTGGTATTCCCATATATAGCTCTCCATGGCTTCATCGATGAGTGCCTTGCAGGTGTTGCGAATGGCATTGTATATCCGGTTTTCCTGCTCGCACCGTTCCTTTCTAATGCTGTCCATCTTCTGGTTCTGAACGTTCCTTTGAATATTACCCGTAGGTGGAGTGGGCTGGAAGTCATTCATCAGAGTGCAGCTTGTTTTGACTGTTTTGTGGAGTCTCCCATCGTAATAATAGGAAACATTTCCACCTCCTCCCAGCGCTGCCACTTCGCTCACGAGGCTGTCAATCTTTGGATTACCTTGCAGGCGTTTTTGGAGTCTCCCCTGAGCCATCGTGCTAAGGGCAATGAATGTGGCACAAAGCGTAAATATGATTTTTTTCATATCTTGTTCGTCATTTAGTTACTGATTAATACTCCTCGTTATTGATAGCCATTTCCACTTGCCGGGTCATATGTTCACCGCGTTGGCGGATTTCTTTGGTCATCTTTTGGAAGTCGGTTTGAAGGCTGCCGTTAATTTGTACTGCCATTCCCATATGTCTCATTTCCTCAGCGATGGTTTTTTCCGCAAGTTCTGTTGCATCCATGAACTCAGGCTCTGGCGTGCTTTCTGTCGTTTCTGCTTTCGCCATGTAGTGTTTCGATGGCTTGGACATGTGAAGAATCTCTTTCACCCTTTTCACCGTGTCAGCCATCTCCTTACTTCCTTTCTTCTCCTGCGGACGAGTCTCTACTTCCTTAGCCCCTGTTTGTGGGCTGACAATCGTAGTGTCTGTTTGTGCTACAAGGTTGTTCCCTTCATCACTTTGATTGCTGAAAACGATGCCTAAAGAGATAAGCAGCAGGACACTGGCGGCTACGGCAATGGTAGGGTAGAACCACACGCGGTGACGCTTGGACTGCAGAACGGAGGTCTGTTCCTCTATCCGTTTCATCACCCGTTTGGTGAAGTCGTCGGGCACCTGTGGCTGCGTAGCCTCGAAGACTGATTTTAGTTTACTGTACTTCTTATCTTCCATGTTCTCTCGCTTTGATATAGTGATAGATTTTCTTGCGTATACGATGCAGACGGGTAGCCAGCGTGCCGGCATCAGTGTCGGTGACTTCGGCTATGACGGTGAGCGGCTGTTGCTCAAAATAATGCTGCTGTACGAGCAGGCGCTCTGTGGGCGGCAGTCGGTGGATGGCCTCAATGAGCAAATGTATGCGCTGGTCATCGTCCGTATCCAGCACGCTATTGGCTTCGTCGTCATGGATGGCCTGTAGCGTTTGTTCGTCCGTCTCAAACCATACACCAGGATGGTGGCGTAAATGGTCAAGACAGAGTCGATAGGCGATACAGCGAAGCCATGTATAGAACGAACTGCGTCGCGAGTCGTATTGTGCCAACAGGGTGTAAGCCTTCACGAAGATATCCTGCGCCAGTTCCTCGGCATCTTCGCGGCATGTTACCATCGTGGCAACGAAGGCGAAGAGCCGCGCCCTATAGCTGTCCACCAACAAAGCATAGTCTGCCTGCCGACCGCCGCGTAGCACTTGGTCTATAATTTGTTGGTCTTTCTCGTCTTGCTGTTTCATCATTAATATATACGCTAAAACCATGAAGAGATTACATGGTTTAACGTTTTTTACAAACTCATCAAGAAAGACTATTAGAAACAAACGTAGGGCTCCAGTTGCTTGATGGCCTCTGGCGGGAACTCCTTCAATAGTTTAAGATCATCAAGACGTTTCAAAGGACCGTGCAGGCGACGGTAGTCGAGAATGGCACGGGCCTGATAGAAATTGATGTAAGGGTGGCGACGTAGCTCTTCGAGCGTGAGCTGGTTGACGTTCAGCTGTCTTACCCTTGGGTTCTCGATAGTAAAATACGGTAGCGCCTCTTCGGGAAACCCATTGATCTCGCGCAACTGCTCTACCCTGCTATATCCACCAAGTCGTATGCTATAGCGCATGATGGCGCGGGCGAAATAGCTGCCAATACCAGGAACACGTTTCAGTTCAGCAGTATCGGCCATGTTCAAGACGATGGTCTCACCTGGCGATAGTTTCGGTGAATACTTAGGAACAGCATTGTTGTTCGACGATGAGCCCTCGTTAGAATCATACGTATGGTATGAGGGTTGAGAGGTTGATCTACGGTGATCCTCCTTAGAAAAAAGTGTGGACGCCGGAAGGTAGTCGGGAGAGATGCGGATATACGGTTCCAGCATACGATATTGCTTCACGGTCAGACCATACAGACGGGCAAAATCGGACGGTCGACTATACACACCTCCGCTTTCCCGATAGCGATAGATGTTCTTCACCTGCCATGACGACAGTCCTAATCTCAGCAGCTGCGTACTGTCAGCTGTATTGGGATCAAAGGGGAACAGTTCCGTTGGATTGTTCTGATGGCGTTGCCCCGATGAAGAATAACCTGTAGTCGACTGTTTCTTTTCAGTTGCCTGGGAATTAGTAGGTGTTCCTGCTGTCTTACGCCCTCCTAATATATATAATAAGGTGAACGCCACGATGATGACCGACAGGAGCACTAAGATGACCTGACGATCGGATTTCTGCAGATAAAAAAACTCTTTCCATTTCATAGTGTTAAGGATTTAAAGGTGAAGGACTGTTCAGATGACGCCCAGCTGATGAAGGAACACCAGAAGGATGCATAGCGGACAGACGAACCTGACGATGAAGAGATAGACAGGGAAGAAGGTTCCTCGAAGCCTTCCCTTGTTGGTGTATTCCTCTTGCACCACTTTTCGCGGTACGTACCAACCAATGAACAGACTGGTTAAAAAAGCTCCTGCCGGCAACAGATACTGAGCCGTGAGACGGTCACAGAAGTCGAGCAAGTCGGTTCCTAACAATCGGATACTCGGACAAGCACCGATAGACAGCGCACAGAAGACAGCAATCAGACTGCATACCGTGGTGACAATCCATGCTGACCTGCTGCGCCTTGTATGCAGTTCTTCGGTGAAAAACGCCGTACCTATCTCGTGCATGGAGATGGTGGAGGTGAGGGCAGCAAACACCAGCAGGGCATAGAACATCACCGAGATGGTGTAGCCTATGGTCGGAATCCCTGCAAAAGCCTGCTGGAACACATTGGGTAAGGTGATGAAGATGAGCGACGGACCTGCATCGGGTGTCACCCCCACGGAGAAGGCAGCAGGGAAGATCATCAGTCCTGCCATCACCGCTATCGTCGAATCAATCAGGGCAATCTGCACAGCCGAACCCGCCAGATAAGTATCTTTATTGAAGTAGGAAGCATAGGTACACAGACATGCTGTTCCCAGACTTAGCGAGAAGAACGCCTGACCTAAGGCCTCGAGGAACACGCTACCACTGAGTTTCGAGAAATCAGGTTTCAACAGGAACTCTATTCCCTTATCGGCACCTGGCAGCAGACAGGAGGCTATGACGATGATGACCAGTAGGATGAGTAAGGCTGGCATGAGCAGTTTCGATGCCCGCTCAATACCGTTACGAATGCCTCGCACCACCACGATATGTGTAATCAGGATAAAGGCCACTGCCCACAGACAGGGTTTGATGGGATCGCTGGAGAATGTCTGGAAATACTGCTGCACATAGTCGGCATCCCCCTGAATTTTCCCCATGATAGAAGCAAAGAGGTATTCCAAGCACCACCCTGCCACCACGGCATAGAAGCCCAGGATGATGGTAGCGGTAAGGATGCCCAGGTAGCCCACCAGCTTCCACGGTTTACCTCTTGAAAGAATATCGTAAGCCCGTGCTGCATTTGTCTCTCCATGACGCCCCACGATGAACTCACTGATCATCCCTGGTATGCCCAAAAGAAAGACACAGCAGAAATAGAGAAGGATGAAAGCAGCACCCCCGTTCTGCCCCGTCATATAAGGGAAACGCCAGATGTTTCCCAGTCCGACGGCAGAACCAGCTGTTGCCAGTACAATGCCTATCCTTGAAGCAAATGAACCACGACCTTCCATACTCTTAACTGTCAACTATCAACTATCTACACCCATCCCAGCTGATGCAAGAAAATAAAGAGGATGAACAACGGACAGATATACTTCACCACGAACACAAACAGATGGAAGAAGTGATAGTTACTGGTTCCCCAGTTGGTAATCTCATCGTGGATAATCTTATGTTCCACATACCAGCCGATAAACAGACAGGTGAAGAAGCCGCCCAACGGCAGACAGATATTCGCCGTGAACCAGTCGAAGAGGTCGAAGAATGGCATGCCGAACAGCTTTGCCCATTCCCAGCCGCCTAACGACAGTGAGCAGAAAGCACCGACGATGACACACATCAGCGACACAAACGTTGCCGCCTTCCGCCGACCGATGCGCAACTCCTCACTGAGGAATGATGTCGACACCTCATGCAGCGAGATATTTGAGGTTAGGGCAGCAATCGACAAAAGGATGTAGAAAGCTAGGGAAACAACATACTGCACCACGGGCATGGAGCCGAAAGCCTGCTCAAAGACGTTGGGCAGCGTGATGAAGATCAGCGACGGTCCGCTATCGGGCTGCACCCCTACCGACATGGCAGCAGGGAAAATCATCAGTCCTGCCAGAATAGCCACGAACGTATCGATGATGGAAATCTGGAAAGCTGTACCCACCAGGTTCGTTTCCCGTTTGAAATAGCTGGCGTAGGTACAGAGACATCCCATGGCAATACTGAGTGAGAAGAACGATTGTCCCAACGCTTCAAGGAAAGTCTTACCCGTTACCTTCGAGAAGTCGGGCTTCAGCAGGAACTCCACACCATCCATAGCGCCAGGCAACATCAACGAGCAGCCCACCAGTACCAAGAGGAGAAGGAACAACAGAGGCATCATGATTTTCGATGCCTTTTCTATCCCGTCTTCTATACCATGCACAATAACGTAATGCGTCATACCCACCAAAAGGGTCATCCAGATAATGGGTTTGATGGGATTGGTAGAGAACTCCGAGAAATAGGCACGGAAATCATCCGGTGTTCCGTGGAGCTGACCCGTGACCGATGCCAGCACATACTGCAGGGTCCAACCTGAAACCACCCCGTAATAGCCGATGATGAGTGCCGCTGTGAGCACTCCCATGTAGCCCACCCATTTCCAGGGTGTACCGTTGGCCAGTTTAGAATAGGCACGAGCCGTATTGGTTTGTGCGTGCCTGCCGATGAGGAACTCACAAAGCATCACGGGAACACCCATAATCAAGACGCAGAGGAAATAAATCACAATGAAGGCTGCACCACCGTTCTGACCCGTCACGTATGGGAATCGCCATACGTTTCCCAAGCCGACAGCGCCGCCTGCCGTTGCAAGGATTACTCCTAATTTGGTTCCGAAATTACCTCTTTCTAAACTGTTTGACATCTTTTTGTCCTTTTTTTGTCGGCCGAATACCTGAAAAGTTGTACCTTTGACTTCATCGAAGGTTCTTTCACTCAACAATCAAAGAAAAACCGGTTTTTCTTTGTATTGTTTTCGTTTATTCGTACCTTTGCACCATGAGATACATCCTTCAACACATCAGAAAGTACCCTTTCTCCTGTCTGTGCATCGCAGTCATCTGGGTAGTCTGTCTAATGCCCATACCAGAGATTCCGTTGAAACATGTCCGCTTCATTGACAAGTGGACACACATCGCCCTGTATTTCTGCACCTGCGGTGTGATCTGGACCGAGTATCTTCGCCATCACCCCCGCAACCAACAGTCAAGCACCTTCAGTTGGCGCAAACTCATCCGTTGGGGATGGCTCGCCCCAATCATCATGGGCGGTCTGATTGAACTGGCCCAAACCTATTGTACGGGCGGCATGAGAAGCGGTGATTGGCTCGATTTCCTAGCCAACGCCACCGGTACTACTCTAATGTTAGGTGTCGGAACGCTTTGGGTATGGTTCCGCGCCAAAGAATAAAAGGAAACTGACGGAGGTGCGAGTTGTGGAAACGGCGGTCGCCTGTTACCTCATCACCGATGAAATCGGGTTTCTCGAACGGTTCCTCCACACTTCCCAGTTCCACCTCAGCCATCACCAGTCCGGCATTGTCGCCATAGAACTCATCCACCTCAAAGGTATGTACGCCATCGGTACTTTTCACCAGATAGCGTGTCTTATCGATGATTCCCGGCTCACAAAGCTTAAACAGCTCTTCCGCCTCATCCAACGTGATTTCTTTCTCGAACTCATACCGCTTGATGCCCGACGCATCCGCCGGTCCTTTGATGGTAAGGTAGCCACAGCTATCGCATAGTCGCACTCTGACAGTACGCCCGCGACTACATATATACCCTTGTTTAATACGGATGCTACTGGTAGCTGCCGAGCGGTAGTCCTCTCCTCGAACAAGGAACTTGCGTTCGATTTCGAAACCGCTCATTACATCATTGCAACGGTGTTGATCACTAAGAAGATCAGCGCAAAGACTATCAATGCGATGATGATCCACATAACAACATCCTTACCCTTCTTTGCAACTTCAGCCTCATGGCGTGCACGTTGCACTTTTCTTTTCTGACTCATACTAATTTTATTTAACTTTGAACTTTGATCTTTGAACTTTGAACTTTATGACTACTACTTGATAATCTCGTAACATTGTAATAACGGGATTACGAAACAACGAGCATCCTCCTCATTCTTCGTTGACCGGGAACTCCATCAAGTAGGCTTTGATGAACCCATCAAGTTTTCCGTTCATCACCCCATCCACATCCGTGGTCTGGTAGTTCGTACGATGATCCTTCACCCGTCGGTCGTCAAACACATAGCTGCGTATCTGACTGCCCCACTCTATCTTTTTCTTCCCGGCCTCGATCTTCGCCTGCGCCTCCAGACGTTTCTTCATGGCGCGGTCGTAGAGTTGCGACTTCAGCAAGGTCATGGCCCGTTCCTTGTTCTTAGGCTGGTCGCGTGTCTCCGTATTCTCGATCAGGATCTCCTCTTCCTCACCCGTGTCAGGATCCGTGTACCAATAGCGCAGACGGACACCCGACTCCACCTTGTTCACGTTCTGACCTCCAGCACCAGAGCTGCGGAAGGTATCCCACGACAACTTAGCAGGATCCACATACACCTCAATCGTATCGTCAACCAGCGGAGTCACAAAGACAGATGCGAAGCTCGTCATACGCTTGCCCTGTGCATTGAACGGAGAAACACGCACCAGTCGGTGCACACCATTCTCGCTTTTCAGGTAACCGTAAGCATATTCGCCACCCTCAATCTCCATGGTTACACTCTTGATGCCCGCCTCGTCACCATCCTGCAGGTTACTGATTGTCACCTTATGACCGTGAGCCTCGGCCCAGCGCATATACATACGCATCAGCATCGATGCCCAGTCCTGACTCTCCGTACCGCCGGCACCCGAATTGATCTTCATCACGCAGTCCATCGGATCCTCTTTCTGGCGGAGCATGTTCTTCAGCTCCAGATCCTCGATGGCGGCAATGGCCTTGGCATAGTTGTCATCCACCTCCTGCTCGGTCACCATCTCATCATGGTAGAAATCGTAGGCCAGCTGGAGCTCGTCGGCCAAGGTACGCACCTCCTGATAGCCATCCAGCCATCGCTTGATGTCCTTCACCTTTTTCATCTGGATCTGCGCCCGCTTGGGGTCTTCCCAGAAGTCGGGAGCCTGCGTACGCAGGTCTTCCTCCTCAAATTCTATCTTTTTCCTATCGATGTCCAGATAGCGGTACAGATCATCTGCACGTTTGAGGACATCCTTCAATTGGTCTTGTGTGATCATATATCATCTGATTGCCTCACCTGAGGCGATATACGGTTCTTACTCCTTATACATTTCTTCTATCTGCTCGGCATAGTTCTTGTTCAGCACGGCACGTTTGATCTTCAGTGTGTTCGTCAGCTCGCCCGACTCCATGGTGAACGGTTTCGGCAGCAGAACGAAACGCTTGATCTTCTCGTAGTTCGCCAGCTGCTGCTGTAAGGTCTCTATGCGTTCGGTAAGCATCTGGATGATCTGCCCGTTATGACAGAGGTCCTCATGCGTCTTGAACTCGATGCGGTTGTCCTTGGCATACTCCTCCAGTTCAGCAAACGAAGGAACGATGAGTGCTGAGACGAACTTCCGCTGGTCGGCAATGACAGCCAGCTGCTCGATATACTTGTCCACCAGCAGCTTGGCCTCTATCATCTGCGGTGCGATATACTTTCCGTTACTGGTCTTAAAGAGCTCCTTGATACGCTCCTTCAGGAACAGCTCACCATCTTTGAGATAGCCGGCGTCGCCCGTCTTGAAGAACCCGTCCTCGGTGAAGCTCTGCGCATTCAGCGCATCACGCTTGTAGTATCCCTTGGTGATGGTCGGACCCTTCAGCAGGATTTCCTCATTCTCTCCGATACGTATCTCAATGCCCTCGATAGGACGTCCCACGCTACCGATGGTATAGGGCTCTCCCTTATGGTCACACGATACAGTGGCCAAACTCTCGGTCAAACCGTATCCCACAATCATGCAGATGCCCACCGAATGGGTGAACTCCTCCACTTCGGCCGACACATACGAACCTGCTGTGGGGAAGAAATTGCCTTTCTCCAATCCCAGCTGCTTACGCACCAGCGAGAACAAAGTCCTATCGAACGTCTCATACTCCAGCTTCAGCGGCAGCGGAGCACGTTTGCCCTTGCTGACGAACTCTGCGTGGTACTTCCTACCAACGGCAAGAGCCCTGTTGAACAGCTTCCGCTCCACGGCATTGGCCTTCTCGATTTTCTCCTTCACGCCGATATACACCTTTTCCCAGAAACGGGGAACGGCGCTCATACAGGTAGGATGCATCTCCTTCAACGACTGCTGGATTTCCTTGGGGTAGGTATTGACGATGATCTCCGAGCCCTCTGTCAGACACAGGATGATCCATCCCCGTTCAAAGATATGGGTAATGGGAAGGAAGTTCATGATGCGGTCGTTCTCTCCCACGGGTACACATTTGTTGTTCGCCTCGAAGGCAGCATGATATTGTCCGTAGGTGAGGATAACTCCTTTCGAGTCGCCTGTGGTACCACTGGTATAGAGGATATTGGCTATGTCATCCCAACTGGCCTGCTTCCACAGCATCTCCACTTCCGACTGCCGTGGAAGGTTCTCGCCCAGCTGCATGAAGTCATCGAAGTAGATGGAACTGGGATCACCGTTGATCATCCGTACAGAGCGGTCGAACACGATGATCTTCTCGAGCGTAGGACAGGAAGGCAGCACGCGGTGCGCCTTGTCATACTGTTCCTGCTCGCCCACAAAGAGGAAACGGATTTCCGCGTCAGCCACAATATGCTGAATCTGCTGTTCACTACTGGTGGCATAAAGCGGTACGGTAACGGCACGGATGCCGAAAGCGCCGAAATCGGTATAGAAATAATACACGGTATTCTGCGAAAACACACCGATGTTTTCCTGAACACGCACTCCCATGTTCAGCAAGGCATTACTCACCTGCTTGACACGTTCGGAGAACTGGTTCCAAGAAATCTTCTGCCATTTCAGACTACCGAACTCTCTATAGTTCAGTACCGTTTTCTCTCCGTATTTCTTTGCCTGCTCATGGATGAGCACTGAAAGGTGGCTGTTGTTCTGCATAGTCCCTGTTTTTTTCTATTGCAAAGATAATGCTTTTTTCCGAAAATTGATAAGAAAAGCAAAAAAAAACGTCATGATGATAGGGATTACGTGAAAAATCCGTACTTTTGTTGCTGACTATCAAGATGTGAGATGACAAACGATTCTATCTGCAAGGAATATACACGGGATGCAATCACGTTACTGAAACAGCTGATTGCCACACCCAGCGTGAGTAGGAACGAGGAGAAAGCGGCCGACATACTGGTGGATACTATAACCCACTACGGCTTCACGCCCGTCAGGGAGGGGAACAATGTGTGGATCATGGATCCGCAGTATGACGAACAGCGCCCCACCCTGTTGCTCAACGCCCATATCGATACCGTGAAGGCGGTGGCGTCATGGACAAAAAATCCGTTCGAACCCGTGGTGGAAGGGGATATCCTCTATGGTTTGGGCAGTAACGACTGCGGTGGCGGACTGGTCTCCCTTCTGCAGGTGTTCCGCTATCTTGTTTCCCACCCTCAGCAGTATAACGTCATCTTCCTTGCCTCAGCCGAAGAGGAGGTATCGGGTGAGAACGGCATCCGTCGTGCCCTGCCCCTACTGCCCCCTATCGATGTGGCCGTAGTTGGCGAACCCACCGGTATGCAGCCCGCCATTGCCGAGAAAGGATTGATGGTTCTTGACGTGAAGGCACATGGCAAATCCGGTCATGCGGCCCGTAACGAAGGGGTGAACGCCATCTACGAGATCTTAGACGATCTTGTCTGGCTGCGCAATCATCGGTTCAGTAAGGTAAGTGATTTCTTGGGTGAAACGAAGATGAGCGTCACTGTGATCCATGCCGGTACGCAGCATAATGTCGTGCCCGACCTGTGTGAACTGGTGGTTGATGTGCGCACCAATGAGTTCTACAAGAACGAGGAGGTGTTCGAAGAGGTTCGTCAGCACCTGAAGAGTGAGGTCAGTGCCCGTTCCTTCCGTCTGCATTCCTCCCACATCGATCCGCAGCACCCATTAGTGCAGCGGTGTGTGGCTATGGGAATGGTTCCCTTCGGCTCTCCCACCTTGTCAGACCAGGCACTGATGTCGTTCCCCTCGCTCAAGCTCGGTCCTGGCGAGAGCAGTCGTTCGCACGCTGCCGATGAGTTCATCAAGATATCGGAAATAGAAAAAGCCATAGGTGTTTACCTACAGCTTTTCGATGGTATTGTGATTCCTTCTACTATCTGATCCAAGCCTCTGGATTCAAGGTCTCGGCATTACCGCCTCGCATCCTTCGCAACTGGAACTGCATGACACCATCAGAGCCCACGCTACCGATGGTCTGACCTGTGTTCACATGTTTTCCTTTGCTCACGCTTACCGTGCCCAGGTTACAGTACACAGAAATATAACCGCCGTGGCGGACCATCACCAGGTAGCTACCACCGAAGTTATACACGGCACTTACCTCCCCATTGAACACGGCACTCACAGCAGCTCCTGACGAGGCTTTGAAGTGCACACCCTTATTGTCGAGCATCACCCCTTTCAGACCGTCCACGCTGTTCTGTCCGTAATGACGGACGATGCGCCCTGAAACGGGTCGTGGTAATCTACCTTTGTTACCTTCGAAGTTACTGCTCAACCTACGGTCCTCTGTATTCATCGTAGAGACAGAGGTGGTCTCCTTACGGGCCTCAGCCAGCTCACGCTCACGACGTTTGTTCTCTACAGCTGCCTTGCGCTCCACTGCCTCACGGTCGGCCTGAGCCTCACGCGCCTTGGCCTCAGCACGTTCCTTGGCTTCCGCATCCTTCTTCTTAGCTGCTGCGCGAGCCTCCTCCTTGGCTTTGGCCTCCTTGGCCTTCGCCTCCGCTATACGACGCTCGTTCTCCTTGGCAGCCTTCTCAGCCTCAGCCTTCTTGCGCGCCAGTTCCTCCTCACGTTTCTTCTTTGCGGCAGCCAGTTCAGCAGCTTTCTTACGCGCTTCCTCAGCAGCACGAAGACGGGCCTTGGCCATTTCCTCAGCCACCAACCGGTCGATCTGTGCATTCAGCTCCTGGTCCTTCTTCCGTTGCTCGTCGATGACACCTTGAATGACTTTCTGCTGTCGTTGAAGCGTGTTCACCATCTGCTGCTGCTCCTCCTGCTTACCCTGCAGGGCAGCCTTCTCTTTCTTGTCCTTTGACAGCAGGTTATTCTTCTCGCCTCGTACTTTCTTCAGCTCATCCTGTTTCTCGGCAATCTGCAACTGCTTGGCCTTCAGCTGCTCACCTTGTGCTCGCTGATAGGCCGCATAGCGCCTCACGAAACGCATACGACGGTACATCTGTCCCAGGTTCTTGGCAGAGAAAATAAACATCAACTGCTCCTGGAAAGAACGATGGCGAGCCATATAGCGCAACGACTTCACATACTTCGCCTTCTTATCACCAAGCTGTTTCTCCAAGGTAGCCAACTGAGTCTTCAACAGTTCGATATTCCCCTCTATACTGGTGATGTCGCGCTGGATTCCCTCAATCGACTTCTGGTGCTGTTCTATCTCACTGTTGATGACATACAGGTTGTTCAACCGGTCCTTCACGTCGGCACGGTTGGCCTGCAGCAGTTTCTCCTGTTCCTTGATCTTCTTCTGGATCTGTGCCCGCTGACTCTGCAACCCCTTGATCTCTGTATTGGTATAAACAGGCTTCTTCTGCGTGGTGGCAGTCTTCTTGGTCGTGGTCGCCTTCTTGGTGGTCGTTGACTTCTTCTGCGTCGTTGCAGTTTTCTTGACGGGCACAGCTTTCTTGGCTGTGGTCGTGGTCTTCTTCTGCACAGGCGCAGTCCTCTTCACCGTTGTCTTTGCCTTCTGCTGCGGTTTTTTGGTCTGCGCGAAGGGCGACAAGGTGAATGCCAATGCCAGGGTCAGGATCAGGATTCTTCTCATTTACAGATTCATCAGTCTATTCAGTACATCTTCAGCCGATACCTCCTTGTATTTCTTCGACAAGGTGGTACGGGCATCCCATTTACTATCGGTGTTCAGACTCTTCATGCGGATATTCATCTTGATCTGCTTAGCCTTCTTCGTGGCCGATGTATTCATGTCGAGGGTGATATCAGTAGGGAACTGCTTCACGCCCAGCGGTCGGAAATCGCCGTAGGTGCACTGCAGTTTGGTGTTACCGCTCTGCTGACTGCTATACTGGGCGTCCACCTGCTTGATCAGGGCGGAGTTGTTATCTGCCTGCCATACATACGAGAGACGGTCGCGTTTGAGCGACAGAGTGGAATTCTTCGGGTCGTTGTTCAAGGTAATGTCGAACGCTTTCAGCTTGTCCTTGGTGATGGTCTTCTCGCCCGGCAGGAACAACTGATTCCAGAACAAGGCCTGCAACGAATAGAAATCCAGTCCGTTGTTCTTCAGGAAATCCACCTTGTTATAATCACCCTTCACATACTCCGTATGAATACGGTCAACGATCATCACATAGTCCTTTGTGAACTCCAGCCGTCCTGCCTCCATACCGAGAATGGGCACAGAGAGCTGGATGCGAATCACATCATCGCGGCGCATCTGGATCTTTCCGCTCACTTCGATTTTCTTACTACCTGAGTTGATGGTGAAGTCGATCTTCGAGGTGATGTTATCCACATACACGGCATTGTCGAGCACCCTTTGTGCAAACTGCTGCTTCCGCACCTCCTCCATCGACTTGGTGTCGGTAGGCTTCACCTGTCCCGACGGTGCGGTGGTCGGCTGCACCACGGTAGGTTCCTTTACCAAGTGTTTCTTCGTGCCACATGAAGATACAACTATGGTTGCTATCAGCAGCACGACCTTGATCAATCTATTCTTTTTCATATCTATTTCTCTATTACTAATCTCTTGCTTCCTGCTTCTTGCTTCTTACTTCTTCAGATACTTCCTCTGTCTGATTTTCCTAATCAGCACCTTACTGTCGTTTCCTGCTTTCTGCGCCTGCTTCCAGTAATCCACGGCTTGCTGCATATCTTTGTTCATCGCATAGATATCGCCAGCATGCTCGATGATCACCCCGCTCACTGTGGAATCGTTCTGCAAGGCCTGGTCGATATATATCTTCGCCTCTTCGTAGCGTTCCTGCATGAAGAGAATCCAGGCGTAGGTATCCAGGAAAGTACTGTTGGTGGGCTCTGCCTTGATGGTGCGGTAGCTCATCTGCTCCGCCTTCTGGAGTCGTTCGCCCCGCTCACTCAGGTAGTAGGCATAGTTGTTCAGTACCTCGATGTTATCGTCCTTCCACTGCAGACTGCTGTCGTAGGCCGCGAAAGCCTCATCGTCAAGACCCTTATCATGCAGGATCTGTCCCATGATGGCGTAGAAGTCAGAAACGAAATCGGGATTGCTTTCCTCATTAATCTGCGACACCCCTCTGCGGAAGGCGTCGAGAGCCTTGTCACGCTCATCCTTCTGGAAGTGTGCCAGACCGAGGAAATAGTAGAACGCCATCTCGTCGGGGTTGTATTCCGTGGCCGGCTCACACAGGTCGATCACCGCGTTATAGTCCTGACCCATCCATTTCGACTGCACCAACTGGAGTCGGACACCCACATTGTCGGGTGCCACCTCGAGTGCCTTGGTAAGTACTGCATTGATACTTTCCTCAGGCATCTCCTTCAGCTTCATGTAAGCCACATAGAGCTCATACATATCCGCATTCTTCTGCGGTTCAGCAAGGATACGGTTGAAGAGGGCGAGCACCTGGGTACTATCGCCACCAGCCTGCTCGTTGTCGGCCACCACCTGTCGCATCAGCGTCACCTTGTCGTCGATAGGGGTGTTCTGACTGATCAGCATCTCCTCTTGAATCTCCTGTGCCAAGGAGTCGGCACCGGTACTACGGTAGTAGTCGAGCATCGACATCTTTGCTCCTATATGATCAGGTTCTTCCTCCAGCACCAGCCTGTATTGTTCCAGCGCCTCTTCTTCCTTTCCGTTCTGCAACAACCAGTTACCCATCATCACATGGTAGTTCATGTCGTTCGGATGACTGTCGGAGAGGTCTTTCAACGTTTCGTATTCCTTGTCGGGCTGACCGAGTACGGAATAGATCCGCATCTTCGAGAGCGCCAGTCGTTCATTACTCCCTTCCAATGCCTCCACCAACTCGAGGGTAGAGAGCATCTTCTTGTAGTCTTTTTGCTGGTTATACAGCTGCAACAGGATATCCAGCACATCGATGCGGTCCTTGTTGTTGGCATACAGTCGTTCATAGGCTTTCACAGCCTCGTCGAACTGTCGGGAGTTCACATGCGTAATGGCCAGACGTTCCAGGTATGTGTCATTACCCGGGTTCAGGTCGGCCGCCTTTTTCATGCACGCCAGCGCCATCGAGTCGTTATTCAGTTCGGCATAGTAGGCTGCCTGTGCATAGTACACCTCTGCCGCCTGCGGATCGATGGTCTCGCAGTGCTTCAGCAGATCGAAGGCTGCCGCGAACTTTCCCTGATCCTGCAGGTTCTGAGCCTCGAAGAAGAAGTATTTCAGTCGCTGGGAATCGTTGAACGAGAGAGGGGTTCGAGGAGTGTGGAGTGTGGAATGTGGAGTGCGGAGTGTGGAGTGAGATGTGCGACCACCTTTTGTGGACACACAAGAAGTCATGACCACGGCAACCGCGGTCATCACCACCCCCCACATTATCTTCCCTTTAATCTTCAATTGTCAACTGTCAATTATCAATTCTACTTCACTCCCGTATGACCGTATCCGCCAGCACCTCGTTCTGTCTCGTCAAGCTCTTCCACAACCACGAAGTCACCTTGCTCATGCTTGGCAATCACCATCTGGGCAATGCGCTCGCCATCGTTGACAACAAAATCTTCCTGTGAGAGGTTGATCAGACAAACACCTACCTCGCCACGGTAGTCGGCATCTATAGTACCAGGCGTATTGATCACGGTGATACCATGTTTCAGGGCCAGTCCGCTACGCGGACGCACCTGTGCCTCATAGCCTTCGGGCAGGGCAATATACAATCCTGTCTTGATGAGCTTGCGCTCCAGAGGCTTCAAAACCACGGGTTCATCCAGATTGGCACGAAGATCCATTCCTGCACTCTGCGGAGTGGCGTATGCGGGCAGCTGCTGGTGCCCTTTGTTCACTACTTTTACGGTTATCATTCTTATACCTATTAAACAACTTGCAAAAGTACGAAAAAATCAAGCAACAAACAAACGATTTACGAACATTAACGAAAATACGCATACCCATTATTTGGTCACGACGCAAAAACGTTGTAACTTTGCAATCGAAACCTACTCATTCAGTATGGACTGGAAACAACTCATCAGTAACAAACGACTCGGACAGGAGAACCGTCATAGTGAACGCCATGACGACCGTACGGAGTTTAAGCGCGATTACGACCGATTGATCTTTTCTGCACCGTTCCGCCGACTGCAGAACAAGACGCAGGTATTCCCTTTGCCGGGAAGCATCTTCGTACATAACCGCCTTACACATTCGCTGGAGGTGGCCAGCGTGGGAATGTCGTTAGGAAATGATGTGGCACATCGTGTTCTGAAACGTCAGCCGGAACTTACCAGCACGCTGTTCCCACAGATCGGTACAATTGTCAGCACAGCCTGTCTGGCACACGACTTGGGTAATCCGCCCTTCGGTCATAGTGGTGAGAAGGCCATCCAGACATTCTTTACTGAAGGAAAGGGTGCGGAACTTCAGTCGCAGGTCAGTAAAATCTTCTGGGATGATATCACCCACTTCGAGGGAAATGCCAATGCTTTCCGTCTGCTTACCCACCGTTTCAAGGGTAGGCGCGATGGTGGGTTTGTCATGACTTATTCCACCCTGGCCTCTATCGTCAAATATCCATACGCCTCGTCAGCTGCAGGGAAGAAAGGGAAGTTCGGATTCTTCAACTCAGAACAGTCGATCTATCAGCGAATCGCCGATGAAATGGGCATTATCAGACTATCTGCCGAGGGCGAGCCCTTGCATTATGCCCGTCATCCGCTGGTCTATTTAGTGGAAGCAGCCGATGATATCTGCTATGAGATTATGGACATTGAGGATGCGCATAAGCTCAAGATTCTTTCCTTTGAGCAAACAGAGCAGATGCTCCTGAGCTTCTTCGATGCTGAGGGTCAGCAGAAAATCCGTCAACGCATCAACGATGAGGGTATCGATGATGATAATGAAAAGGTGGTGTATATGCGGGCTTGCGCCATCGGTAAGTTGGAGAATGCTTGTGTAGAGGCTTTCATGCAAAACGAGGAAGCCATCATGAGCGGTACCTTGAAAGGCTCTCTTATCGACCATATCGACGATGCTCAGCGTACGGCCTACCAACAGTGTATGCAAATCTCTGTAGAGAAGATCTACCGTAGCAAGCCCGTGCTGGATGTGGAACTGAGCGGTTACAAGATCATGGCAACGCTCATGGAGGCCATGACCGAGGCTATCCTCTATCCCGACCGTTTCTACTCCCGTCAGCTCATCGACCGTGTCAGCAGTCAGTACGACATTAACGATCCTAACCTTGAGGCCCGTCTCATGGCCGTTATCGACTACATCAGCGGTATGACCGACATCTACGCCCTCGATGTCTATCAGAAAATCAACGGTATCAGTTTGCCGATTGTGTAGATTCCCAACGCGGGAACATTTTATTCCCAGCTTGGGAACACTATATTCCCAACGTGGGAACAATTCATTCCCAAGTTGGGAAAGTTTTTCGATTACGCTTTTTCCTTATAAATAAGATTATTTGCACCACTGGTTATCTTCAGTGCTTCGGGGTGCTCCTTGATAAAGCTGTCGATATGGCGCACGCGCTTTTGTTCAAGAATTTCATCGACTGCAATAAGAATACCCGTTTCTTCCACATCACCAAAGCCGTAGTTGATGGCGGTTCCGAAGAGTTTCATGGTAGGAGATAATCCCATGTAAGCGTTTACCAACGGCGGGATATTATAACCCATTTTACGAACCTCAGAGTTCAGAATACGATAGTCCTCCTTGAAGTTCTTCCCGCTGAACAACTGCTCAAGCTCATCGGGATCAGATTCCAAAACGAGCGGTTTCATCGGGGTAATCAAGTTCTCTTTGTCATCGAAATGCTTTTTCAGGAAGTAGAGAATCATATCACGACCCTTGCGCACATACGAGGGGTACATGGTCATCTTACCAAAGAAATATTTCAGATTGGGGAAGAGTACTGTGAGGGCTCCCAGTCCGTCCCAGAGATTATCCAAGGCGAAGATACTCTTGGTGTTCTTCTGTACGTTCTGGTATTCGAGCGACACGAACGAACGTCCTAACTCAACAGTGTAAGGCATATAGTCGCGTAAGAATTTTTCAGAAAAATGGAACATATGACTGGTGGCGAGGATAGGCTGTCCTTGATCATCCAGTTCCCAATCGGTTCCCATCAGGTAACGATAGCCGCCGATAATCTCTTCCTCGTCGGGATTCCATACGATGAGCTGCTTGTAGCAGTTCTCGCAGGTGTCGAACTCATCGATGTCCACCTCCTTGCCTGTGCCGCCGCCTGCCTCGCGGAAGGCGATCTCGCGCAAACGACCGATCTCGCGCATGACGTTAGGTGCCTGATGGGCGGTCACCACGTAGATCTCGTTATTGCTCTTGTTGGTCATTCGGAGCTGTCGCTCACGGGTGAGTTCACTCTTCAGCAGCTCTTTGCTGACAGGACTGATAATCTCTTGTTCCATGTTTGTTTGAAATTCTATAGTTGATAGACAATGTCCTGCACATACTGTGCCCATTGTGCTGGTGTTTTCGATTTGTCGAAGGTCTGCCAAGGTATCGGCTTACCGATGCTCACGCGGAAAGTCTTGTGCACGTTCTTGTACATCTCATCCACGAGGAAAAGCATGGCGATGTTCACTTTCTTGATGTGCTTGTCGCAGAAACCACTGAGGCGGTAGAAGAAATTCGAGTTCTGTCCGCCGAAATGGATGGGTACCACATCACGCTGATATTCCACGCTCTTGGTGATGAAGGTCTTCTTCCAAGGCAGATCATGTATTTCACCGTTGATTCGGCGTGAACAAAGACCGGCGGGATACATCAGCATGTGATTGTCGCTCTGGAAACCGGCCTCGACCATGGCAGGGAAGTTACGGCTCTGCTTACCTGTTTTATTGATGGGAATGCAGAGGGGTGCAAGACCAGGAAGGTTCATCAGGATATCATTTACAAGATAACGGAACCGACTGTCGTAATGCCTACCGATGATGCTACCTAAAGCCACACCGTCGGCACCGCCGAGGGGATGATTGCTGACAAAGGTGTATAACTTTCCGTCATCCTTGTCGGGAAGGTTCTCTTCACCCTCCAACTCAAGCGTCATATCGAGGTAGCGCACGCACTCTTCGAGCCACTCCGTACCTGTGAGATGACGACTCTCCCACAAATACCGGTTCACCTCATCCTGGTGCAAGATATGTTTGAGCCAGCTGACCACAGGGGATGGAACCCATTTGGCCTTGCTGCCCATCTTTGCCTTCAGAATGCTCTCTACGTCGACTGTCTTTTCAGTTATTTGATCCATGATGTTAGAAACAGTATGCAAAAATACAAATTTATTTGGATAATGGTGGCTTTTTATTGAAAAATGTTCAAAAAACTATGATTTATATAGTAAAATGTTGTTTTTGAAGTAAAGGAGTTGAGCAGTTATGGTGTTATTGAGTTATGCACAAAACAGCACTTTTGTGTAAAAAATCAAGAAAAATTGCAGTTTTTTGATATTTTTGTGGAGAAAAGTGGTGGAAAGTGGAGGAAAAGTTGTATCTTTGAAGCCGAATTCACATATTAATAAGTACGCATGCGATTTTTAGGTAATATAGAAGCAAAAACAGATGCGAAAGGACGTGTTTTCCTTCCGGCGATATTCCGCAAGGTGCTACAGGCAGCGAGCGAGGAATCGTTGGTGATGCGAAAGGACGTGTTCCAGCCTTGTCTGGTGCTCTATCCGGAATCGGTATGGAACGAGCAGATGGACACCATGCGGAAGAGTCTGAACCGCTGGAACCGCGAAGAGCAGGAAATCTACCGTCAGTTCGTGAGTGATGTGGAGCTGGTAACGCTGGATGGAAACGGAAGGTTCCTGATACCCAAACGTTACCTGAAGATGGCTGATATTGAGCAAGGTATCAAGTTCATCGGCATGGGCGACACCATCGAGATATGGAGCAGCGCCAAGACCGAGAAGCCGTTTATGGATCCAGATGACTTTGGAAAAGCGCTGGAGAGAGTGATGGCAGGCTCCGTCACAAATGATGATAATGAATAAATGACACATGAGATAGTGTATCACGTACCGGTGCTCTTGAAAGAGAGCGTTGACGGATTAGCAATCCGTCCCGACGGCATCTATGTGGATGTGACGTTCGGGGGTGGCGGGCACACCAAAGAGATACTGCAGCGACTGGACAAGAACGGTCATCTGTACAGTTTCGACCAGGATGCAGATGCAGAAAGGAACATACCAGGTGATGAGCGGTTCACCTTCGTAAGAAGTAATTTCCGCTACCTGCGCAACTGGATGCGCTATTACGGCGTGGAGCAGATAGACGGTCTGCTGGCCGACCTTGGGGTATCGAGCCATCATCTCGATGATGAGACACGCGGATTCTCGTTCCGCTTCGATGCCGCACTGGATATGAGAATGAACACAAAAGGGGGAACCACGGCAGCGGAGATCGTGAACAAGGCCGATGAGCAGAAACTGGCTGACATCTTCTACCTCTACGGGGAACTGAAGAGCGCCAGGAGAATAGCAGCAGCCATCGTGAAGGCCAGAACGGCGAAGCCTATAGTAACCACACACGACCTGCTGCATGTCACCGAGCACCTGTTCCAGCGGGAACACGAGAAGAAAGATGCCGCCAGAATGTTCCAGGCACTGCGCATCGAGGTGAACCATGAAATGGATGCACTGAAGGAGATGTTGCTGGCTGCCACCGACCTGATCAAACCAGGCGGACGCTTGTCGGTCATCACCTACCACAGTCTGGAAGACCGCATCGTGAAGAATGTCATGAAGGCGGGCAACACAGAGGGGAAAATACAACAAGATTTCTATGGGAGGATAGACACTCCCTTCAAGGCCGTGAACGGAAAAGTGATCGTGCCCAATAATGAGGAACAGCAAGAAAACCCGCGCAGTAGAAGCGCAAAGCTAAGAATTGCCGAAAAAGTATTACATACAACATGAATGAAGACAAAAGTCTTTTAAATCTGAATGAGAAAGCAAAGAAGGAGGATGCCCACGAGCAAGTCCCTGCGGGAGCAGGGAAGCTCGTGGAGCAGCCCGATGCTGTAAAAAACAACGGCAATGCGACCAAAGAGAAGGAGGAACCGCTCTCGCTGCAAGAAGCCTTCAAGGAACAGGCACGCGAGGACGAGCAGCCGATGTCGGCTACCTTCACACTGAGGAAGATCCTTGGTGGCGACTGGTTGACCACCGACTTCCTGAGACGACAAATTGGGGTAATCCTGCTGATCGTAGGTTTCACCATCGTCTATATATCCAACAGATACAGTTGTCAGAAGGATATGCTGGAAATAGACCGACTGAACAACGAACTGACGGATGCCAAGTACAAGGCGCTCTCCAGTTCAAGCGAGCTGACGGAGAAATGCCGCGAGAGTAATGTGCTCGAGATGTTACAGAACAACAAGGACAGTGTGCTGAAGATTCCTAATCAGCCACCTTATATTATATATACACCTTAGAATCATGGGCAGTCTCTTCGACAGAAAGAAAATCATACCACGCTACAAGATCATCGGTTACCTGATGGTCTTGCTGGGCATCATGATCGTAGGTAAGGCACTCTATACCGCTACGGTGAAGCGTGACTACTGGATGAAGGTGGCCGACCGTTTGAAGAGAGACAGTGTGGATGTAAAGCCGGTACGCGGTAACATCCTCAGCTGTGACGGACGACTCATGGCGAGCAGTCTGCCGGAGTTTAAGTTGTATATGGACTTCAAGGCAGGTGGTGAAGAGAAGGACTCACTGTGGAACGAGAAGGTGGATAGTATCTGCGAAGGTCTGCACGATATCTTCCCTGAGAAATCAGCAGCAGAGTTCAAGCGCGACCTCGAGGAAGGCCACAAAATCATGAGTCAGAACTGGCCAATCTGGAAAAAGCGCGTGAGCTATGACGTCTACACAGAAGTAAAGAAGCTGCCTGTATTCAACCTGAAACCGTTCAAGGGCGGCTTCCATACGGAGACTTTCAATGCCCGCCAACGCCCCTTCGGTTCATTGGCACAGCGTACCGTGGGTGACATGTTCGGCGCTAAGGATACGGCCAGGTGCGGACTGGAACTGTCGTTCGACTCGATTCTGCGTGGAAAGTCGGGTATCGTGCAACGCAAAAAAGTGATGAACAAATACCTGAGCATCACGGAACGTCCACCTATCGACGGAGCAGATATCGTGACAACCATCGATGTGGGCATGCAGGATCTGGCTGAACGCGCCCTGATCGATGAGCTGAAGCTGATCAACGGTAATGTTGGCGTGGCCATCGTGATGGAGGTACAGACCGGTGATGTAAAGGCCATTGTGAACATGACGAAGTGCGATGACGGAGAGTACCGCGAGGTGAAGAACGATGCGGTTTCCGACCTTCTGGAGCCGGGCTCTGTGTTCAAGACTGCCTCGATCATGGTGGCATTGGATGATGGTGTGGTTGACACGAACTATCATGTGGATACCTTCGGTGGTATTATGGATATGCACGGGGCAAAGATGCGCGACCACAACTGGCACCGCGGTGGATATGGTCGACTGTCGTTGCCGCAGACACTTGAGTACTCTTCGAACATCGGCGTAAGCAGGATCATCGACGAGCACTATGGTAAGAACCCTGAGAAATTCGTGCAGGGCATCCACCGCTTAGGACTGGCTGAGGATCTGCGCATCCCACTGGTGGGATCATCACCAGCTCGCATCCGTATGCCGAAGATGGACAAGACAGGTAAGCACTGGGCCAACTGGAGTAAGACGGCCTTGGCATGGATGAGCATCGGTTACGAGACACAGGTACCTCCTATCTCTACCCTTACCTTCTACAACGCCATCGCCAATAACGGTAAGATGATGCGTCCCCGCTTCGTGAAGCAAGTGGTGAAGAACGGAGAGGTGCTGATGGATTTCCCACCGGAGGTGATCAGAGAGCACATCTGCAAAGAGAAGACGCTCAAGGAGATTCAGACCATCCTCTACCATGTGGTGAGCCAAGGACTGGGTAAGAAGGCCGGTTCTCCCTCATTCAAGGTGGCAGGTAAGACGGGTACCGCACAGATCTCGAAAGGTGCCGGCGGATATAAGTCAGGCCAGATGAACTACCTGCTGTCGTTTGCCGGTTACTTCCCTTCCGATGCCCCCCGATACAGCTGTATCGTATGTATCCAGAAATCGGGTCTTCCCGCATCGGGTGGTGGTATGAGCGGCGTGGTGTTCCACCATATTTCCGAGGGAATCATGGCGCAAGACCTGAAGCTGAGCGTAGCTGATGCACGCGACTCTCTGTCGGTGCTCTTACCGGAGGTGAAGAACGGTAATATCCTCGCAGCCGACTATGTGCTCTCTCATCTGGGGGTGAAGACCAATGAGAACTGGAGCGGAAGCTATGCGAACGGCAACCCCATCTGGGGCACCACATCGCACCAGAATAACCAGGTGATGCTGACGAAGGTGGACAACGTACAAGCAGGACAGATGCCTGATGTGACAGGCATGGGTGCCCGTGATGCTGTCTATCTGCTGGAGAGCAAGGAGGTGAAGGTGCGTATAGAAGGACGCGGCAAGGTAGTGAGTCAGAGTCTGCCCGCCGGTCATCAGATCAAAAAAGGAGAAGTGTGTTCATTAAAACTCAACTGATATGATACTGAACCAGTTACTGAAGAATATCAAGCCGGTCTGCATCAAAGGTGATACAGACATCGACATAACGGGTGTGAACATCGACAGCAGAAAGATCCGCGATGGTCATCTGTTCGTGGCCATGCGAGGCACACAAGTTGACGGTCATACCTTCATCGGCAAAGCACTGGAACAAGGTGCCAACGCTATCCTCTGTGAGGAAATCCCCGAAGAGACAAAAGCAAATGTGACTTATATCCAGGTGGAATCCACGGAAGATGCAGTGGGTAAGGTAGCTACGTTATTCTACGGCAACCCTTCAGCTCAGCTGAAGCTGGTGGGAGTGACAGGAACGAACGGTAAGACAACCATCGCCACCTTATTATATAATATGTTCCGTCAGCTGGGTTATCGCTGCGGACTGCTCTCTACGGTGTGCAATTATATCGAAGGAGAGGAGATACCAGCCAGTCATACCACCCCCGACCCTATCGAGCTGAATGCCCTGCTGGCCAAGATGGTGGAGGCAGGATGCGAATATGCGTTCATGGAATGCTCCAGTCATGCCATCCACCAGAAACGTATCGGCGGACTGAAGTTCGCAGGAGGTATCTTCACAAACCTGACACGCGATCATATGGATTACCATAAGACCGTGGAGAACTACCGTAATGCGAAGAAGATGTTCTTCGACAATCTGCCGAAGAGTGCCTTTGCCATCATCAATGTCGATGATAAGAACGGTATGGTGATGGTGCAGAACTGCAAGGCAACGGTGAAGACCTATTCTACTCGTGCTGCAGCCGACTTCAAAGCACGTATCTTGGAATGTCACTTCGAGGGGATGTACCTTGAGATAGACGGTCGTGAGGTAGGTGTGCAATTTATCGGGAAGTTCAACGTAAGTAATCTGCTGGCGGTCTATGGTGCAGCCATCATGTTAGGACAGGATCCAGAGAAGGTCCTGGTGGTGATGAGCACGCTGAAGAGTGTGAACGGTCGTCTTGATCCCATCCATTCACCTGAGGGATTCACCGCTATCGTTGACTATGCCCATACGCCTGATGCCTTGGAGAATGTGCTCAAAGCCATTCACGAGGTGTTGAACGGTAAAGGACAGGTGATTACAGTATGTGGGGCAGGCGGAAACCGTGATAAGGGAAAGCGCCCGTTAATGGCACAAGAGGCCGTCAAGCAGAGCGACAAGGTGATCATCACTTCCGATAATCCTCGTTTCGAGGAGCCACAGGACATCATCAACGATATGCTGGCTGGTCTTGACAAGCAGCAGATGAAGAAAGTGATCAGCATCGTTGACCGTCGTGAAGCCATCCGCACGGCATGTATGATGGCCAAGAAAGGCGATGTGATCCTCGTGGCTGGCAAGGGACATGAGGACTATCAGGAAATCAAGGGAGTGAAACACCACTTCGATGACAAAGAGGTGCTGAGGGAGATTTTTAATTCGTAAAACGAAACAATATGCTATACTATCTGTTTAGGTTCTTGGAGAAATTCGATATACCTGGGTCACACCTCTGGTCGTATATCTCTTTCCGCGCCTTGCTCACCCTGATCCTGGCGCTGATCATCTCTGCCTGGTTCGGAGAGCATTTCATCAAGTACATGAAACGCAGAAACATCGCTGAGACGTCACGCGATCCCAGCATCGACCCGTTTGGCGAGAAGAAGAAAGGTGTCCCAACTATGGGTGGCATCATCATCATCGTGAGTATTCTCGTGCCCGTGATCCTGTTAGGACGAATGAGAAATATCTACCTCATCCTGATGATCATTACCACTGTTTGGCTGGGATTCCTCGGATTCCTCGATGACTATATCAAGATTTTCCGTAAGAACAAGGACGGACTGAAGGGGAAGTACAAGATTGTTGGTCAGGTGAGTATCGGACTCATCGTGGGTCTTACCCTCTGGCTGAGTCCTGACGCGAAGATCAATGAGAACCTCACCACCGTAAGACAAGGTCAGGAAACGGTGATACATAAGTCGGAAACAGTGAAATCGCTCAAGACCACCATTCCGTTTGTGAAGAACCACGACCTCGACTACTCGAAGATCACATCTTTCTGCGGGGAGAACGCCCGTGCTGCGGGATGGATCCTTTTCGTGATCATGACCATCATCGTGGTGACAGCTGTCTCCAACGGAGCGAACCTCAACGACGGTATGGATGGAATGTGCTCAGGAACATCGGCCATCATCGGTGTGGCGTTAGGCATACTTGCGTATGTGAGCAGTCATATCGAGTATGCTGCCTACTTCAACATCATGTTCATCCCTGGATCGCAGGAACTGGTGATCTTCCTCTGCGCCTTCATCGGGGCAATGATAGGATTCCTCTGGTATAACGCCTTCCCAGCTCAGGTATTCATGGGTGATACAGGATCGCTCACCATTGGCGGTATCATTGGAGTGGGCGCCGTGATCATCCACAAGGAACTGTTATTGCTAATCCTCTGTGGCATCTTCTTCGTGGAGAGCCTCAGCGTCATCATACAGACTCAGGTGTTTAAGATCTACAAGCGTAAAGGACAGCGTGTACGTGTGTTCAGAGCCACACCGATTCACGACAATTTCCGCAAGCTCGACTCGCAACTGGATCCCACCAGCCGGTATATCTTCAAGAATTGGCCGCAGCGCCAGTTCCATGAGTCGAAGATCACTGTCAGGTTCTGGATTGTGTCCATCATCCTGGCAGCACTCACCATCATCACCTTGAAAATCAGATAAAGAAGAATGAACAAGATTGTCGTATTAGGAGCAGCAGAGAGCGGAGCAGGTGCCGCCGTTCTCGCCAAGAAAGAAGGGTTCCGTGTCTTTGTATCAGACATGGGATCGATCAAGGACAAATACAAGAAATTACTGGATGACCACCAGATTGAGTGGGAAGAAGGACACCATACAGAAGAGAAGATCCTGGATGCCGATGAGGTGATCAAGAGTCCGGGTATTCCTGATGAAGCCCCTATGATCCAGAAGATCATCGCCAAGGGCATCCACATCATCAGCGAGATTGAGTTCGCTGGCAGATATACCGATGCAAAGATGATCTGTATCACAGGTAGTAACGGTAAGACTACCACTACCTCGCTGATCTATCATATCTTCAAGGAGGCAGGCTATGATGCAGGACTGGCTGGGAACATCGGAAACAGTCTGGCGCTGCAGGTGGCAGAGGATCCACACGAATACTATATCATCGAACTGAGTTCGTTCCAGCTGGATAATATGTACGACTTCCGCGCCAACGTGGCTGTGTTGCTGAATATCACGCCCGACCATCTGGACCGCTACCAGAACAAGATGCAGAACTATGTGGACTCGAAGATGAGAATCATCCAGAACCAGACAGAGGAGGATGCGTTCATCTATTGGAACGACGACCCCATCATCAAACGCGAGTTGGAGAAATATGACATCAAGGCACTGCAGCTTCCCTTCTCTGAGCTGAAAGAGAAAGGCAGTATCGGTTATATCGAGGAAGGACAATATACCATTGAGGTACCTACCCCGTTCAACATGGAACAGGAAGCTCTCTCGCTGACAGGTAAGCATAATATCTACAACTCACTGGCTGCCGGTATCGCTTCTGATGTGGCTGGTATCAAGAAAGAGGTAATCCGCAAGAGTCTTAGTGACTTCCCAGGTGTGGAACATAGACTGGAGAAGGTGTGCACCGTGGGCGGCGTGCTTTATGTCAACGACTCCAAGGCTACCAACGTAGATGCTTGCTGGTATGCATTGGAGAGCATGAAGACGCCCACCATCCTGATCATCGGTGGTAAGGATAAGGGTAATGACTATACTCCGATCAAGGAACTGGTGAGAAAAAAATGTGCAGGACTGGTTTATCTTGGAGCCGACAACACCAAGTTGCATGAAAACTTCGATGAAATGGGCATTCCTGTACGCGACACACACTCCATGAAGGAGTGTATAGAGGCCTGTTACGAGATGGCAGAGCCGGGCATGACCGTACTGCTCAGTCCGTGCTGCGCTTCGTTCGACCTTTTCAAGAATATGGAGGATCGTGGTGAGCAGTTCAAGACACTCGCACGAAACCTATAATAGTAGTAATAGTATATGTTCAATAAACTGAGCCGACTGAAAATCAAGGGCGATGGCATCATCTGGATGGTGTTCTTCCTGCTGTGCATCGTCAGTGTGCTTGAGGTATATAGTGCCTCCAGCTCACTGACCTACAAGGCAGGTAACTACTGGAATCCGGTGCTCTACCATACCATCCTGCTGTTCTTCGGTGTGGGATTCATGATTGTGACGATGAATATCAAGTGTAAGTACTTCAAGATCGTCACCCCCTTTGCACTGGTCATCTCGCTGGTTATGCTCATTGCCGTACTGATTGTAGGACAATCAACCAACGGTGCCCAGCGATGGATTGGTTTGTTCGGCATTCAGTTCCAACCCTCAGAGATAGCGAAAGGCGCTGTCATCCTTGCAGAGGCACAGATTCTAAGTGCCATGCAGACTATTGACGGGGCCGACCGTCGTGCGTTCAAATATATTCTGTTTGTATCACTGCCCATCATCTTCCTCATCGCCATGGAGAACCTCTCCACAGCAGCACTCTTGTTCCTGACGGTGATCATCATGATGTTTATCGGACGGGTGCCGAAAGTACAGCTGGGCCGACTCATGGGTGTGCTGGCCTTGTTGGCAGCGTCAGGATTTGCCATGATCATGCTGGTGGGTAACGAAGCAAAAGAGCCAACCGACAGTGAGAAGATGAACATGACCGAGCAGGTGGTGGAGAAGAAGGAAGCACCTGGCTTCATGGCCAAGATCTTCCACCGTGCCGACACCTGGAAGGCGAGAATCGTCGATTTCATGGACCATACGGAACTCTCACCCGAAGAGGTTGACCTTGACAAGGACGCTCAGAAGAGTCATGCGAAGATTGCCATCGCCTCCTCGAACATCGTGGGTAAAGGACCGGGTAACTCTGTGGAGCGTGACTTCCTCTCGCAGGCATTCTCCGACTTCATCTACGCCATCATCATCGAAGAGATGGGTATCGTGGGGGCAGCTGTAGTCTGTCTGCTATATATCATCCTGTTGTTCCGCACGGCTTCCATCGCCAACCGTTGTGCAAATGCGTTTCCTGCACTGTTGATCATGGGTATCGCCCTGCTACTAGTAACGCAGGCTATGTTCAACATGGCCGTGGCCGTAGGACTGGCGCCTGTTACGGGACAGCCGCTACCGCTCATCAGCAAGGGTGGAACGTCAACCATCGTGAACTGTGTCTATGTGGGAATCATCCTGAGCGTTAGCTACACAGCCAAACGGAAAGACGAGACAACAGAAAGGAAAGCAATGGCCAAAGCGGCATGAGTCATCATATAAGGATCACCTAAACAACAAAGACATGGAAAAGGAATTGAGGATTATCATCAGTGGAGGTGGCACAGGAGGACATATCTTCCCTGCTATATCCATTGCCAATGCCATCAAGAGCAAGAACCCGGAAGCAAAGATCCTGTTCGTGGGTGCAGAAGACCGCATGGAGATGCAGCGTGTTCCAGCTGCCGGATATGAAATCAAAGGACTGCCTATTTGCGGCTTCGACAGGAAGAACCTGCTGAAGAACGTGAAGGTGTTGTACAAGATATGGAAAAGTCAGCGCTTGGCTCGCAGCATCATCAAGGACTTCCGTCCGATGGCTGCAGTGGGTGTAGGAGGCTACGCCAGCGGACCTACGCTGAACAAGTGCGCCGCCATGGGAATCCCCTGTCTGATACAGGAACAGAACTCCTACGCAGGTGTCACGAACAAGCTGTTGGCTAAGAAAGCAGAGAAGATCTGCGTGGCCTATGAGAATATGGATCGTTTCTTCCCTGCAGAGAAGATCATCATGACAGGAAACCCCGTACGACAGTCGTTACTGGAGACAACCATCAGTCATGAGGAGGCCATTAAGCAATTCGGACTGGATCCCGAGAAGAAAACCATTCTTATCGTGGGCGGTTCCTTGGGAGCCCGCACCGTGAACGAGAGCGTGCTGCAACACCTGGACGAGATAGAGAACAGTGGTGTGCAGGTAATCTGGCAGACCGGTAAGTATTACCACGAGAGCATCCTCGAGAAGTTGAAGAGTCATCATGAAATGCCGATGCTGAAGGTGATGGATTTCATTACCGACATGGGTGCTGCATACAAGGCTGCCGACTTGGTCATCAGTCGTGCAGGGGCAGGAAGTATCTCTGAGTTCTGTCTTCTGGGAACACCCGTTATCCTTGTTCCTTCGCCGAATGTGGCAGAGGATCATCAGACCAAGAACGCCATGGCGCTGGTAAACAAGGATGCAGCCCTGTATGTCAAGGACAGTGAGGCACCCGAGAAGGTCATCGAACTGGCCATCGCCACAGTGAAAGACGAAGGGAAGCTATCGTCTCTGCGTGAGAACATCCTCAAGCTCGCCCTGCCCAACTCGGCCGACATCATTGCCGATGAGGTGATTCGTCTGGCACAAAGAAACCAATAACCTTATAAAAGAAGGTTGGAACAAACAAAAAGAAACATGGAACAGAAAGATATAAAAGCAGTATATTTCGTAGGTATCGGTGGCATTGGAATGAGTGCCATTGCCCGTTACTTCCTGAGGATGGGACTGGTGGTGGCCGGCTACGACAAGACACCGTCGCCCCTTACCAGACAGATGGAGAAGGAAGGGGCGCTGATTCACTACGAGGAACAGGTGGATGAGATTCCGCATACTTGCAAGAATCCCAAGCACACCCTCGTGGTATATACACCTGCCATCCCTCAAGAGCATCAGGAACTGGTATTCTTCCGCGAGAACGGCTTCGATGTGGAGAAGCGGGCGCAGGTGCTGGGTATGCTTACCCGCTCGAACAAAGGACTCTGTGTGGCTGGTACGCATGGCAAGACCACCACATCCACCATGTGTGCCCATATCTTACACCAGAGTCATATCGACTGTAATGCCTTCCTGGGAGGCATCTCCAAAAACTACGGAACAAACTATATCTTCAGTAAGGAGAGCGAATTCGTGGTCATTGAGGCCGATGAGTTCGACCGCAGTTTCCATTGGCTGCGACCATGGATGACGGTAATCACCAGTACTGATCCTGATCATCTTGATATCTACGGTACCAAGGAGGCTTATCTGGAGAGTTTCCGCCACTACACCACACTGATCCAGCCGGGCGGCGCACTGATTATCCACCGCGGACTGGAGATGAAAGCCGACGTACAGGAGGGAGTGAAGGTGTATGAGTACGCTCTGGAGGAAGGCGATTTCCATGCTGAAAACATCCGGATCGGAAATGGAGAGATTACTTTCGACTTCATCTCCCCCATCGAGAATATCAAGAACGTGGAACTGGGACAGCCTGTTCCCATCAACATCGAGAACGGAATTGCCGCCATGGCTATGGCACAGCTGAACGGATGTCAGGCGGAAGAGATCAAATATGGAATGAAAACGTATGGTGGTGTTGACCGTCGCTTCGACTTCAAGCTGAAGAACGACAAGATCGTCTTCCTGAGCGACTACGCACATCACCCCAAAGAGATCTACCAGAGTGCACGGAGCATCAGGGAACTGTATAAGGACAGAAAGATCACCGTAATCTTCCAACCGCATCTCTATTCACGTACCCACGACTTCTATCTCGACTTCGCCGAGAGTTTGAGTCTGCTCGACGAGGTGGTACTCACCGAGATCTACCCTGCCCGTGAGCTGCCCATTCCCGGGGTTACCTCAAAGCTCATCTACGATCATCTCAAGGAAGGGGTACAGAAGATGATGATTGCCAAAGACGACGTACTGGATTTCGTCAAGGAACACGACTTTGAAGTACTGATTGTTCTGGGTGCAGGTGATCTGGACAACCTGGTTCCTGAAATGGAAAAGATTCTGAGTAAACGGTATAAATGATATAAATGATGCACTTCAACTGGAAAAAGGCCCTCATTGTGATACTGGATCTGGCCTTAGCGGTCTATCTGGTACTCGCCATGACCTCGTTCAACAAACCGGACGAGACCGCCAAGTTGTGCACCAAGGTAAGCATCAATATTGCCGACGAGAACACCAACGGATTCCTCAGCGCGAAAGAGATCAAGCGAATACTGGAAAAGAACAAGCTCTACCCGCTGGAGAAACACATGCAGAACATCAACCCGCGTGACATTGAGGATGTGCTCAAGACCAGTTCCTTCGTGAATACCGTCCAGTGCTACAAGACACAGAATGGTCATGTGTGTATTCAGATCACCCAGCGACTGCCCGTTGTACGCATCATGAACGTTAAAGGCGAGAACTACTATCTCGACGACGAGGGAGGCATCATGCCCAACTCGAAATATACCAGCGACCTGATCATCGCCACCGGCTATATCAATCAGGGCTTCGCAAAGAGTTACCTCGCACCGCTCACAGAGGTGCTCATGGCCAATGAATTCTGGAAGAACCAGATTGTGCAGATCAATATCCTGCCCGACCTCGGTGTGGAACTGGTACCACGAGTTGGTGAACACATCATCTTCATCGGCTACCTGCCGCAATCAAAGGATGATGCCACCAGAAAGGTGCTGATTACCGACTACATCAACAAGAAACTCGAGCGTTTGGAGAAGTTCTACCAATACGGACTGAATACCGCAGGCTGGAACAAATACCATTACATCAGTCTGGAATTCGACAACCAGATTATCTGCAAGAAAACCGTCAAGAGCATGCCGGTCTATACCCCACCGGCACCAAAGACAGAAGAGAAGAAAGACTCTACGGCAACCATCAAAAAGGACACCATAAAACAAGACAACAATAAAAAAACAGTATAGCTTATGGCACCAAAGGATTTCATCGTAGCAATTGAACTCGGTTCATCCAAGATGACCGGTATCGCGGGAAAGAAGAACCTCGACGGCAGCATTTCTGTACTCGCCGTGGTTACAGAGGACTCTTCCACGTTTATCCGCAAGGGAGTGATTTACAACATTGACAAGACGGCACAATGCATCTCGAGCATTGTCAAAAGACTGACTGCGACATTGAAGACCAGCATCTCACAGGTCTATGTAGGTGTCGGAGGTCAGTCAATACGAAGCATCAAAAACGTCATCGTCAAGAATCTTGCTGCCGACACCATCGTCACACAAGAGATGGTGAATGAGTTGATGGATGCAAACCGTAACATGAGCTATCAGGATCAGGAGATTCTGGATGCAGCCACCCAGGAGTATAAGGTGGACAACCAGTACCAGTTGGATCCCGTAGGTATCCAGTGTGCCCGACTGGAAGGTAACTTCCTCAACATCCTGTGGCGCAAGATGTTCTACAGGAACCTGAATAAATGCTTCGATCTGGCTGGTGTACCCATTGCCGAGATGTATCTCGCCCCGCTGGCTTTGGCCGACAGTGTGCTGACAGATGCTGAGAAACGTTCGGGATGTGCCCTTGTTGACCTGGGTGCTGATACTACCACTGTCAGTGTCTATTACAAGAATATCCTCCGTCACCTTGCTGTGATTCCTCTGGGCAGTAACAATATCACCAAGGATATTGCTTCCCTGCAGATGGAAGAGAGCACAGCCGAGGAGATGAAACTGAAATACGGCAGTGCCTGGACAGACAATGGAGAGATCGACAACAATATGTCACTGAGCATTGATGCCGATCGTTCCGTGAAGAGTCGTGAGTTCATCTCCATCGTGGAGGGACGTATTGAGGAAATCATCGAGAATGTATGGTATCAGGTGCCGTCAGAATACGCCGACCGTCTGCTGGGAGGTATCATCCTGACAGGTGGCGGTTCGAACATGAAGAATATAGAGACCGCCTTCCGCAACCATACCCATATTGACAAGATCCGCATTGCCAAGTTCGTCACACAGAGCATCAGCGCCAAGGATCCGATGATCGCTGCCCACAATGGCACAATGAACACCATTCTCGGTCTGCTGGCCAAGGGTGACATGAACTGCGCAGGTGCTGAGGTTGATGCCAATGGCGATCTGTTCAAAGAGACCAAGGCCGCACCTGTTAATCAGGATCGCGAGCCTCGTAAACCTAACGAGTTAGGTCCTGGCGTCATCCAGACCGAGGCTGAGAAGCAGAAAGCCGAAGAGGAGAAACGCAGACAGGAAGAGGCTGAGGAAGCTGCACGTAGAGCCGAAGAAGAGGCTGCAGAGGCTGCACGCAAGGCTGAGGAAGAGGCGAAGAAGAAAGAAAACCGCAAAAAGACGGTCGGCAAACTGAAGAACTTCTTCAAGAACCTCATTGCAGAACCCGAAGAAGAGTAACCTCCTCCGTTTTTCAATCAAACATTCATTCACCATTAAATAAATAGCGTTATGATGGACGATAACAGATTCAACATATTAGACTTTGGCGAGCCAGAGAAAGAGAATAGCATCATTAAAGTGATCGGTGTTGGTGGCGGTGGCGGTAATGCCGTTAACCATATGTACCGCGAGGGCATCCATGATGTCACCTTCGTATTGTGCAACACTGATAACCAGGCATTGAACGACAGTCCTGTACCTGTTCACCTCCAGTTGGGAAAGGAAGGACTGGGTGCCGGTAACAAACCCGAGAAAGCGCGTAAGGCTGCCGAGGAAAGCATCGACGACGTACGTAACATGCTGTCCGACGGTACGAAGATGGCTTTCATCACTGCCGGTATGGGTGGTGGTACAGGAACAGGTGCCGCTCCTGTCATTGCCCGCATCAGTAAGGAACTGGGTATCCTCACCGTGGGTATCGTTACCATCCCCTTCCGTTTCGAAGGTCCGAAGAAGATCGACCAGGCCCTCGATGGTGTGGAGGAGATGTCGAAGCACGTAGATGCCCTGCTGGTTATCAACAATGAGCGTCTGCGTGAGATCTATCCTGAGCTCACCGTGCTCGACGCTTTCGGAAAGGCAGATGACACTTTGAGCGTGGCTGCCAAGTCGATTGCTGAGATCATCACCGTACATGGCTTGATCAACCTCGACTTCAACGATGTGAAGACCGTTTTGAAGGATGGTGGTGTTGCCATCATGTCAACAGGCTACGGCGAAGGTGAAGGACGTGTGAAGAAAGCCATTGACGATGCGCTGAACTCACCGTTGCTCAACGACAACGATGTCTTCAACTCCAAGAAGATCCTGCTGAGCATCTCCTTCAACAGTGACAAGCAGACGCAAACGGGTCTGATGATGGAAGAGATGAACGATGTGAACGATTTCATGGCCAAGTTCGGTAACGACTTCGAGATCAAATGGGGTCTGGCAACCGATCCTGAACTGGGCGACAAGGTGAAGGTAACTATTCTGGCCACAGGTTTCGGCATTGAGGATGTGGACGGCATGAGCAGTCATTTCGGCAAGCGCACCCAGGAAGAGGCCGACCGTATCGCTGCAGAGGAGGAGAAGGCTGCCGAACGCCTCGACCGCCGTAACCGTTACTACGGAAAGGATGGTTCCACCACACAGTATAAGCGTCGTCCCCATATCTTCATTTTCCGTCAGGAAGACCTTGACAACGACGATGTGATCTCTGATGTGGAGCAGACACCTACGTACAAACGTACTCGTCAGGTGCTCGATGAGATCCGCAACAAGGCAGCAGGCAATGTCAAGCCCACCGAGGAGGACAAGGAGGCCATTCAGGGCACCATCCGCTTTGCCTGACCCTCATTAGGATAAATCTATACACATACATATAAATTATCCTCATTATTTTTTGAACATAATACCTTTACCGCCCTTTCCTCGTGAGAGAAAAGGGCGGTCTATTTAATGGAGTATATTGCAACAGAATTGGGTTTCCTACCGTCATACAAGTTATTCCCAACGTGGGAATAAAATGTTCCCAACGTGGGAATAAATGGAAACCTTCTTGTCAGAACTTGATCCACTTGCTCAGATCAACCTTGTCCTTGAACATTGGAGCTACCTGCACATTCTTTGTATCAGCATCCTTGCCCAGCAGGAACTTGTCGATGAAGGCCTCTACTTCCGGGTATTGTGACTGTGGGAGCTGACAATGACCATGACCATCCACGATGGAATAGCCAATACGGTCGGCTATGCCGAAATACTCCCACACCTTACGTGCTGCATTCATGGACACATAGCCAGCCTCATCAGCCAACCACTTGTAGTCGGGATTACCTAACATCAGCAAGGCACGCGGACAAACCAAAGCACACAGCTCATGATGGTCGTAAGGCATACGGTACAGACTGTCACCTGAGAAGGTCGTACGCATGCTCTCCTTGAACCAATGGTAGTCGGTACGCTCCAGACTCTCCACTTCGCCCAGAGTCTTGGAAACTCGCCAAGCAGCAGCACCACCGCCACCAGGTTCCTGAGCAATGGTCAAAGCCACACGCTCATCGAAGGCACCGCACATCAGAGCCATCTTACCAGCGTAGGAGCAACCCGTCACACCAATATGCTTCATATCGATCTTCGTCTTTGCCTCACCAAGAATCTCCAGTCCATCGAGCAGTCGGCTCAAGCCCCAAGCCCACTCGCTGTAGGCACCATTCTCGGAAAGATTAGGATACAAGCGGTCGAAGTTATGCTCTCCACGCTCATGATGACGACCAAACTGTCCATAGTCGTTCACCTGCTTCTCATGGAAGGTCATGGTAGCAATATTCCTGCTGTCGAACATCTGTCGTGGCAGAGAGATATTACTGGTACCGATCATCAACGGATAAGGAGCCTGTCCGCCCTTCGGATATCTGATGGTAGAAGACAGATGCAAGGTTTCACCGTTGACGGTAACGTCCACGAATACAGTATCACCATTCATCCATGCCTTTACCTGACTCCTGTCAACGGTCGGCTTCACACCAATACCATAGTGTTGGATCTCGGCAGCAATCTCGTTGCGACGGCGTTCCCACTGCTTGAACTTCTTCACCTTGCCCTTACCGTTCGACCACTCGAAAGGATTCGTCAGCGTGCGGCACTCACGAAGGTCGTTATAACCAGGCATCGCCGGAGCCTTGAAATTCTTTCCTGTGTTCTCTTCTCCATACACCAGAGGAACGTTCTTTTGCGCATAAACCGCCATCATGGTCATACTTGCCACTGCGATTCCAATTGTTCTTTTCAACATAACAATATCGATTTTTTTTAGTAAATAGTTAACTAATAAGATAGATTCGACCGCTAAATTACGAAATAATCCTGACATATGGGTATTATTATCCCAAAAAATGAAAAGAATAACAAAAAAAAATGATTTTGAGACAGAATTTTCGTACCTTTGCACCCCGAAAAGATTAAAGACAAAAAAAGGTATTATGGCAAAGAAAGCGTTATTGATGATTCTCGACGGATGGGGAATCGGACAACATGGTAAGGGAGACGTAATCTACAACACCCCAACCACGTATTTGGATTACCTGACAGCAGTGAGTGCTCACTCACAGCTGATGGCCAGTGGTGAAGACGTGGGTCTGCCCGACGGTCAGATGGGAAACTCTGAAGTAGGTCACCTCAATATCGGTGCCGGTCGCATCGTATATCAGGACCTGGTAAAGATCAACCGCGCCTGCAAAGACGGCTCCATCGTGGAGAACCCGCAGGTAAAGGCTGCCTATACCTACGCCAAGGAGAACAACAAGAAACTGCACCTGATGGGTCTTACCTCTGATGGTGGTGTTCACTCCAGCCTCGATCATCTTTTCAAGCTCATCGAGATTGGTAAGGCATATGGCTTGAAGAACCAGCTGTTCGTACACTGCTACATGGACGGCCGTGATACCGACCCCCACTCTGGTAAGGGTTTCATTGAGCAGGTAAGTAAGGTTTGTGCCGACAATGATGCAGCCATTGCCTCTATCGTGGGTCGTTTCTATGCTATGGACCGCGACAAGCGCTGGGAGCGTGTGAAAGAAGGTTACGACCTGATTGTAAATGGTACTGGTAAGCAGGCCACCGATATGGTTCAGGCCATGCAGGAGAGCTATGATGACGGCGTTACCGATGAGTTCATCAAGCCTATCCACAATGCCAGCGTAAACGGTTGCATTGAAGAGGGCGATGTAGTAATCTTCATCAACTTCCGTAACGACCGTGCCAAGGAGATGACCATCGCACTGACGCAGGAGGATATGCCTGAGCAGGGAATGCACACCATTCCCGGTCTGCAGTACTACTGCATGACTCCCTATGATGCCAACTTCAAGGGTGTTCATATCCTCTTCCCCAAGGAGAACGTAGAGAACACGCTGGGTGAATACCTCTCCAAGCAGGGTAAGAAACAGCTGCACACTGCCGAGACAGAGAAATATGCACACGTAACCTTCTTCTTCAATGGCGGTCGTGAGGCTCCGTTTGAGGGTGAGGACCGTATCCTCGTTCCCTCTCCGAAGGTGGCCACCTACGACCTGAAGCCTGAGATGAGCGCCTATGAGGTGAAGGATAAGCTGGTGGGTGCTATCAATACACAGGAATACGACTTCATCGTGGTGAACTTCGCCAATGGTGACATGGTGGGTCATACAGGTGTCTATAACGCCATTGCAAAGGCTGTATGGGCTGTTGACCACTGTGTAAAGGAAGTGATTGAGGCTGCTAAGGCCAACGACTATGAGGCTATCATCATTGCCGACCATGGTAATGCCGACAATGCCATCAACCCCGATGGTACTCCCAATACCGCCCACTCACTGAACCCTGTTCCGTTCATCTATGTGACCAACAACAACTCGGCCACCGTGAAAGACGGTCGTCTGGCTGACGTGGCTCCTTCCATCCTTCATATCCTCGGACTGGAGCAGCCTGCCGATATGACAGGTGAGTGTCTGATTACAGATTAAACATGCACAATATAGCTCTTTAGTAATAATCCCGGGTACGATTCGTACTCGGGATTATTCGTCTCACGTTCGGAAATCCAAACAAAAACAAGCTTTTGTTTGGTATTTCGCTCACTAAATCGTATCTTTGTACGCAGAACCAAAAACGATAGATATGTACGACAAGGAACACGGGCTTTACATCGCCCACTGCTCTTCGGGAGCATTGAGTATTCAAGGGAAGATGGCTAACCGCCATGGTTTGATTGCGGGAGCCACAGGTACTGGTAAGACCGTTACCCTACAGGTAATGGCCGAATCGTTCTGTCAGGCAGGTGTGCCCTGTTTCATGGCAGATATGAAAGGCGACCTGTCAGGCATCTCTCAAGCGGGTAAGATGAGCGGATTCATCGAGAAACGACTGCCCGAATTCGGTATTGAAGACCCAGTGTTCCAAGGCTGTCCTGTACGTTTCTTCGATGTGTTCGGCGAGCAGGGTCATCCTATGCGTGCCACCATCTCACAGATGGGCCCGCAGCTTCTGTCACGTCTTTTGCAGTTGAACGAGACACAGGACGGTGTATTGAACATCGTTTTCCGCATAGCCGATGAGCGCGGACTGCTGATTCTCGATCTGAAGGATCTGCGTCAGATGCTCGACTATGTCTCGAAGAATGCCAAAGACTACACCACGAAATATGGTAATATCTCTGCTGCTTCTGTGGGAGCTATCCAGCGCGCCTTGCTGCAGTTGGAAGCACAAGGTGCAGACAAGTTCTTCGGAGAGCCCTCGTTCGACATCCGCGACCTGATGCAGGTTGAAGGCGGTAAGGGTGTGATGAATGTGCTGGCTGCTGATAAGCTGATGATGCAGCCCAAGCTCTATTCCACCTATCTGTTGTGGCTGTTGAGCGAGCTCTATTCCACCCTGCCTGAAGTAGGCGATCTGCCATTGCCGAAACTCGTGTTCTTCTTCGACGAGGCCCACATGCTGTTCGAAGATACCTCGAAGGCCTTGCTCGACAAGATTGAGCAGGTGATTCGTCTGATCCGCTCAAAGGGTGTAGGTATCTATTTCATCACCCAGAGTCCTACCGATATTCCAGAGGTAATCCTCGGTCAGTTAGGAAACCGTGTGCAGCATGCCCTGCGTGCCTATACACCGAAGGACCAGAAAGCCGTGAAGACCGCTGCAGACACCTTCCGTGCTAACCCGGCGTTCAAGACCGATGAGGCCATCATGAACCTCGAGACAGGTGAAGCGTTAGTAAGCTTCCTCGATGAGAAGGGTGCGCCCAACATCGTGGAACGTGCTAAGATTCTCTTCCCCTTGTCACAGATCGGTGCCATCACCGAAGGTCAGCGCATTGACATCATCAAGCAGAGCTATATCTACGGTAAGTACGACACGCCAGTAGATCGTGAGAGCGCCTATGAGATCCTGATGAAGGAAGCCGAGGAACAAGCCCTTGCTGTGGAAGAAGAGGCTAAGGAGATTGAGAAAGAGGTTAAGGGTGCCAAGACCGAGAAGAAGAAAGCCGGTATGATGGGAAAGGTGTGGAAGGCCGTGATGACAGCTGTTACCTCTACCCTGGCCACCATTCTGGGAACCTACGTAAGTAATAAGGTGTCGGGCAAGCAGACCAAGAGTAAGACCTCAGCCAAGGAGAAGGTGGTGAAGAATGCCACTTCGGCAGCTACCCGTACCATTACGAGAGAGCTTTCCCGCGACATTCTCGGTAACCTGATAAAGTAACATGGATGTACAGATAGAGGAATCGTGGAAGCGGCATCTGCATGAGGAGTTTGAGAAGCCGTATTTCACGCAGTTGACCCAGTGGGTAAGACAGGAGTACAATACCACCACCTGTTACCCACCGGGCCGATTGATCTTCAATGCCTTCAATCTCTGTCCGTTCGACAAGGTGAAGGTGGTGATTATCGGACAAGATCCGTATCATGAACCAGGACAGGCCCACGGCTTGAGTTTCTCGGTGAACGATGGGGTGATGTTTCCTCCCTCGTTGCAGAACATCTTCAAGGAGATACAAGACGACCTCGGAACACCCATTCCGCTGAGTGGGAATCTGACATGTTGGGCTAAACAAGGTGTACTGCTGCTCAACGCCACCCTGACCGTTAGGGCACATCAGGCCAACAGTCATGCACGTTTAGGTTGGCAGACCTTCACCGATGCGGCCATCAAGGCGCTGGCATCAGAGCGTGAGCACCTTGTCTATCTGCTCTGGGGCGGTTATGCCCGAGGGAAAGCCTATATGATTGACAAACAGAAGAACCTCGTACTCGAATCCGTACATCCCTCGCCTCTATCAGCCAACCGTGGTGGATGGTTCGGACAGCATCAGTTCTCACGCTGCAACGCCTATCTCGAACAAAACGGCATTGAACCGATAAAGTGGTAGAGAAAGGTCAAAGGGATTCGGTCTAAGGTCAAAGGGATTCAGTCAAAAGGATTCGTCTAATTCGTCTAATTCGTAGAGTAAATAATAAGTGAACGAAATATCGCCTATAATACAAATCGGTGACGTATTGTTGTCGAGTGACATCATTACCGAGTATTTCTGCTGCGACCTTGACGATTGTCATGGTGCCTGTTGCGTGGAAGGTGATGCAGGTGCCCCTGTAACCTTGGATGAGGTGATGGAGATTGAAGGAATGTTGGATGAGGTGTGGAACGACCTTTCCGCTTCGGCACAAGCCGTAATCGACAAACAGGGTGTGGCCTATACCGATCAGGAAGGAGACTTGGTGACGAGTATTGTAGGAGGGAAAGAATGTGTATTTGCGAGCCTCACCCCCTTCCCCTCTTCAAAGGGCGAGGGGAGCACAAACCCCTGTTGGCTTTGTATGTTGGAAAAAGCAGCCAGGAACAAAGCCAATTCTCAATTCTCCATTCTCCATTCTCAATTTGTTAAGCCCATCAGCTGCGCCTTATATCCCATCCGTGTCAAACAGTTCAGTAACGGACTGGTGGGATTGAACTACAACCGCTGGGCCATCTGCGAAGGAGCCCGAAAAAAAGGACGGGAGCTGAAACTTCCCGTCTATCGTTTCCTAAAAGACCCGCTCATCCGAAGGTTCGGCGAAGAATGGTATCAAGAACTTTGTGACTTCGCAGAAAGCACGTTGGTAAGTAACAAGTAATAAGTAATCACTTTTTACGATATTCGCTCGGTGACATCCCCACATGTTCCTTGAAATACTTCCCAAGGAACGATTGGTTAGGGAAATTCAGATGCTGGGCAATCTCCTTGATGCTCATGGAAGAGTTCTTCAGTAGCACCCGCACCTCAAGTGTCACGAAGTTATCTATCCACTCATTGGGTGTCCGTCTGCTCACCTGTTTCACCGTCTCCGACAGATATTTCGGTGTGATGCACAGCTGCTCCCCATACCAGCTCACCCTCCGTTCCTGTCGGAAGTTCTCCTCCACCAGTTTGATGAACGAGGCAAAGATAGCCTCAGCCCGGGTCTGCCGCTTGTCATTGATCTGCTGCAGTCGGTAGATGGCATTACTGATATCATAGATCATCGTCATCATGATCGACCGTACCACATCAGTCCTGAAATGATGATCCTTCTCGTTCACCTTATATTTAAGCGCCCTGAAATAGAAATCAATATTCTTCACCTCGACACTGTTCAAGGTGAACACAGGGTGCGTACGTGAGAAGAGGAACAAGGCCGACAGTTCGTGAATACCCTGTATAATCTCGTGGAAGAAGTCGTACGACATCAGTATGCCGATACCACTAAAATCAGGACTCAGCATATAGTTATCGAGCACCAGTCCTTCATTGATCAGAATCACATCATTGGGCATCACGGTATGGTCGATCGTATCCACGGAATACTGTGCCTTACCCTTTAAGCACAATCCCAGGATGATGCACCGTGTTCGTCTGGGTGCATTCGGGAACGGTATCTTGGCCAGTTCATCAACCAGCACCAGGTCGTCGTTGAGGTAGCACCCTTTATAGGCCGCCTTCAGACTGCCGATGGTCAGCTCAGTAATATTACTATACATCTTCTTCTACTTTAAACGAATCACCTTTTTATTCTTTCCTTTAATCTTCAGAAGTTGCTCACGACCGTTGCAGACCAGTGTTACCTTACGCTGTTTACCGGTCTGATTCCAGATCGTGGCCTGTACCACACGACCCTCCTTCCAGGTCATATCCACCACATAGCCGCCACGGGCACAGATGCCCTTCACCTTACCAGTCGACCATGCCGACGGTACGGCAGGAAGCAGTTCAATACGGTTGGAAGAGCTCTGCAACAGCATCTCACACACCCCGGCCGTTCCGCCGAAGTTCCCATCAATCTGGAAGGGCGGATGCGCGTCGAAGAGATTCGGATAGGTTCCTCCTCCATGACTGTAGTTCGGTGTCTTATCCTGCTCAGGAGCCACGGCAGTAAGTAGCTTTCGGTAAATCTGGTACGCCTTCTCCCCCTTCTTCAGTCGTGCCCACAGGTTGATACGCCATCCTGTGCTCCAGCCCGTTGTCTCATCCCCTTTCAGTTCCAGGGTACGCTGACAAGCCTGCATATAGTCATTCATCCCCAGCTCGTTGAGATTAGAAGACTTCAGTTCATCAAGTTTCAAATAATGAAGACCAGGGTAAAGCCCAATCAGATGACTCTGATGACGGTGTTTGAAATCCCTGTCATCCCAGTCGTAATACCACTCATTCAGGTCGCCCATATGACCGATGGTATAGGGGTGGAGGCGCTCCACTGTTTGCTGATAGACAGTGGTCATATCACCGCTTACCGAACTGGCGGCGTGCGTGTTCAGCAGCAGTTCGCGGATTATGGCCAGATCGGCAGTTCCCCCATAGCAGGTCACCCCATGGTAACCCTTATCCGTGATATACTCGTTCTCTGGCGAGGTACTCGGAGCCGTGATCAGCTCCGTGGGATTCTTCGGATTGGTCATCAGCCACTCCTTACAGAACGCCGCCGCCCCTTTCATCAGCGGATAGGCCACCTGTCGTAGGTAATCCTCATCCTGCGTAAACAAGTATCTGTCCCACAGCGTGTTCACCAGCCATGCCCCACCCATGTTCCAGTTTGCCCACATCGGACTCTCGTTCTTCTCTCCCACAGGATTGGTCATGGCCCAGATATCCGAGTTATGACTGCTGCACCAACCTTGGCTAATCCCATAATAGTTCTTGGCCGTATATCGGCCGTTCTCCGAGAGCGCCCTGATGAAATCATCCAGCGGGGCTGCCATCTCAGCAAGATTCGTGTTGAAGGCCGGCCAGTAGTTCTCCTCGAGGTTGATATTAACCGTATAGTTACCCCGCCAAGGCGACCATTTATGTGGTGTCCACAATCCCTGCAGGTTCGCAGGAACGCCAGGAGTACGAGAGCAGCTGATGAGCAGATAGCGCCCATATTGGAAATAGAGCGTTTCCAGATACGCGTTCTTCTCCCCCCTGTCGGTATAGTCCTTCAGCTGCTGCGCGGTGGTGCGTTTACCATCATACACCGCCCCATCCAGCGCCAGTTCCAAACGTGAGAAGAACCGTCGGTAGTCATTGATATGTCGTTCCTTGATCTCCTTCCACGTGCAGTTCACCAAGTGCCACGCCTCATCAGTAGCATTGTTGAGATAGTCGGCCCCCTCTTTCACAGGATGTTTGTCGAAACCGTTGAAGCTCGTCTCGTTCACCAAATAGATCGTAGCCTCATCCACGTTGTTCAACACAAGCGTTGAATCAGAATACGACACCGTTCCCCCTTGATGATCAACCCGCAGGATAGAGCAGAAATGAATACTGCTCTTTTCATCACCGATGGCGTGTCCTAACATCGTGAGCTGTTTGCCACTTGCCTTCACCCGATGCGGCACCTGTGAGGTAAGGGAAACGCTGCAGTTCAGCGCCTTGGTTTGATTCGCCGTAAGGTGCACGGCAATCACCTTATCGGGGTTGGAAGCCAGATACTCCCGGGTATATTGCACCCCGTTGCGCAAATAAGAAACCGTTGAAAGCGCACTGTCAAGACTCAATGTCCTGCGGTAGTTGCTCACCGTTCCCGGGTTCAGATCCTTGATATAGACCATACCCAACGGCTGGTAGAACTGCGAGTTATGTCCTTGCACAAAGTGTTGCAGCGAGTCGGCCTTGGCATAATCCTCCTCGAAGAGTGCTTTCCTGATCTCAGGAATCCACTTTGAAGCCCCTGCATCCTCGTTGCGGTCAACCGGCTGCCCCGTCCAAAGGGTGATATCATTCAGATAGAGCGAATCAATGTCTGCCCCACCATAGAGCAGCGCCCCGATCTTTCCATTACCAATAGGTAACGACTCCTCGAAGAAACGTGCCGGCTGGTCATACCACAGCTGCATCACGCACTGCTCCTGTGCGTTTGCAGAGAAAGGCAAGAAGCAAAAAAGAAGCATTCCTGCCTGAACTACGAATCGTGATATAACAGCCTTCATCTTGCTTCTTGCCTCTTGCTTCTTGCCTCTTGCTTCTTGCCTCTTGCTTCTTGCCTCTTGCTTCTTGCTTCTTGCTTCTAAAAAAACCGCAGATGCTTCATGCACTGCGGTCTTTATCTTTAAGCATCGATGTTCGCGTAAGTAGCGTTCTTCTCGATGAACTCACGTCGCGGTTCCACATCATCGCCCATGAGCATGGAGAAGATCTCATCCGCCTCAGCAGCATTCTCGATAGACACCTGCTTAAGCAGTCGAGTATTCGGGTCCATGGTCGTTTCCCACAACTGTTCCGGATTCATCTCACCCAAACCTTTGTAGCGCTGAGTATGCAACTGGTTACTGTTCTCATCGCCTGCCACATACTTGTCGATGAACGCCTGGCGCTGCTGTTCGGTATAGCAGTACTCGCTCACCTTCTTATACGTACACTTGTAAAGCGGTGGTGTAGCGATATACAGATGACCCTCCTGAATCACCTTCGGCATGAAGCGGTAGAAGAGTGTCATGATCAGCGTGTCGATGTGAGAACCATCGACGTCGGCATCGGTCATGATGATGATCTTGTCGTAGCGCAGCTTGTCGATGTTCGCCTCACGGTCGCCTTCACCATCCACACCAAAGCGAACGCCGATACTCTGGATGATGTTCATCACCGATTCAGCCTCGAACACGCGGTGCCACTGTACCTTCTCCACGTTGAGGATCTTACCACGCAACGGCAGGATAGCCTGCGTATAGCGGTCACGTCCCTGCTTGGCCGATCCACCTGCAGAGTCACCCTCCACGAGGAAGATCTCGCACTCTTTCGGATCCTTGTTCGAGCAGTCGGCCAGCTTACCCGGCAGACCGCCACCGCTCATCGGGTTCTTACGCTGAACGCTTTCACGAGCCTTACGGGCTGCGATACGTGCTGTGGCAGCCAGGATCACCTTGTCGCAGATCTGCTTTGCCTCTTTCGGATGCTCCTCCAGATAGTTGGCCAAAGCCTCACCTACAGCCTGCTGAACGGCACCAGCCACTTCGCTGTTACCCAGCTTCGTCTTGGTCTGGCCTTCAAACTGCGGCTCTGCCACCTTGATGGAGATCACGGCTGTAAGACCCTCGCGGAAGTCCTCACCGGCAATCTCAATCTTTGCCTTCTCAATCTGCTTCGAGATCACGGGATCAGCATCAGCATAACTCTTCAGCGTACGTGTGAGAGCCATGCGGAAACCAGTAAGGTGCGTACCACCCTCGATGGTATTGATATTGTTCACATATGAGTGGATATTCTCGCTGTAGTCGGTGTTGTACATCACAGCCACCTCGATAGGAATACCCTGTTTCTCGGTCTTCAGGTAGATCACATCATCAAAGAGATGTGTACGGTGGCGATCTACATAGCGCACAAACTCCTTCAGTCCTTCCTGCGCATGGAACACCTCCTTCTTGGTCTTCCCTTCCTCATCGGGGCGCAAATCAACCAAGGTAATGGTAATACCGGCATTCAGGAACGCCAGCTCGCGCATACGACGGGCAATGATATCCCACTGATACACGGTGGTGGTGAAAATCGTGGCATCCGGCCAGAACTGCTGACGAGTTCCTCTGAGTTCCGTCTCTCCTACCACCTTCACAGGATACAGCGGCTTACCCTTCTCGTATTCCTGCTGGTAGATCTTTCCGTCGCGGAACACCTGAGACATCATGTGTGATGAAAGGGCATTCACACAGCTCACACCCACACCGTGCAGACCGCCTGACACCTTGTAGGAGCCCTTGTCGAACTTACCACCAGCGTGAAGCACCGTCATGACCACCTCCAGGGCCGACTTATGCATCTTCTCGTGTTCATCCACAGGGATACCACGTCCGTTATCTTGTACCGTGATGGAGTTATCTTCGTTGATGGTCACCTCAATATGTGTACAGAAGCCAGCCATCGCCTCATCGATGGAGTTGTCAACTGTTTCGTTCACCAGATGGTGCAGACCTTTCTCACTGATGTCACCGATGTACATGGCAGGACGCTTACGTACTGCCTCCAGACCTTCCAAGACCTGAATGTTACTCGCAGAATAATTACCGTTGTTCTGAATTTCTTCCATTTTTTAGTCTAATGCTTTTATAGTATGCAAAGGTACGAAAAAAATCCTAAATACTAAAGTATTTAGATGATAAAAAACAATAAAATTACGAGGAGGGAGGAAGGACGAAGGAGGAAGGAGATAACTTTGGGGGTACGAAGGCATAAAAAAAGGGACCATCATCCGAAGATGTGGCCCCATATCATTCCTTGGATCTAAATAGTATTATCCTAATTTGTTGATGTGCTTGCAAAGACTTGACTTCAGGTTTGCAGCCTTGTTCTTGTGGATAACATTGGTCTTAGCCAGCTTATCCAGCATCTTCTGTACGCTGGGGTACAACTTTACAGCCTCTTCCTTGTCGGTCATTGCACGCAGTTTACGCACAGCATTACGCATGGTTTTAGCATAATAGCGGTTGTGCAACGTTCTCGTCTTAGTCTGACGAATTCTCTTAATTGATGATTTGTGATTTGCCATCTCTTTTAATCTTTAATTTTTAATTTTTAATTTTACAAGCTGGGTCTTACACAATCTCTGCTGCCCTTGCGGATTCTTGCGAATCCTCCGCCACCTTGTCACGACAGCACCTCATGGGAATCTCTCGTTAGCGCATCGCTGCGCGATGACGGATTGGTAGTCCCTAGGAGAGTCGAACTCCTCTTTAGAGAATGAAAATCTCTCGTCCTAACCGATAGACGAAGGGACCGTTCGCTTTAAAAGCGGGTGCAAAGGTACGCTAATTATTTGTATCTTGCAAATTTTCTCACAGATTTTTTCTCTTATCGCCTGATTTTTACTACTTTTGCAAAGATCTTTCGAAGATATGATAACAAAAACGAGAGCCATTGTGCTCAGGGTTTTGAAATATGGTGAGCAGAAGATGATTATCGATCTGTTTACCGAGAGTGACGGCAGGGTATCTATCGTCACCCATATCCCTAAGACGCCCAAGGGGAAGCTGAAGAAGCAGTATTTCCAGCCCTTGAACCTCCTCGAGGTGGAGCTGGATATCCGTCCGAAGACGCAACTGCAGCATCTTCGTGACGCAAGGATTGCCGAGCCTTACGCTTCCATCCCCTTCGACCCCTATAAGCTCAGCATCGCCCTGTTCCTGGCTGAATTCCTTTATTACAGCACGCGCGGTGAACAGCAGAACGAAGCCCTCTTTGCCTATCTACAGCACAGCATCCTGTGGCTGGATGGCTGCAAGGAGTCGTTTGCCAACTTCCACCTGGTCTTTATGATGCGTATGAGCAGGTTCATCGGTTTCTTCCCCTACATCGAGGATTACCAGCAGGGTGACTATTTCGATATGCGGGCAGCCTCGTTCACGGCTCATGCCCCATTACATACCGATTTCCTCGACCAAGAAGACTCCAGTCGTATCAACACCTTGATGCGCATGAACTACGAGTCGATGCATCTGTTCAAGATGAGTCACGACGACCGCAACCGCATCGTTGATGTCCTCATCACCTATTACCGTCTGCACGTCCCTGATTTCCCGGAACTGAAATCGTTGGGGGTAATGAAGGATCTGTGGAAAGAGCCCATCAATTTATCGTAATCATGTAATCTCGTAATAATGTGATTTCGTAATCTCGTAATAACGAAATAACGTAATAACGATGTTACGAGATTACGGGATAGCAGCTCCCAAAATTTGAGGGGTCACAGCGTGTGAAAATCCTTTAACAACGAGGATTTAACTGTTAAAAAACACTGAACGCCGTAGACGCTACCAGCGTTTGACGTTCCCTGCCATAGTTTATAGCGCAAAGTGCCATAGTTTGTAAAGCGTGGGGTTGCAAAGCGTGGGGGTTGGAGCGAACAAACAAACGAACGAACAGTTCGAACGCAACGAAAAACTGTCAACCTGATCAGGAAACTACATTTTGAGATAGTTGTACTTTGTGACATGTGAATTTGTGACATTAAGGAGGTTCGATATGTAGGAAGGAAGATTAGGATGGAAGATGAGAAAGGAAGATGAGAAAGGAAGATGAGATTACAAATAATAAGTAATTATATTTTATATAAATATATAATATATATTATATATTAATATAACTATTCTACTCCGATTATTGGAGGTGCTTATTGTCACAAATTCACATGTCACAAATGCACATTTTGTGTCAACTAATTCAGTACGAAGTCAACTTTCTCAGGTAAAGGAGCACTGTCTTACCCTGAAAAACGTTGCATGTTGCATGTTGCATGTTGCATTAAGGTCCTTCCACATATGTGGGGAATGGAAGCTTATATTAATATATAATACTTATAATATATAACCATTTTCTTCATCTCTACTTTATTCGAACCACTGTCTTATACTGATATAGGTTGACACATTTGGGAACTTAATAAATGTGTTAAACTTATGAGAAGATTTTATCAAAGAACCCCGAAGGAGAAGAAAGCGG
>OMXE01000019.1 GCA_900314935.1 uncultured Prevotella sp.
GGCCCTAAGAACGTTAAGAAAATCGCAATCTACATAATTCTCAATATATAAAATTTTTAACTTAATAAATTTGGTAAATATCATAGGAAGCGACTCGGCCAACCATTCAAGCATATTGGCCCTTGCTGCTCCATCGGTTCGGAAAAAACAAAATATATTAAGACCTTCGGTCTTTTTTGTAGCATCTCAACAAATGAAATGCAAGCATTTCTTTGTTTTGCTGCAACAAAAATTTGTTTTTTCGCTCACTTAATCGTAACTTTGCAGCAATGAACGAAGATTTTGACATAAGAAGGGAAATGTCGTCGGCGGAGAAGGATTTTGAGAATGCCCTTCGCCCATTGCGGTTCCATGACTTCAGCGGACAGAAAAAGGTGGTGGAGAACCTGGAGGTGTTCGTGGAGGCAGCGAAATATCGTGGGGAACCGCTTGACCATACCTTGCTGCACGGTCCTCCAGGACTCGGAAAGACAACGCTCTCGAACATCATCGCCAATGAACTGGGCGTGGGGTTCAAGATTACCAGCGGTCCGGTGTTGGATAAGCCGGGCGACTTAGCTGGAATCCTTACTTCGTTGGAGCCTAACGATGTGCTGTTCATTGATGAGATACACCGACTGTCGCCTGTGGTAGAGGAATATCTGTATTCAGCCATGGAAGACTACCGTATCGACATCATGATTGATAAGGGTCCGTCGGCACGAAGCATTCAGATCGACCTGAACCCCTTTACCTTGGTGGGAGCCACTACCCGAAGCGGATTACTTACCGCTCCACTTCGTGCCCGCTTCGGTATCAACATGCACTTGGAATACTATGAGCCCGAAACGCTGCAGAAGATTGTGAAGCGTTCGGCTTATATCCTGAAGGTGCCCATTACCGATGAGGCTTCCATGGAAATCGCCCGTCGTTCACGCGGAACCCCCCGTATTGCCAATGCCCTGTTGCGACGTGTTCGCGACTTTGCTCAGGTGAAGGGTAATGGGAATATCGACACTAATATTACCAAGATGTCATTAACAGCGCTGAACATCGATCAGTATGGTCTGGATGAGATCGACAACAAGATCCTGCTCACCATCATCGATAAGTTCAAAGGCGGTCCTGTGGGTGTGGGAACCATTGCCACGGCTATTGGCGAGGATGCCGGAACCGTGGAGGAAGTGTATGAACCGTTCCTGATTATGGAGGGATTCATCAAGCGCACACCTCGAGGACGCATGGCTACCGAGCTGGCATATAAGCACTATGGAAGGAATCCCTACACAGGGAATATCATGGAACCGGAACTGTTTTAGAATTGAAGAATTGAAGTCAATGAAGTAAAGATATGAAGACAGGAGTATTCGTGGGGAGCTTCGACCCCTTTACCATCGGGCATGACCATATCGTTAAACGTGCGTTACCGCTGTTCGACCGAATCATCATCGGTGTAGGCGTGAATGAGCGGAAGCAGTATATGCAGAGTGCGGAGATTCGTAAGCAGAAGATCCAGAAGCTCTACAAGAACGAGAAGAAGATCACGGTGAAGACCTATTCAGACTTGACCGTTGACTTTGCTCACCGTGAGATGGCGGATTACATTATCAAAGGGGTGCGGTCGGTGAAGGACTTTGAATACGAGCGTGAGCAGGCAGATGTGAACCGTAGACTGGGAAACATCGACACCTTGTTGTTCCTGGCCGAGCCGGGTATGGAGAGCATCAGCTCATCCCTTGTACGTGAACTCGTTCACTTCGGTAAGGACGTACGGGAATTCCTTCCATGACCTTTGAACTTTGAACTTTATGATTACATATAGTGTAGAAGGCGTGAAGATGCCGAAGATCAAGAGAAGAGAGACCACCGCATGGATTCGTGCCGTGGCAGCCTCTTATGGTAAGAAGGTGGGCGAGGTAGGCTATCTTTTCTGCAACGATGAGAAGATCCTTGAGGTTAATAATGAATACCTGGGGCACGACTATTACACAGATATCATCACCTTCGACTATTGTGAAGGTGATACGCTGAATGGTGATTTGGTGATCTCGCTTGATACGATACGCACCAATGCCGAGAAGTTCGGCAAGGATTATGATGAAGAACTGCACCGCGTCATCATCCATGGCATTCTCCACCTTTGTGGCATCAATGACAAAGGTCCTGGAGAGCGCGAGATCATGGAAGCGGCAGAAAACAAAGCACTTTCAACTCTCAATTCTGAATAACTTCCAAACCTTTTTGTACAATATGGTTTTCCTCGTTCATCACCTGGAAATACTCAGTCATGTCCCAAAGGTCGCGGGCAATCAAAGCCTTCAGCTGCAGGCGCAGGTAGGGTAATGTACGCTTCATCTCCTCCTCATCCTTTGCTTTCACATTCTGCTTCTCTGCAGCAGCGAGAATGGAGTCGATGAGAGATTGCGGCACCTGGTATTTGCTGTTAAACTCCTGGAACGACGGGTAGGTCTTCTTAAGCGTGTTACGGTTATTGTCGATGTATCGCAGACTATAATCCGTAACGATGCTCTTAGCAGCTAACTGTCGATGGAATCGAGTATATTGCAGCGTGTCGAGGGGTACGAAAGCATCAGGCATGATACCTCCTCCACCATAAACAGTACGATGTTGCCGCAGGGTCTGGAACTTCTGTGAATCATCGAAGTGGATACTATCGGGGTTCATCAGCTCACCATGCTTCAATCGGTTCTCGAAGTCCATCTCATATTCCTTCAGGTCACCTTTCTTATACGGTTTCTGGATGCAACGGCCAGAAGGAGTATAGTAGTGCGCGATGGTTAAGCGGATCATAGAGCCGTCGGGCAGATCAATGGGGCGCTGAACTAATCCTTTACCAAAGGTGCGTCGTCCTACTACCCATCCGCGATCATGGTCCTGTAAGGCACCGGAAACAATCTCCGCAGCCGAGGCTGTAAGCTCGTTCACCAATACCACCACCTTACCAGTCAGCATCCTTCCTGTACCCTCAGCATAATAGTCAATACGATTCTGCCGCAGTCCTTCGGTATATACAATCAGGTCGGATTTCTGCAGGAACTCATTGGCTATCTGCACAGCCGCCTGTAAGTAGCCGCCCCCATTATCCTGGAGATCCAGAATCAAGTCCTTCATTCCCTGACCCTTCAGGTTGTTCATCGCTTCGATGAGTTCCTGATGGGTGGTAGCCCCGAAGTTATCGATGCGGATAAAGCCGATGGTGGGACGGATCATATACGAGGCAGTGATGCTCTTCACGGGAATCTTATCACGTGTCACGGTGAAATAGAGCATGTCGCGAACACTGCGACGAACGATGCCCAGCTTCACCTTCGTACCCCGCGGACCGCGCAGTCGTTTCATGATATCCTCCTTCGGCATCTTCACACCAGCAATGGCGGTATCGTTGACCGTAACGATGCGGTCGCCAGCAAGGATTCCCACCTTTTCAGAAGGTCCGTTCACCACGGTTTGTATCACCAACAAGGTATCTTCCACCATGTTGAACTGCACACCGATACCGTCGAAATTCCCCTGCAGCGGTTCGTTCAGCGCCTTCACCTCCTTGGGCGTAGCATAGGAAGAATGAGGATCCAGTTCTTTCAGCATGCCACGAATGGCATCTTCCACAAGTTTGGTTTCATCTACAGAATCCACATACAGGTTACTGATGGCCATTTCGGCGATTTGCAGCTTGCGCAGCGGACTGTCGGCTCCCATGTTGATACGGAACTGGGCACTCATAGAGAGCGTAAGCAGCAAGGCTGCAAGGGTTATGATATTTCTTTTCATTCTTATTTGTTTTCTATTTTTTGCTAGTTGTACTAGAGATACTAGTGTTACTAGTTAATATATTTCTTCCTCCTCTTCGGGGCGGTCCTCTTCAACCACGAGGTTGTCAATGATGAAGTTCTGGCGTTCGGCCGTGTTCTTGCCCATGTAATACTCCAGCAGCTTCTGCACCTGATCGTTCTTATGAAGGGTAACCTGTTCGAGGCGCATATCAGGACCGATGAAGTTCACGAACTCATCAGGTGATATCTCGCCAAGACCTTTGAATCGCGTGATCTCAGGCTCCGGTCCTAACTCGCTGATAGCATTCACTCGTTCCTCATCACTATAGCAGTAGCGTGTGATAAAGTCACTTTTCTTGTTCTTCTTCTCATCAGCCTCGGCCAGCACCTTCTTGTTCTTGATCTTCGTTCGTCGGTTACGAACACGGAACAGAGGTGTCTGCAGCACATACACATGTCCTTTCTTGATGAGCTCAGGGAAGAACTGCAGGAAGAAGGTAATGATGAGTAATCGGATATGCATGCCGTCCACATCCGCATCGGTGGCCACAATCACCTTATTATATCTAAGCGTGTCAAGACCATCCTCGATGTCGAGGGCCGCCTGCAGCAGGTTGAACTCCTCGTTCTCGTAAACCACCTTCTTGGTCAGCCCGAACGAGTTCAGCGGTTTACCACGCAGGGAGAACACCGCCTGTGTATTCACGTCACGACTCTTGGTGATGGATCCGCTGGCCGAGTCACCCTCGGTAATGAAGATACTACTCTCCTCCTTACGGTCGTTCTTCACATCACTGAAGTGAATACGACAGTCGCGCAGCTTCCTGTTATGCAGGTTCGCCTTTTTAGCCCTTTCACGAGCCAGCTTGGTGACACCCGCCATGGCCTTGCGTTCCTTTTCACTCTCGCTCACCTTCTGCAGCATCACCTCAGCCACATCCGTATGCTTATGCAAGTAGTTATCCACCTCGGTCTTGATGAAGTCGCCCACATATTTGTTCACGCTCACCCCATTAGGACTCATGGTCAGAGAGCCCAGCTTGATCTTCGTCTGACTCTCGAACATCGGCTCCTCCACATTCACGGCGATGGCCGCTACGATACCGTTACGGATATCGGTATATTCGAAGTTCTTACCCGAAAACTCCTTGATGGTACGCGCAATATGCTCCTTGAAGGCACTCTGGTGCGTACCGCCCTGGGTGGTATGCTGACCGTTGACGAACGAGTGGTATTCCTCGCCATACTGGTTGGTATGGGTGAAGGCAATCTCGATATCCTCCCCTTTGAGATGGATGATGGGGTAGATGCCCTCGGTGGTCATGTTATCGTTCAGCAGATCCTCCAAGCCATTACGACTCAGAATGCGCCTTCCGTTATACATGATGGTAAGACCCGTGTTCAGATACGTATAGTTGCGGAGCATAATCTCCACGATATCATCATGGAACTGGTAGTTCTTGAACAAGGTGTTGTCAGGCTCGAAGAAGATATAGGTACCGTTCTCGTCCTGTGTATTCTCGGTCTTGTCGCTTTTCATCACACCTCTCTCAAAGGTGACGCTGCGTACCTGTCCTTCGCGGAAGCTCCTTACCTCGAACCGAGCGCTCAGCGCGTTCACAGCCTTCACACCCACACCGTTCAAGCCCACACTTTTCTTGAACGCCTTCGAGTCGTATTTACCACCTGTATTGAGTACGCTTACCGCCTCCACCAGCTTTCCCTGAGGGATTCCACGACCATAGTCGCGCACGGTAACACGCAGATTGTCCTCGATATCGATCTCTATGCGCTTACCCGCATTCATCTTGAACTCGTCGATAGAGTTGTCGATTACCTCCTTCAGCAGCACGTAGATACCATCTTCGGGTAATGAGCCATCGCCCAGACGACCGATATACATACCCGGTCGTGTCCTTACATGTTCCATATCCGACAGGTGGCGGATATTATCATCGGTATATTGAACCTGTTCGTTTTCTATGATGATGTTCTCTTCCATGTTCACGTTAAAGGGTTATAGGTCTTTTTTGTAACAACGGAGTCGTTTGTTGATATGCGAATCGAAATACTGCCAGTTGCTCAGCACATGGGTATTCGTTTCCATCTGCGGCATGGCTTGCGCCCATTTGAAGCCATAGCGCTGGTATTGTTGCACCAGACAGTTGAAAATCATGGCATTGGCTCCACGCGAGCGGTATTCGGGCAACACACCAATCAGCAGCATATCCACCGTATCGGCATGATGCCATTTAATCGCATCGATCAGGTGCCACCAGCCCAGCGGGAACAGTCTGCCGTTATGCGTCTTCTTCATGGCGGCGGAAAGCGATGGGAACGTAATGCCGAATCCCACCATCTTATTGTTATCATTACCGTCAACCACGGTGCAGATCAAGTTCATATCCGCAATCTTGATATACTGGTCCACCAGCTGGTCAACCTTCTTATCCGACAGTTGGGCGAAGCCATACAGATCCTTATAGGTAGCGTTCAGCAAGCGGAACACCTCTCGTCCGAATCCCTCCTTGAGCAGTTCGTGGCGCGTGAGCTTATGTACATGCAGGTGGAAGCGCTGTTCGGTCATGCGGGCAATGCGACTGATCTTTTCCGGCACCTGTTCCGGTACCTTCACCATGCATTGCACATAGTCGTTGTCCTTGCGGAAGCCACCCATCTGCTCGATGTGCTCGGGGTAGTAGGAATAGTTATAGTGGGCATACATCGTACCGATGGTGTCGAAACCCTCCACGAGCATTCCCTCACGGTCGGTATCGGCAAAGCCCATCGGACCCACCATCTGGGTCATTCCCCGCTGGCGCCCCCAGTCCTCTACAGCTTGTATCAGCGCCTTACTCACCTTAAGATCATCGATGAAATCGAACCATCCGAACCGCACGATCTTCTTCTGCCAGCGTTCGTTAGCCTTGCGGTTGATGATGGCAGCGATGCGCCCCACCACCTTACCATCCTGCCAAGCCAGGAAATACCCCGCCTCACAGTCTTCAAACGAGGCATTCCTATCATGCCTCAGCGTGTTCATCTCGTCAAAATGCAGATAAGGCACATCATACGGGTCGTTTTTGTACAGGTCGTACCTGAACTGTATGAAGGTCTCAAGATCTTTCCTCGTCTTTACGCTCTTGATTTCCATAGATGGTTTCGTGCAGACAATCCCTATGCTGTTGTTGATAGTTTCTTGATATAGCAGCGGCGGCGTTTATGCTGTTCTGTTTCCAGATACTGCCACTGACTTTGTACTTTCTCGTTTGTTTCCATTTCCACCTGACTCTCTCCCCAGATGAATCCGTATTTCTGGTACCACGGTATGAGATGCGCGAAGAGCAATGCGTTTGCCCCTTTCATGCGGTATTCGGGTAATATGCCCACCATCTCCAGGTCCACATAGTCGGTCTTGTGGAACTTCAGCGCGCGAATCAGGTGCCACCAGCCGAACGGAAGGAGCCTACCCCTGCGGCATTTCTGCACCGCCCGTGAAAGCGACGGCAGCGTGATACCCGCTCCCACTAACTTATGGTCGTCTGTGGTCCAGTCTTCTATCACCACAATCAAGTTCAGATCGGCCCACCGCAGATACATATCAAGGTATTGCTTAATCTGCTTGTCAGAGAGTTCAGAAAAGCCGTAGAGATCCTTGAAGGTCTCGTTGATCAAATGGAACACTTTCAGTCCGTACCCCCCCTGTACTTCCTTCATCGACAGTGAGCGGGCATGCAGGTTATAGCGTTTCTCAATCATCTGCGCAATCTTGGCGAACTTCTCAGGAATCTGTTCCGGGATATAGATCTTGAACTCCACGTAGTCGTTATCTTTCTCCCATCCTCCCAGCTTCTCCATGTGCTGCGGATAATAGGGGTAGTTATAGATGGTGGCCATCGTACCCAGCTGGTCGAAGCCCTCGGTAAGCATTCCTTCCGGGTCGAAATCCGTGAAGCCCAGCGGACCGATGATTTCTGTCATTCCCTTCTCCTTGGCATAGTCCTCTACAGCTTTGAACAAAGCGCCGCTCACCTCGATGTCATCCACGAAGTCGATCCAGCCGAAGCGAACACTTTTTCTTTGCCAACGCTCATTGGCCTTATGATTGATGATTGCTGCTACACGACCCACCACCTTTCCCTCCTGGTAAGCCAGGAAATACTCAGCCTCGCAGAAGTCGAAGGCGGCATTTTTCTTCTTGTCCAGCACGAACATATCGTCGCTAAACAGGTTGGGCGCATCATACTCGTTACCTTCGTAGAGGTCGTAGTGTAACTCCACGAATGCCTTCAGATCAGCTCTTGTCTCAACTCTTTTTATTTCTACAGATGCCATTTCCTTGATAATCTGATTTCATTTGGCAAAGATACGAATTTTTTATGAAACGGCCAAATTATAAGGGCTGTAGAGCGCAAAAATCCTTTAACGGGAGTGGGTCCAAATGTTAAAAAACACTGAACGCCGTAAACGCTACCAGCGTTTGACGTTCCCGCTATCAGAGAATGACGTTCCTACTATCAGCGTTTGAGGCACTTTCAATTGGAAACTGCCATAGTTTTCACCCAAAAGTGCCATAGTTTCCCTTTTCGTTGTTACGGGATTGCGTTGTCCCGTTATAACGACACCTCGACATCCCGATACAAATTGTGACATTTGTGACATGTGACATTTGTGACATTAAGGATTTTCGATGTTGAGAAACGATGATTTTCGATGTTGAAAAGTGAACATCAGATTATATATTATAAGTAATTATATTTTATATTAATATATAATATTAAATATTATATATATAATATAACCCTTCAAATCCATATGTTGAAAAAGCTTATTGTCACAAATGTCACATGTCACAAAAGTCACAAAATGCGTATTTTTCATTTGGCGGTTCCAATAATATGTTTTATCTTTGTGTCATAAAACAAAAAACGATATCATAAGATGAAGCAGAACGGGCGCGATGTGGCAAAAGCCTACCAGCGGTATTTGAAGCTGGAGAGGAACTTCACGGCAAATACCGTGGATGCATACATGCGTGACCTGCAGAAGCTGGTGGATTACCTGCGTGCTGAGGGTATTGACCCGGTGGAGGTGAAGCTGGAGGACCTGCAGCACTTTGCGGCCTCGCTGCACGATATTGGTATTTCACCGCGCTCCCAATGCCGCATCCTGAGCGGTGTGCGGGCGTTCTATCGTTTCCTGTTCGTTGACGGCTGGGTAGATAGTGATCCGTCGGAGCTGTTGGAATCGCCGCAGATAGGCGAACACCTGCCCGAGGTGCTCTCTACCGAGGAGGTGGACATCCTGGAAAAAGCTATCGACCTGTCTAAATGGGAAGGTCATCGTAACAAAGCCATTATCGAAGTACTGTTTTCCTGCGGACTGCGAGTGAGTGAACTAGTGAACCTGAAACTGTCGAACCTCTATCTCGACGAGGAGTTCCTGCGGGTAGAGGGAAAGGGAAGGAAGGAACGCTTGGTACCTATTTCTCCACGAGCCATCAAGGAACTGGGCTATTGGTTTGACGACCGCTGCAGGATGGACATCAAACCCGGCGAGGAGGACTATGTGTTCCTGAACCGAAGGGGAGCCCATCTCACCCGCACCATGATCCTGATCATGATTAAACGACTGGCTGAGGAGGCTGGAATACACAAAACCATCTCGCCACATACCCTCCGGCATTCTTTTGCCACGGCACTCTTAGAGGGCGGAGCCGACCTGCGTGCCATTCAGGCCATGCTCGGTCATGAATCCATTGGAACCACCGAGATCTATACACATATTGATACACACACGTTGCGCGAGGAAATACTGAATCACCATCCAAGGAACATGCGGTGATTTATTGTTTTATAATGTTAAATTATCGTTTTTCGATAAATTTTTATTGAAAACATTTGGCTGTTTCAAAAAACGTTTGTACTTTTGCAAACGAAATAACAACTGTAAATGGAATGAAGACAAAACTGAATATTATTTGTGGACTCATCTTTGTAGTGATTATAGCAAGCTGTATGGGTGCGGCGTTCGACTTCAACATCGGAAGGAACGAGGCAAACCACGATATGGGGGTACAGGTTGACAATGCTGAGCAACAGGTGCTTGATGCCGATCTGGTGGAGCTGATTCCACTTGGCGACAAGCGTACAGCCGTGAAAGTGAAGAATGCCACCACGGGAAAGGAAATCAATGCCTGGCCGACAAAGATGTATGTAGAGACAGATTCGTACGAACCCAAGAGCACAGGGGCTTATCTGCTGGAGACTTTCGCTGCCGTTATCGGCCTGATTGGTTTCGCGGGCGGAATGTTCACATTCATCTGGTTTATCATCAGGGTAAACGGCAGTCATATATTCGACAGGAAGAACATCGTCCTGCTTCGGATTACAGGTACAGGATTGCTTGTCTATGGTGTTATATCTATGGTGTGGAGCATACTGACACGCATCCATACCGTGGCAGTTTTCTCGCTCGACGGCTATGCTAACAACTGGCTGGGAGGACTTGAATACGCCCCGATTCTCTTAGGACTCATCGCGTTCGTGGCAGCACAGGTGTTTGCCATGGCTCATCAAATGAAAGAAGACCAGGAATTAACGATTTAAGGCTATGGGCAGGATTATAGTAAACTTGGACGTGGAGATGGCGAAGCGGAAGATCGCACTGGGCGAACTGGCCGAGAAAGTGGGGTTAACGCCTGCGAACCTCTCGATCCTGAAAACAGGGAAGGCACGGGCTATCCGCTTCTCTACCCTCGAAACGATTTGTCGTGAGCTGGGCTGTCAGCCGGGGGATATCCTGGAGTATAGGGAAGAAAATGATGAGGATGTGTAGTTTTTCCTTATCATGGATAGTCTAACGAGTAAAGAGAGTTCAAATATCGGATATTAATCATTTATTAAATATAGTATTATGCGTTTAAGAAAACTTTTCATGATGGCATTTCTCTTCATCGCCGTATGTGCTACGGCGCAGCAAATGCCACAACTTCCAGTTGACAAAGACGTGAGGATTGGTAAACTGGACAACGGACTGACTTATTACATCCGTTACAACAACTGGCCGGAAAACCGGGCTGAGTTCTACATCGCACAGAAAGTGGGATCTATCCAGGAGAATGAAGACCAGCGCGGATTGGCTCACTTCCTGGAGCACATGTGCTTCAACGGTACGCAGAATTTCCCCGGTAACGAGGTGATGCGCTATTGCGAGAGCATTGGTGTGCAGTTTGGTGTTGACCTGAATGCCTACACCAGCTACGACCGTACTGTGTACAATATCTCGAATGTGCCTACGGCCAGAACAGGTGCTCAGGACAGCTGTCTGCTGATCTTGCACGACTGGGCTGACGGTTTGCTTCTCGAACCCGAGGAGATCGACAAGGAGCGTGGTGTGATCCATGAGGAATGGCGCCTGAGTAGCACCGCAGAGGGGCGTATGATCGAACGCAGTCTGCCCAAGCTCTATCCGGGCAGTAAGTACGGACAGCGCTTTCCTATCGGTCTGATGGAGGTGGTTGACAACTTCAAGCCGCAGACCTTGCGCGACTACTACGAGAAATGGTACCATCCAGGTAACCAGGCTATCATCGTGGTGGGTGATGTGGATGTTGACCGCATCGAAGGTAAGATCAAGGAACTGTTCGGTGGTATCAAGACACCTGAGAATCCTGCACCCGTGTTGGATGAGCAGGTTCCTGACAACGATACACCTATTTATATTGTTGAGAAGGACAAGGAGCAGAAAACCAATGGCGTGGAAATGATGATCAAGCACGATGCCTTCCCCGACTCATTGAAGAACACCGTGGCTTATGTCTTGAACAACTACATCAGAGGGCGCGCTATTGGTATGCTCAATGGTCGTCTGCAAGAGCTTGCTCAACAGCCCGACTGCCCCTTTGTGGGTGCTGGGGTAAATGATGGCAGATATGTCTACTCAAAGACGAAGGAGGCACTCGACATCGATGTGTCACCGAAGGATGGAAAGCTGGAGGCTGCATTGGCAGCAGCATTCAAAGAGGCTCGTCGTGCCGCTGAGTTCGGCTTCACAGCTACTGAGTTCCAGCGCTCGAAGTCTGACTACGAGAGCTATCTTGAGAAGTCGTACAGCAACAAGGACAAGCGTACCAATGCGCAGTTCGTGAACGAGTACGTGGAGAACTTCTTGGAAAACGACCCGATTGTTTCAATTGATGATTACTATACCCTGATGAAGCAGATCATGCCCGCTATTCCGCTGGAGGTGGTCAACGAGTACATGAAGGAGCTTGTTCCCGCATCGGATACAAACATGGTGGTGATTACCATGCTCAGCGAGAAAGAAGGAAACGTGTATCCCACAGAGGCTTCTCTGAAGAAGGCTGTTGATGAGGCACGTGCTGAAAAGCTCACCGCCTATGTGGATAATGTGAAGGATGAGCCGCTGATGACCACGCTGCCTAAACATGGTGCTATCCTGGAGACCAAGAAGAGTGATAAGTTCGACTATCAGACGCTGCTTCTCTCAAATGGTGTGAAGGTAGTGCTGAAGAAGACCGACTACAAGAAGGACCAGGTGCTCCTGAGTGGTTCATCAGAAGGTGGCTCCTCACTCTATACGGAAAAGGATATTCCTAACCTGAGTATGTTCAACCGGGTTATCAACGCCAGCGGACTGGGTAGCTTCTCTTCTACAGAACTGAGGAAGGCCTTGGCTGGAAAGATTGCCAGTGCCAGCATCAACCTGGCAGAGCGCAAGCAATCGGTTAGCGGTAGCTCTACACCTACGGATATGGAGACCATGTTCCAGCTGATCTACCTGTACTTCACCAAGATACAGAAAGACCAGAAGTCGTTCGACAACTTGATGAATACCATGGAACTGCAGCTTAAGAACAAAGCCAGCGATCCGATGCAGGTGTTCCAGGATTCTGTTATAGCCACGGTGCAAAATCATAACAAATGGGCTACACCGATTGATCTGAAGGGCTTGAAGAAGGTGAACTATGACCGTATTCTGCAGATCGCCAAGGAGCGTTTCAGCTATGCCGACGGCTATACCTTTACCATCATCGGTAACTTCGATGAGGATTCTATCCGTCCGCTCATTGAAACCTACCTCGCTTCACTGCCCGTAAACGGTAATGTGAAGAAGAGCCATAAGGTGGTTGACGTTGCGAAAGGTAACATCAAAAACAGCTTCAAACGGAAGATGGAAACGCCGCAGGCTATTTCTGCGATGATCTGGACCAACGAGGATATGGAGTATAACCTGGAGAATGTGGTTAAGGCCGACATGGCAGGACAGTTGCTCATGATGATCTACCTGAAGAAGATCCGCGAGGAAGCCAGTGCAGCATATACATGTAGCGCACAGGGTCAGTTCCAGCGTGACGAGTTTGATAAGATGGTCTTGATTCAGGTGGTTTGCCCGATGAAACCGGAGAAATCTGACGAGGCCCTGAAGATCATGAGCGAGGAGGTTCCCGCCCTGGCAAAGAGCTGTGATGCTGACATGCTGACCAAGGTGAAGGAGTATATGCTGAAGAGCTTCGATGATGCTACCCAGACCAATAGCTATTGGAAGAGCATTGTTGATAACAACCGCATGTTCGGTCTTGACTTCCATACCAACTTCAAGAAAGTGGTGGAGGCTCAGACTCCCGAGAGCATCTGTAAGTTTATGCAGGAGTTCCTGAAGCCGGGTAACAAGATAGAAGTTACCATTATGCCGAAGGAGTAGTATACCTATAGATAGTGAGAATCCATAAATAATTCTGATTTTCTTTTGAGAATCCCCAAAATTGCCGTACCTTTGCACCCTAATATTTATTAAGGTGTAAAGGTATGGCTTATTTATTTACTTCAGAATCCGTTTCAGAGGGACATCCCGACAAGGTGTCCGACCAGATTTCCGATGCTTTGCTCGATCAGTTCCTGGCATACGACGATAAGGCGCGTTGTGCCATCGAGACGTTTGTAACTACCGGACAGGCGGTGATCATGGGTGAGGTGCACTCTGATGCCTATATCGACCTGCAGACCATCGCCCGTAAGACGATCAAGAAAATCGGATATACAAAGAGTGAATACCAGTTCGATGGTGACTCTTGCGGAATCCTTACCAGTATCCATGAGCAGAGCGTGGATATCAACAGGGGCGTTGACAAGGCGGATGCTGATGATCAGGGCGCTGGCGACCAGGGTATGATGTTTGGTTATGCCGTGAATGAAACAGAGAACCTGATGCCTGTAAGTCTTGACCTTGCACACCTGATTATGCGAACCTTGGCTGATATCCGCAAGGAGGGGAAGGTGATGACTTACCTTCGTCCGGATGCAAAGAGTCAGGTAACGGTGGAATACTCTGACGAGGGTGTTCCCCAGCGCATCGATACCATCGTTGTCTCTACACAGCATGACGAGTTCGACGAGGATGAGGCTATGCTCAAACGTATCAAGGATGATGTCATCAATATCCTGATTCCGCGGGTAAAGCAGCAGATTCACTCTCAGAAGGTGCTCGACCTCTTCGGATTCGACATCAACTACCTGGTGAACCCCACTGGAAAATTCGTCATCGGCGGTCCTCATGGGGATACGGGTCTTACAGGACGTAAGATCATTGTTGACACCTATGGCGGAAAGGGTGCTCATGGAGGTGGTGCCTTCTCAGGCAAGGACTCATCAAAGGTGGATCGCTCTGCTGCCTATGCCGCCCGTTACATCGCCAAGAACATGGTAGCTGCCGGTGTGGCTGATGAGATGTTGGTGCAGTTGAGCTACGCTATCGGTGTGGCTAAGCCCGTAAGCATCTATGTGAACACGTATGGGAAGAGTCATGTAAACATGCCCGACAGTGAGATAGCCAACCGTATTGGAAAGATGTTCGACCTGCGTCCGAAAGCCATCGAGCGCATGCTGAAACTTCGTCAGCCGATGTATCTGGAGACTGCAGCCTATGGACATATGGGTCGCAAGAACGAGGTGGTGAAGAAGACATTCACCAGTTTCTATCACGAAACCAAGACCATCGAGGTGGAGCTCTTCACTTGGGAGAAGCTCGACCGGGTGGATGAGATCCGTAAGGCATTCTTCGGCTGATTAGATTCCCGTTTTACCATCCGTAGGCAGAAAGATGCACACAGATTGGTTCCAGCAGCAGGATACGTTGCAGCAAGTACGCCCGTCGGCTCAACCGGTTACAGAGCCAGTGGAAGGTACAACCTCGGAGGCTTCTCTTGAGGAAGAGACTACTGTTGCCGTTCCACAGGAGAATACACCCAAACCAAAACATACTTATCAGGTACTGCAGCAGCTGCCGCCCAATGCCACACCTGCCCAACAAGACTCAGCTATCCAGTCGGTATTTCAGCCTGAATTAAAGTCTTTAGGCACTCAGGATACCTTGTTCTTATCTGCTAACGACAGTGTAAAGGATACTACAGACATCAATTTCTCTCATTACTACCGGGAGGGCTTTTTTACCAATAACGCTTTGTTGCATCCGGAACTGAATGTGGAGCGTTATGGCGTGGCTGGCGACCCTATGCCTTACTCTATCCAGAACGATGATGTGATCACGGGTCTGTTGTTGGGATGTTTCCTGTTGATGATGTTCTCTTTCTCGCGTCTTCACCATTTCATCCTGCAACAAGCAAAAAGCTTCTTCCATATTCAGCGCAGCGAGAACGTAACGGTCACAACAGAGACATCAGATGAGTTCCGCTTCCAGTTCTTCATGGTGGCGCTAACCTGTCTTCTCTGGGCGCTTCTTGCTTTTTTCTATACACAGGCAAAAGTAGCCGACACGTTCATTCTACGATCGCAGTATCAGCTCATTGCTATTTTCTTCGGTTGTTTCTGTGTATATTTCTTGTTGAAAGGAATGCTTTATCCCATACTGAATTCTCTCTTCTTTAACAGGAAAAAAAATGAACAATGGATGAAGTCAATACTCTACCTCTCAGCCATGGAAGGAATAGTATTGTTCCCTATTGTTATGTTACAGAGTTATTTCGGTATTTCTGTGCAAAGTGCCATCATTTATGCTGCGATTGTTTTAATTTTAGTGAAATTATTGACGATTTACAAGTGCTTTGTAATCTTTTTCAGGCAAAATGGGGCCGTTCTGCAAATAATTTTGTACTTTTGTGCGCTCGAAATAATTCCCATGCTCGCCTTGGCGGGTTCTTTGGTGATGATAGTTGATTATTTGAAAATAAATTTTTAGGACATCAATGATAAAGAAAATTCTCATTTCACAGCCACAGCCAACCAGTGACAAGTCTCCATATTTTGACATCGCAAGGGACTATGATGTAGATCTTATCTTCCGGCCGTTCATCAAAGTGGAGGGATTGACATCCAAGGAATTCCGTCAGCAGAAAGTGAGCATCACAGGGCATACTGCCATTGTGTTCACCTCTCGCCATGCGATTGACAATTTCTTCAAGTTGGCTAAGGAGATGCGATTGGAGATTCCTGAGGATATGAAATACTTCTGCGTAACCGAGCAGATTGCTTTCTATATTCAGAAATATGTGCAATATCGCAAACGAAAGGTGTTTTTCGGTCAGACAGGAAAGATCGCAGATCTGGTTCCTTCGATGGTTAAGCATAAGACAGAGAAGTTCTTGATTCCTATGAGCGATGTGCATGACGATAGTGTGAAGGAACTGCTCGACTCGAAAAAACTGCAACACACCGAGTGTATCATGTACCGTACGGTAAGCAATGATTTCACGGAGGAGGAGGTGAAAGCCTTCGACTATGATATGTGTGTGTTCTTCAGTCCTGCAGGCATCAACGCCTTTACCAAGACCTTCGGATCATCGAAGAATGATATCGCCGTGGCAACCTTCGGACCCTCTACTTCCAAGTCTGCCCATGAGGCAGGCCTGAATGTGGTTATAGAAGCTCCTTCAGAGAAGTTCCCTTCAATGACAGGTGCATTGAAATCCTATCTGGCACGTCAGGACGAAGACTAATCATGCTTGATACCGCAGCTTTCACTTTGACTAAGGAAGAGCGCGTTTCAAGCAAGCGACTGATTGACGAGCTCTTTACGGGAAGCAACAGTCGTTCCATGGTGGCCTTTCCCATCCGACTTGTCTATATGCAAGTAGAGAACGACCATCCTCAGGCACAGATCCTGGTGAGTGTATCCAAGCGGTATTTCAAGAAAGCGGTGAAACGCAACAGGGTGAAGCGACAGATCCGCGAGGCTTATCGGAAGAACAAGCATCTTCTGCCAAAGCAAGAAGGAAAAGGTGTCGTACTGGCCTTTATCTGGCTCGATGATCATCTGCGTAGCAGTGAAGTGGTGGAACGCAAGGTGGTAAAACTCCTGCAAGGACTATCTGAACGATGATGAAAGTACTGAAAGCCATCATACATGGAGTGTCATGGGTGCTGGTGTCATTACTGCTCCTTCCCATCTGGTTTTATCAGAAGGCCATCTCGCCTTACACACCGCCTTCGTGCCGGTTCACACCTACCTGTTCGGAATATGCCCGTCAGGCTTTGCTGAAACATGGACCCATCAAAGGGTTGTGGCTGGCCATCAAGAGAATATCGCGCTGCCACCCCTGGGGAGGCTCCGGCTACGATCCGGTTCCTTAACCCACAACACCCATTAAGCCCATTAACCCCATAATGCCCATCAACCCCATTAAAATAACAATAAAATGAAAAATTTCGTAGAAGAACTTCGCTGGCGTGGAATGCTGGCACAGATCATGCCAGGAACAGAAGAACTGCTCCAGAAAGAAATGGTAACAGCCTATTTAGGAACAGACCCCACAGCCGATTCATTACATATTGGTCATCTCTGTGGCATCATGATGCTGCGCCATCTGCAGCGCTGTGGCCACCGTCCCATCATCCTTGTTGGTGGTGCCACAGGTATGATTGGCGACCCTTCAGGAAAATCGCAGGAGCGAAACCTGCTTAACGATGAGACCTTGCGTCATAACCAGGAGTGCATCAAACAACAAGTGGCTAAGTTCCTTGATTTCGAGTCGAAGGAACCGAATGCTGCCATCATGGTGAACAACTACGACTGGATGAAGAATTTCACCTTCCTCGACTTTGCTCGTGAGGTGGGTAAGCACATCACTGTTAATTATATGATGGCTAAGGAATCGGTGCAGCAGCGTCTGAATGGTACGGCTCGCGACGGTTTGTCGTTCACAGAGTTTACCTATCAGCTCCTGCAGGGATACGATTTCCTCTATCTCTACCAGCATTATGGGGTGAAACTGCAGTTAGGTGGTAATGATCAATGGGGTAATATGACCACCGGTACTGAGCTTATCCGTCGTACATTGGGTAATGAGGTGGAGACCTTCGCCCTTACCTGTCCGTTGATTACCAAGAGCGACGGTAAGAAGTTCGGTAAGACCGAGAGTGGTAATATCTGGCTCGATCCGAAGCGTACCACTCCTTATAAGTTCTATCAGTTCTGGCTGAACGTGAGCGATGATGATGCAGAACGTTATATCAAGATCTTCACCTCATTGGAGAAGGATGTGATTGATGCTTTGGTGGAAGAACACAAGCAGGATCCGGGTCGTAGAATCCTTCAGCGTCGCTTGGCAGAAGAGGTAACCGTAATGGTTCACTCTCGCGAGGCGCTTGATACTGCTATTGAGGCAAGTAACATCCTCTTCGGAAAGAGTACAAAGGAGAGTCTTCAGAAACTTGATGAGCAGACCTTCCTCGACGTGTTCGATGGCGTTCCACAGTATGAGATCAGTAAAGAGCAACTCGGACAGGCTGCCATTGAACTGCTCACAGCCTCTGCTCCTGTCTTCCCTTCAAAGGGTGAGATGCGAAAGATGGTACAAGGTGGCGGCGTAAGTCTGAACAAGGAGAAGCTGACCGATCAGAACAGAATCATCACTTCAGATGACTTGATCGATGGTAAATATCTGCTGGCTCAGAAAGGAAAGAAGAACTATTTCCTCTTGACTGTGAAGTAATAAAATATACACGCTCGAGAAAAAAATAGCATTTTTCTTCTCACTTACTCAGATTTTTCGTACCTTTGCAGCCGAATTTGATTGGGTGATGGTGTAATGGTAACACTACAGGTTTTGGTTCTGTCATTCCCGGTTCGAATCCGAGTCACCCAACTCCAGGAAGCTGGATAAACAAATAGAGAGATACCGCGGTATCTCTCTATTGTGTTTTTGTAAAATCTTTACAAAATGATTACTTGATAGCATCTGCCAACTCAGCACCAGCCTTGAACTTAGCTACCTTCTTAGCAGCAATCTTGATCTTCTGCTTAGTAGCGGGGTTGATACCCTCACGAGCAGGACGCTTGTTTACACTGAATGTACCAAAACCTACAAGAGCAACCTTGTCACCTGCTACGAGCGCACCCTTGATAGCTGCAATAGTAGCGTCGAGAGCCTTCTTTGAATCAGCCTTTGTCAGACCAGCACCAGCTGCAATCTTCTCAATTAATTCTGTCTTGTTCATAATTTTACCTATTAAATGATTAAAAATTAATACGTTATTCAAAATTCTTTCGCAAATATAAGCGAAACAATTCATAAAACAAACAAAAAAGTGAAAAAAGTGAAGAATTTCATGAAAAAAAGTGCTATTAGCCCCTTTTTTCTGCCTAATAACAGATATTTTTCGTATTTTTGCCGCATCATTTAAGGTTAAGAACAAAAAAGGCTATGCGACGTATTCCTACCATTACAAAAAACCTACTGATTATAAACGCGTTGATGTTCCTGGCACTTTTGGTGTTCCAGATGAAAGGCATTAACTTGAACGACGTGTTGGGACTCCATTTCTTCATGGCGTCTGACTTCCATCTCTACCAGCTCGTTACATACATGTTCATGCATGCGAACTTTGAGCATATCTTCTTCAATATGTTCGCCTTATGGATGTTCGGCTGTGTGGTAGAAAGTGTATGGGGACCGAAGAAATTCCTTTTTTATTACATTTCTTGCGGAATCGGTGCTGGTATTATTCAAGAAATCGTACAATTTGTGTCGTTCTACTTCATGGCGACGTCGCAGATTCCAGGGGCTGGATTCGGTGACTTGTGGCAGATTGCGCAGAATTCTTCTGCTGTACTGAACGCATGGACCACAGTGGGTGCTTCGGGTGCCATCTATGCTATCCTGCTTGCCTTCGGCATGATCTTCCCCGAGGAACGCATCTTCATCTTTCCGCTGCCTATTCCCATCAAAGCGAAATGGTTCGTAGGCATATATGCTGCCATCGAACTGTTCTCGGCGCTGGCTACTCCTGGCGACAGCGTGGCTCACTTTGCCCATCTTGGCGGTATGCTCTTCGGCTTCCTGATGATACGCTATTGGCGCAAGCATCCCGAGAGCGACAGATATGGAAGAAGCAACGGTCAGCAGTTCTTCGACAAACTGCGTACCAACTGGGAGAACCGCAGTCATAGGAATGCGGACGCACCTCGTAATAGTCGTCAAGACGACCGTTCCACCCGTCATACAGAGGAATCATCTACTGAGAAAACCAACCAACAAGAGATAGACCGTATCCTCGACAAGATACGCCGTAGCGGCTATGACAGTCTGACGGACGAGGAGAAGCGTAAACTCTTCGAGAGTGGGAACTGATAATATTGCATGCTCAAGACAATCAAGACATTCACGAGAAACTTGATCATCGGGGCTAATGTTGCCACGGTGATCATGATGTTACTGGTGGGCTATTCAGGAAGACTCAATCCTGAATCGTTCCCTATCCTGTCGAATGCTTGTCTGACTTTCCCTATATTCCTCGTCATCAATGTCTTTTTCCTGTTCTTTTGGCTGCTCTTCTATCCCAAAGGAGCCCTTGTCTCCCTTCTTGGTATTATTATAAGTTATGTACCCGTGCGAACATACTGTCCGCTGAACTTGAAGAGTGAGAAGCCTGTGGGGTGCATCAAGGTGATGACCTACAACGTGGATGGTTCCATGAAGAAGGAGACGGATGCACAGGGAAGAGTTACTTATCCTGCCCTGGAGTATATAGGTGCCAGCGGAGCCGATGTGGTTTGTGTGCAGGAAGCCTATATGACCAGAGAGAAGGCTGCCAGTCTGCGACATATCTATCAGTATGCTGATACCGCCAGAAATGAACACGGAGGCTCATGTCTTACCTTGTTCAGTAAGTTCCCCATCATCAACAAGGAACATATCCGTTTGGGAAACAGTCTGAACACCAGCGCGGCCTTCTATCTGAAAATCAAGAACGATACGGTCATTGTGGTAAACAACCATCTGGAATCAAATAACTTGTCGTTAAAAGACCGTGAGAACTTTGAGAAAATGGCCGAGGGCTCGCAAGACCGTGAGCTGGCAGGCAAGGAGTCAAAACTACTGATAGAGAAACTCGCCGAAGCCTCCAAGATCAGGGCACCGCAGGCCGGGAAGGTGGCAACATACATACGTCATCATTCACATTATCCCATCATTGTTTGCGGTGATTTCAACGACAACCCGCTGTCGTATGTCCACCATACGATTGCCGAAGGACTGACCGACTGCTTTGTGGCTACAGGTAACTGGCCTGGATGGACATTCAACCACAACCGCATCCGTGTGCGTATCGACCATATCTTATGCTCGAAAGATATTGTTCCATATCAGTGCCGCGTGGACAGTAAAATCAACGTTAGCGACCATCATCCGGTGAGTTGTTGGCTAAAAATTGGGCTTAAATCACAAAAAATCAATAATTAACGGCCCGAAATTTTTCGAGAATGTGAAAAATTATGTATCTTTGCACGCTCATAATGCCGTTCGTTGAAAAATGAATGGCAAAATTGTGTTGATAAACAGTGAAATAATAATTAAAAACAATTCATCAATAAAATGCAAAACAAAGGTATCGTTATTTGTACAGCCGTCTTACTGACACTGGCAAGCATCTTCTACCTGTCGTTCTCAGCAGCTACACGCTACTTTGACAGTCAGGCAGCCAAGATCCAGGACCCGATTGCACAGCAGGACTACAAGGACTCTGTGAAGTATCTGGGCGTCTATTCTTATCAGAAGTGCTTGGAGACTCAGATTGGTCTGGGTCTTGACCTGAAAGGCGGTATGAACGTCATCCTCGAAATCAGTGTTCCTGATGTAGTAGAGGTACTGGCTGATCACAAGACTGATCAGGCTTTCGTAAAGTCCATGCAGGAAGCTAAGAAAGAAGAGGAGACAAGTCAGAGTGATTTCATCTCGTTGTTTATCGACGCTTATCACAGAAATGCACCGGGTCATCGCCTGGCAGAGATCTTCGCTACTCAGCAGCTGAAAGGCAAGGTTTCTACTCAGAGCACTGACAAAGAGGTAGAGAAGGCACTGCGCGATGAGGTGCAGACCGCCATCGACAACTCCTTCAACGTAGTGCGTAACCGTATCGATAAGTTCGGTGTGGTACAGCCCAACATCCAGAAACTGGAAGGTCAGCAGGGACGTATCATGGTGGAAATGCCAGGTATCCGCGAGCCGGAGCGTATCCGTAAGTTGCTCCAGGGTAGTGCCAACCTCGAGTTCTGGGAGACTTATAACAGTCAGGAGATTACTTCCTACTTCTCTCAGCTCGACCAGCGTCTGCTTGCTAATGGTGCTGAGACAACAGTTGATTCTGCAGCCGTGGCTAAGGAGGATACAGTAAAGACTGATGCTCCCAAACTGGATATCAAGGCTAACAAGACTGCCGATGCTGCAACAGACGAGGCAAAGATCGCTGAACTGAAGAAGCAGCACCCGCTGCTCGCCATGATGTCGCTGGCTCCCCAGGGTAGTCTGAGCGTTGTGGCTTATGCTAATGTTCGCGATACAGCTGAGATCAACAAGTATATCTACAGTGAGCTTGCACAGCAGATCTTCCCGTCAGACCTGAAACTCTGCTGGGGTGCTACTCCTTCAGATATGGTCAACAGCAAGAACGTATATGAGTTGTATGCTTTGAAGAAGACTGGTACCAACGGTCGTGCTCCGTTAGAGGGTGACGTAATCGTTGACGCCAAGGATGAGTTCGATCATGTAACAGGTCGTCCTTGTGTAAGCATGTCAATGAACAGTGATGGTGCCCGCCGTTGGGCAACCCTTACCAAGGCTAACGTAGGTAAGGCTATTGCTATCGTTCTTGACGACGCTGTTTATTCAGCTCCTCGTGTAAACGGTGAGATCTCTGGTGGTAACTCACAGATCACAGGTAACTTCACTGTTGAGACTACCAAGGACTTGGCCAACACGCTGAAGTCTGGTCGTATGCCTGCTCCTGCCCGTATCGTACAGGAAGAGGTGGTTGGTCCTACACTGGGTGCACAGTCCATCAAGCAGGGTATCATGTCATTCATCGTTGCCTTCATCCTGTTGATGATCTACATGGTGATGATGTACGGCTTCATTCCTGGTATGATGGCAAACTTCGCTCTGATCGTGAACCTGTTCTTCACATTGGGTATTCTAACGTCGTTCCAGGCGGCATTGACCATGTCTGGTTTGGCCGGTATCGTATTGACGTTGGGTACTGCGGTTGACGCGAACGTGCTGATCTATGAACGTATCAAGGAAGAGATGCGAAACGGCAAGGGTATCAAGGAAGCATTGAAGGCTGGTTATAGCAATGCCTTCTCGGCTATCTTCGACTCTAACCTTACTTCTTTGATCACAGGTATTATCCTGCTCTACTTCGGTACAGGACCTGTTAAGGGCTTCGCTACTACCTGGATCATTGGTATCGCCTGCTCATTCTTCACCGCTGTGTTCCTCACACGTATCATCTATGAGAACCGTCATAAGAAGGACAAGTGGCTGAACCTGAAGTTCTACACGAGCTTCTCCAAGAACCTCATGCAGAACCTGCACATCCCGTTCATGAGCTTCTACAAGAAGACCTTCGTACTGGTGGCTGCTGCCATCGTGGTGTTCCTGATCAGCTTCTTCGTTCGCGGTTTGAGCAAGAGTATCGACTTCACCGGTGGTCGTAACTACGTGGTTACCTTCGAGAAGTCCGTTCAGCCGGAGGAGATCCGTGGTCTGCTCGTTCAGGCCTTCCCGGGCTGCAACACAGGTGCTATCTCTATTGGTACCGACAACAAGACCATCCGTATCTCTACCAACTATAAGATTGAGAGCAACAGTCCTACAGCCGATGATGAGGCTGAGACCATCCTTTATACCGCTTTGAAGAAAGCCGGTCTGGTATCTCAGGCTGACGTAGAGTCGTTCAAGAACCCCGATGTTCGTGAGGGTGGCTCTATCATCAGTTCTACGAAGGTAGGTCCGTCAGTAGCTAAGGACATCACCTACGGCGCCATTATCAGTGTGCTGATTGCCTTGGTGGCTATCTTCCTCTATATCCTGTTCCGCTTCCGCAACGTGGCCTTCTCTGTTGGTTCTATCGTTGCTCTGGCTGTGGATACATTGGTAGTGCTCGGTCTTTACTCACTGCTTTGGGGTATCGTGCCCTGGTCGTTGGAAATTGACCAGACCTTCATCGGTGCTATCTTGACAGTGATTGGTTACTCTATCAACGATAAGGTGGTGGTATTCGACCGTATCCGTGAGAACCTCGGTCTGCATCCGAAGCAGGATAAGCAGAGTCTGTTCAACGAGAGTATCAACCAGACCCTGGCTCGTACCGTTAACACCTCTATCTCTACATTGCTCGTGTTGCTGTGTATCTTCATCCTTGGTGGTGCAAGCATCCGCAGCTTCGCCTTCGCCATGATTCTCGGTGTGATCTTCGGTACACTCTCTTCTATCTTCATTGCTTCTCCCGTTGCTTACCTGGTGATGGGTCGTAAGATCAAGGAAGATGATGTAGTTAAAGCTTAAACTATCACAATCCCCTCTTCAAATGGAGAGGGGAATGTGGATGAATAAGAATGAGCAGCCAATCGGCTGCTCATTTTGGTTTTGTAGTTAATAGTTGGATGGGGCATGATAGGCATGATGGCCATGATGGGTTTAATGGGCTGAATAGCCAGAGAAAAGGCACAAAAAAACTCCTGAGACTTTCGATCTCAGGAGTTTTTGTACTTTACTGTCAGTCTGATTACTTCAGCTTGGCATACTTGTAAGCACTGGTCTTACCAAGCTCTTCCTCGATACGGATAAGCTGGTTGTACTTAGCCATACGGTCGGTACGAGAGAGTGAACCAGTCTTGATCTGACCACTGTTGGTTGCCACGGCGATGTCGGCAATCGTAGTGTCCTCAGTCTCACCAGAACGGTGTGAGGTAACGGTGGTGTATCCATGACGGTGAGCCATCTCGATAGCGTCCAGAGTCTCGGTGAGCGAACCAATCTGGTTCACCTTGATCAGGATGCTGTTACCAGCGCCCATCTGGATACCCTTCTGCAGGAACTTCACGTTGGTTACGAAGAGGTCGTCACCTACCAGCTGGCACTTGTCACCAACCTTCTCGGTCAACTTCACCCAGTTCTCCCAGTCGTTCTCATCGAGACCATCCTCGATAGAGTAGATAGGATACTTGTTGATGAGCTCCTCGAGGTAAGCAATCTGCTCGTCGGCAGAGAGCTTCTTACCGTTAGGATCCTTCTTCTTACCGTTCTTCAGCTGACGATAGTCGTAGAACCACTTGCCATCCTCGCAAACAGCGAACTCAGAAGCAGCGCAGTCCATAGCGATCTTCACGTCCTTTCCCGGCTCATAGCCAGCAGCCTTGATAGCCTCCATGATCGTGTCGAGAGCATCCTCGATACCGTTGAAGTTAGGAGCGAAACCACCCTCATCACCTACAGCTGTAGAGAGGCCACGAGCCTTCAGCAGCTTGGCGAGGTTGTGGAACACCTCAGCACCCATACGAACAGCTTCCTTGATAGAAGTAGCACCAACCGGACCGATCATGAACTCCTGGAAAGCGATGGGAGCGTCAGAGTGAGCACCACCGTTCACGATGTTCATCATCGGGAGAGGCATGGTATAGCTGTTGCAACCGCCGATGTAACGGTAGAGAGGGATGTTGAGTGCCTTGGCAGCAGCCTGAGCAGCAGCCAGAGAAACACTAAGGATAGCGTTGGCACCGAGCTTGCTCTTGGTAGGAGTGCCATCGAGTTCCAACATCTTCATGTCAAGACCGCGCTGGTTGAATACGCAGTCACCCTTCAAAGCGGGAGCGATGATATTGTTGACATTGTCAACAGCCTTCTGAACACCCTTGCCCAGGTAACGGCCTTTGTCGCCATCACGGAGCTCCAGGGCCTCGTTCTCACCGGTAGAAGCACCTGACGGTACTGCAGCGCGACCCATCACGCCGTTCTCCAGTGTTACTTCACATTCAACAGTTGGGTTACCTCTTGAGTCGAGGATTTCTCTTGCATGAACTTTTTCGATTCTCATAATAATATTATTTAAATAAAGATAAATTCGTCCGTGTAAGAATAAGGTTTTATACCTTATTATATATAATGCGGATGCAAAGATACAGCGATTTTGGCTATATCGGAAAAAATCGACTTTTGAATTGCCATCGATTTAATGATTTTTAATACACAAGCCGTCAGATTGCACGCACTCCTTTTCCGAATGCTCAATGCAGTTGACAAAATCAGGTATCAGAATGGGGCGAAGGCGTCATTCTGTACGTTCTTGATAGCCATGCACTCCATCTCCACGAGCCAGCCTGGACGACAAACGGGTCCGTGTACGAATACCTTCGGTTTATTGGGGAATCGCTCGTCATAGAGCGCCTTTACCGTGCGGTAGTCGGCCATATCGCGCAGATAGACAATCATCTGCATCACCTCATCGTAGGATGAACCTGCTTCCTTCAGCAGCGACTCCACATTTTCCCACATGTGTTTCGTCTGTGCAGCCACATCACCTTGGTGAACAATCTCGCCTTTGTTGTTGATGCTTGCCGTACCCGAGATGAACACATGACGGCGGTCGCCGTAGTTGATATACGTGCCGCGCTCGAAGCTCACCCCGTAGTCGCTGGTGCGGTTCAGATGATCGGCAGCATACAAGTAGTGTACCTGCTCCTTGCAGATGCCGTCAACGGCATAGTTATCCATCTGCGAAAGCACATGGGCGTCAGCTTGTCTACCCCCAATGCCTGTACTGGCAATGAAATGGGTCTCGTCGGTAAGGTTCTGCGTGAAGAACACCGTATTGCGGGCCTTCACCACACCAGGATAGTTGTTATCCACATCGTTCACGAAGAACCACGTGCGGATACAGTTGTCAGCCAGACTGCATCCCTCCTGCATCAGTTGCATGATGTATTCGTTGAGCAGCAGACGGGTCTGATACTCCGAGTTTTTAGCCAGGTTATGAGCGCTGGCATTCCACAGATGACGGTAGTTGCCATGAGTCACCTCATGCAGTCCGCAGTGTAAGGCACGAGTCTCCACATGGGTTTGCAGATAAGCCCATACCGCAATCTTCGTTCCATCCAGCGGAGCCTGCTCGATAATCGACAAGGCATAGTCGGCATAGTCGCACTCCATAGCGAGAATGGCGTCAGCCTGGTTGTATGCATCACTCAGGAAATAGCGTTTGAAAACGGTCTTGGCCCCTGGAAGATCCTCACGCAGCAGCTTGGTGTAAGCTTGATCGATGGCTGCCAGTTGTTCGCGATAGGGTAGTGACCCATCGCTTACATGGAGCATCACGTGGTATTCCGTAACCTCTGTTCCGTTGTCAAAACAGCTGATTTCAGCATACGCCTGATCAAAGATTTTCTTATTCATGGGTGCAAAGGTACGATTAAGTGAGCGAAAAACCAAATTTATTTGAGTTTTTCCGAACGTGAGTACCTTCGGCGAAGCCAAAGGTACGAATAAGTTGAGCTCAGCCAAAGTTACGAATAAGCAACCAAAAAGCGCAAAGGTACGAATAAGTGAGAACAACCAAAGGTACGAATAACCGAGCGCAAACCCAAAAGAGGATGGACTCATCCTCTTTGTGTCCCCCTCCTTTTGGGAGGGGTTAGGGGTAGGCTTCCCCTAGCATTTGTTTCAGGGTAGTTCACGCCTACCACCACATATCCCTTGTTCTTCAGTTGGCGGGGTATTTCCTTGTTTCCAGCTTCAATACCACCCCCATGGAACCAAACCATTACAGGACAGTCTTTTATGTCCTCCGGGTAGTACACGTCGAGTTTCAGTCGTTCCACGGAATAGGCATCCGTCTTTTTCGTATAGGAGATGTCATTCACCTGCTTGTAAGTCTGGGCTGTCGCTCCTGCTGCAATCAGGCAGAGCAACATCATGATTGATCGTAATTGCTTCATTTTCATGGTTATTTTGTTTTTGCAAAAATACGACAAATCTGTGAGAATTCCAAAAGATAAACATTTTTTATTTGGTTTTGTTTTCGCTTATTTGTGAGAATTTTTGTAATGCCCTGTTATAGAGGAAGATTCCCGACAGTTTTTTCCAAACAACAAATAACGACGAACTAAAACCTTCCGAATTATTTGGAAGGTATTAGACTTTTTCATATTTTTGCGTGTGATTTACGAAGTAAGGATTACCTCACATGGAGATAAAGTGAACCCTGTGAGATGGTAATAACAAATACAAGTATATGAAACAAGAAATATTCTCTATTTTTGTAGACAATATAATAACTGCGTTTTATTTAGATACGGCAAAGCGGCGGATGGAACTGTATCTGGATGACTACTGGGATAATGAGAAAAAGGAAACAGTTTACGGTCCTTGTTGTTTCACGATTTGGGGTTGGGAAGAAGCTACTTGGATAGAAAAAGGTGTTAACCATGTTTCATCATTGCTTCCATTAACAGATATTTTTAGTCCTTTGACAGAGATTTACGATATGGACTTGACTGATGGCCTGTTGACAATAGAAGCTGTACAGGAGAACTATATGGTTCCCACTATGTACTTTAAGAACTGCTCCTTTTCTTTTGGACATGTCGATATGTCCCATCACATTAACGTATTCCTATCTACAGTTCCAGACACTATTCTTAAGCGGGATTGCTCAGATTTAGTGATACCCAAGGTAAACAATATAGATGAATTATTGATAAGTTTTGATAAAATACTAAGAATACCACGTCATTATACTCTAACGTGGGATAATCTTGAGGAATTCCTTTACGGTAGGGATTTTTCACAATGCGATGTATTGTTGCTCCATCATGAAAATATTTCACAAATGTCCGATAGTGATTTGAAGCTATATGCAGATCTCATTAGAAGATGCAATCGTAACAATAACCATTGTTACTTCATCTTTAATGAGCATGATTATCAACTGATGACGCATTTAATGAATAATTCATAAGATTAGCATAGTTTCCAAATGAAAATTACAATTCGTATTCCCAAGTATGATCCGTTGAAAGTGGAACATTATACCAACGCTGATGGAGAAACAATAACTCTTGTTGGTGGATTAGAAAGTGAATGGGAGGTTGGTTATCAAATCTCATCATTCATAGATAAGAATGCATTATGTATTCAGGCTAATAAGAGTGGACTCATCTCCTTGGCCAATCAATGTCTTAGCCTTGCTCAAGAAAGCGTTTACGATGGACATCATATACATCTTGATGAATGGAATGCATTCGATGATGAAAACTCTCCTGGTATAATTATAGAAAAGACTCAGGATCCCATTAAATACCTAAAGTGATGGAAAAGGAAATAGAAATAACTCTCGAAATATCTGATGTCACAAATGCTGGAGAAACGGCATTTAGTATGATTAAGGACTCGGAACTATCCGTAACCCTATCCGATGAAGAATTCCTTATTGCTGGCAACAATCAAGGCCTGCTTTCACTTGCTGCATGTTTTATGGGTCTTGCCCAAGAAGGTGTCCCCGATGGAACTTCCATTCGGTTAACAGACAAGAACGGTTTGTTGAAAGGTTCATTGGATCTGATGATCATTAAGAAAGAATAGACGATACCTCACACGGGGACTCTTATCATAAGTATGAGAAAAAGAATAACTAATATATTGTTTGTGTTGTCCTGTATAACAATTCTCTCGACAAGCTTCTCTTCATGTTTCCTGATGTGTGACGTGGTAGAGAAGGATAATTCGGGGCAATTGATACAGCTGGTGGAGCATGGGGGAAGGAACCTGTTGAGTAATGTTGCACTCTCTGATAGTAGAGTATATCGGCCGACCCGTGAACATCATATCATCTATGTTGCCGTTGATTCACGGGAAGAATACCTATTACATAAAGATCAGTTATCCGTTAAATGCAATGGAAAAAAGAAGAAGTACTCAATTCTCGTTGATGATCCAACGGGCAAAACTTTGGTAAAAAAGAAGAGTAAGGCGATAAGTCTTAATAAGGGAAGGAATCGCTTTCAGTTATGGTTCAAGTCGCGCAGAACAACCAATGATTCCATTGACATAGAAGTAGTGTTACCACCTCACACGGGGACAGTCCCTCTGTGAGCTATGACCATTTTCCCGACGTCGGGAAAATGGTTTTCGATAGAATTGCCTGTCACAAAGTGACTTAGTGAGGTATGGAGGTTTTCTTAAACCCATCTTGATGGAATTGGATATCACAATTTGTGATTTCCATTCTTCTATATCTTCCTTGTTCATCTGAAACATAAAATCAGGCGGGAAACGCCTTAAATTTCGCTTTACCTTTTGATTTAACGTCCTGGTCTCCACTCCGTAAAGCTCTGCCAAGTCCCTATCCATCATTATTTTTTGACCACGAATCACATATATTCTGCTTTGAATATATGCCAACAAATCTTCTTTTTTGATGATGTTAATCATAATCTTAAATTTAAAAGTTATACAAAAACTTGTGCAAAGATAGTTGTTTCTACCGAAACCGCCAACCGTTTTGACTAATTACTTGCAAAGAAAAAGAAGAATTCCTTGGTTCCTTTGAGTAATAAGAACAAACAGAAGAAACAAAATAGAAACGGAAAAATATGCTTTTTCTCAAGACCTAACGTTGAAAATAGTTAATTGTCTCATTTAGAATGATTTATAAGCAAAAGAGGTGCTTAAAGACCTAACCTAAGACCTAACATAAACCTAACAAAGACCTAACATCAAACCTAACATCCAACTGATGACCCAAATCAGATACAAAGCAACTACATGTTAGGTCTCATGTTACCTTTATGTTAGGTCTTTGTTAGGTTTATGTTAGGTCTTTATGCCCCCTTTTTGATTCTAAGTTGCATAGAATCAAACATTTAAGTATTTGGGATGTTAGGTCTTTCGAAAAACGAGAAAATTCTCGAAAAATGCTGAGCCAAATTACAAATTCACCAGAACACAATGAAGAGAGTTTCCTGCCATAAAACAAGTTGTTCCCAACGTGGGAATAAAATGTTCCCAACGTGGGAATAAATGGAAACCCTCTTAGTTTAGGTTCATCGTATCTAGTTGATGATGTCTGATGCTGTTGTTTCTACAGAAACCGCCAACCGTGGGTCGTGTCCCAAGGCGATTAAAAAATGAAAAGAAAAGTAAACATATTAACAGAGGGATGTAACAAAAGAACCATCCCTCTGTCATTTTAATATTGAGGGTGTGTCAAAATAGACACACCCTTTTTTGTATATGGCCGCCAACTACAGCCCATATTGCTTCTTTACCTTCTCGGCTTCTTTTTGAATCTTCTTTTTCATTTCCGGGTCATTTTCAATCTTCTTGAAGGCTTCTTCGGCATCGTTCATGGTGTCGTCCAAACTCTTCTGCATACCTTTGTTGATGCTTACGCCATAGCCACGGCCCACATACTCGAAGGGCTTTCGGTCTTCATTAGGCTCAGCCTTCCTCTCCAAAGCAGAAACGCTTACATCATAGAATTCACCGTCCTTCAGGATAGCCCATGAATAGCCACCAGTATAGGCATTGACACCCAAGATTTCCGTGTAGCCACCCTTCAGCACCTCGTCTATCGACTTTTCCTCCATGGCTCCTTCCTTGGTGTCCTTGCCACTCAGCAGGAAGCCGTACACATTCTTTCCGCCTTCGGAGGCCTTGGCTGTCGCAGCATAGATTTTGCGAACGAAACCTTCAATTTGTTCTGGTGTGTAGCGGCCTTCAGGGTCGATGAAACGTGCTGATACTTCCGACTTGTCACCCTTGAAGGTATATTTGCCAGACTCGTCGTATTTGAAGTCTGGCTCCAGTTCCTTGAAGTCGATGCCATAAGTCTTGTCAAAATAGTATATGGCTGCATCCTTAGAGTACTTCTCGCCAGTGAACTCTTCGCTCTTGGCATTCTCTTTTTTCTCGGAGTCGGCACTGTCGGCCTTCTTCGCATCCTTACTTCCGCAGGCAGCCACAATCAGGAGGGCTGTCAGCAGCATTGTTACATTGATCAGTTTTTTCATAAAATCAAGTTGTTCTAATGATTGAAAGATATATGTTTTATAGATTTCGGCTACAAATATAGATATTATATTCAAAAGTTCCAAATAATAGACCTTTTTTTTACAAAAGCAATAGGTATCTTTGCATGTCCACGTGGCCATTGGCTTTGAAAGTGACGCCCTCGGGGTATAGCGAAGGGTGCGGCCTACCATCCTTGAATGACAGGGCCAAAGACAGGGGTGAAGGGATGTGGATTACTATTAAATAAGGAATGGGAGCAGGCACTTGTTGTCGGCTCTTTTTGCTCCATCAGTTCGGAAAAACTCAAAAAAACTTTTAGTTATGCTCACAACTTTTCGTACCTCAGGCTGCGCCAAAGGTACTCACGCTCGGAAAAACTCAAATAATAATTTGGTTTTTCCCTCGCTTATTCGTATCATTGGCTTCACCGAAGATACTCCGTCTCGGCAAAAAAAGAATAAAATTCTTTGTTTTGCACTCAACTTTTCGTATCTTTGCAGAAAGATATTCATTACAAACAAAAAACGACATGAAATTTTCTATGAAAACAATGCTGGCAGCAGCATTACTGGCGCTGTCTTTCACAAAGGTGAATGCAGCCGTTGATCCTAATTTCTACATCTTCCTCTGTTTCGGACAATCGAACATGGAAGGCAATGCACGTCCTGAGGCTGTGGATCTTGAAAGTCCTGGACCCCGATTCCTTTTAATGCCCGCAGTGGACTTCCCCGACAAGGGTCGTAAGATGGGCGAATGGTGTGAGGCTTCGGCTCCCCTCTGTCGTCCTAACACAGGTTTGACCCCAGCCGACTGGTTCGGTCGTACCTTGGTGGCTTCACTGCCCGAGAACATCAAGATCGGTGTAATCCACGTAGCTGTAGGCGGAATCAAGATCGAGGGTTTCATGCCCAGCGAGATTGCCAACTATGTAAAAACCGAAGCTCCAGGTTGGATGAAGGGAATGCTGGAGGCATACGGTAACAACCCCTATGAACGATTGGTTACTTTGGCCAAGAAGGCACAGAAGGATGGTGTAATCAAGGGTATCCTGATGCACCAGGGCGAGTCGAATACCGGTGATCCCGACTGGGCCAAGAAGGTGCAGAAGGTGTATGATTCCCTTTGCAGCGACCTGAAGCTGAAGCCCGAGGATGTGCCCCTCTTCGCTGGTAATATCGTACAGGCCAACGGACAGGGTGTTTGCATTGGTTGCAAGAAGCAGATCGACGAGCTGCCGCAGACCATTCATACTTCTCAGGTGATTTCCTCAGACGACTGCTCCAACGGTCCTGACCGTCTGCACTTCGATGCTGCAGGCTACCGTGAGCTGGGTTGCCGCTATGGCGAGGCCGTTGCCCGTTTCCTGGGCTTCGAACCCAAGCGTCCTAAGATGCCGGGTAAGAAGATTGTTGTTCCTGCCGATGCAAAGATTGCCGAGACCACCGTTCCCGGTAACGACTTCCCGAAGATCGACTCACAGCGTCGCGGCTATTTCTACCTGAGTGCTCCTGATGCACAGAAGGTAGTGCTTGATATCTGCGACAAGAAATACGACATGCAGTCGGACGGCAAAGGTGGCTGGATGGCTGTTACTGATCCGCTGGTGGAAGGCTTCCACTATTATTTCATGAATATCGGTGGTGTGAACTTCATCGATCCTGCTACAGAGACCTTCTTCGGCTGTAACCGTGAGGCTGGTGGCTTCGAGGTTCCTGAAGGACCCGAAGGCGACTACTATCGTCCGCAGCAGGGTATTGAGCATGGAAAGGTGAGCAGCATCTACTACTTCAGTAATGAGCAGCAGACATGGCGCCACGCCATGGTCTATACCCCCGCTGGCTATGATGCCAAGAAGAACATCAAGAAGCGCTACCCGGTGCTCTATCTGCAGCATGGTATGGGTGAGGATGAGACCGGCTGGAGCAAGCAGGGACACATGCAGCACATCATGGACAACGCCATTGCCAGTGGTGAGGCTGTTCCTATGATTGTGGTGATGGAGAGTGGTGACATCAAGGCCCCGATGGGTCGTGGACAAGGAATGGACAGCTATGGTAACACGTTCTATCCCGTTCTCTTGAACGACCTTATTCCGTATATCGATGCCAACTACCGTACCAAGACCGATCGTGACAACCGTGCCATGGCCGGACTTTCATGGGGTGGTCATCAAACCTTCGACATCGTGTTCAACAACCTCGACAAGTTCTCTTACCTGGGAACCTTCAGCGGTGCCATCTTCAACCTCGACGTGAAGACAGCCTACGACGGTGTGTTCACCAAGGCTGACGAGCTGAACAAGAAGATTCACTACTTCTTCATGATGAGCGGTACCGAGGGAATGGACAAGATGTTCGGAACCGAACGACTGGTGAAGAGTCTGAACGACCTGGGTGTGAACGCTCATTACTATGAGTCAACAGGTACTGCCCATGAGTGGCTTACTTGGCGTCGCGGTCTGAAGCAGTTCATTCCGCACCTGTTTAAATAATCATACGATGGTACGGGGGTGCAATGGTGTATTCCCGTACCTTCGCTTTTACCTTCAATAAATACTAATCTATGACCAAGTATTACTGGCTTGTAGCTCTATTAATGCTAACCCTGTCATCGTGTTCCCAAGGCGGGAAACGATATACGATAGGGGTGTCGCAATGCTCTGAGGATATCTGGCGCGAGAAACAGAACGCAGAGCTGCGGATGGGCGCTTATTTCCACGACAACGTGGAACTGAAGTTCGCCGCAGCCTACGACAGTGATGCGCGTCAGGTGCAGCAGATCGACAGTCTGATAAACGAGGGTATCGACCTCTTGATTGTGGCTCCTAATCAGGTGAACACCATTTCACCGGCCATCGACAGGGCCTACGACAAGGGTATTCCCGTGATTGTGTTCGAGCGCAAGACAGGTTCGCAGAAATATACCGCCTTTATCAGTGCCGACAACTACGAGATGGGGCATGTGATGGGCGAGTATATTGTTTCGCGTCTTCACGGCAAGGGAAATGTACTCGAGATCAAAGGTCTTGCGGGCTCTTCACCTGCCATAGAGCGCCACAACGGTTTCATGGACGCCATCAAGGACGAGCCTGGCATTAAGGTGGTGGGTTCGTTGCAAGGTGACTGGACCGAGGAAACGGCTTGCCAGATTTCCAAACAGTGGCTGGCAGCCAATGAGGGAGTGCCTGTCGACTTGGTGTTCGGTGCTAACGACCGCACGGCCATGGGTGCCCGTGAGGCATTAGGGGAGAAGCCCCTCTACTGCGGAATCGACGGCCTGCCAGGCAAGAACGGAGGTATCCAGCTGGTACGCGACTCGCTGCTCGACGCTTCGTTTATCTACCCCACCCATGGCGACCAGCTCATGGATTTGGCCATACGTATTCTGGAAGGACAGCCCTATGAGAAAGAGACCATGCTGATGTCGGCCCTTGTAACGCACGACAATGCCAAGGTGCTGCTTATGCAGAGTGAGGAAATGATGAAACAGGCGAGTCAGCTGGACCAGTTGCACGAAATGGCCGATGGCTATCTGGAAGAACTTGGAGCACAGCGTTTGGTAAACTGGCTGGCCTTGGGTTTCATCTTCCTCCTCGTAGGACTGTTCGTACTCTTCTACCTCTATCATCTCCGTAAGATTGCCCTGCAGAGAGAGCGTGTGATGCGTACGTTGTGGAACATGCAACCAGACAGCATTTCTGTTGGTCATGAACAGAACGAGGAGTCGGCAGCCGCTGCCTTGCCTACAGATACGGAGGAGCAGGAAGAAGATGAGCCTGTCAATGTCTCTCTCTTCATCACCCGATTCAAGGAAGTGGTGGAAGCTCGCTTGGAGGACAGTGATGTAGGTGTGGAGGAACTGGCAGCCGACATGAGTCTTAGTCGGGTGCAACTCTACCGCAAGGTGAAGGCAGTAACAGGATCTTCGCCTGTTGAACTGTTGCGTACCTCCCGATTGAACCGTGCTTACCAGCTGCTGCTCACCTCCGATATGAGCGTCAGCGAGGTGGCCTATGCTGTTGGCTTCACCGCCCCCAGCTACTTTACCAAATGTTTCAAGGAAGAATACGGTATGGTGCCGGGAGATATTAGGAAGTGACAAGTTACAAGTAATAAGTGACAAGTTACAAGTAATAAGTGACAAGTTACAAATAGCAAATATCGTTCATTCTATGGCAAAAATGTTACATGCAACATAATTTGCACGGGATGAACGATATTTTTATGCCTTCACACGTGTTAGTTGATACTTTTGCAACATATTTCAACAATTAGCAAAGTATTAACTAAAAACGTAAAAGCAAATGGAAAGACTAAAGAGATTCCTCATGAGCATGACGCTCATCTTTGCGAGTACTATAATGTACGCGCAAGAGATTACGGGAACGGTGGTCGATGCAACTGGTGAGGCTGTGATCGGCGCCACAGTGATGGAGAAGGGAACCTCGAACGGTACAATTACCGATTTTGACGGAAACTTCAAATTGAAGGTGAGCGAGGGTGCAACACTTGTATTCTCCTACATCGGATTCAGAACAGAGGAGTTACCAGCACAGCAGGGCATGAATGTAACGATGCAAGACAATGCAAAGGAACTGGCCGAGGTGGTGGTGGTAGGTTACCAGACCCAGCGTAAGGCCGACTTGACAGGTTCTGTATCGGTAGTTGAGACAAAAGACCTGAAGAGCTCATCCGACACCGACCCGATGCGAGCCTTACAAGGTAAGGTACCGGGCATGACCATTTCGAGCAATGGTTCACCAGTAGGTGCTGGTACGGTACGCATTCGTGGTATCGGTTCATTCAACTCTTCGCAGGATCCTCTCTTCGTGATCGACGGAGTGCCCACAACAACCAACCTGAACACCCTCAACATGAACGATATTGAGTCTATGCAGGTGTTGAAGGATGCTGCTTCAGCTTCTATCTACGGTAGCCGCGCTGCCAACGGTGTGATCATTATCACCACCCGTAGCGGAAAGAAGGGCGACAAGGTGAAGGTTGACTTCTCAGCCAGTCTGACAGCCCAGTTCTACAACTCTCAGACCATGATGAAACTGGCCAACACAAAGGAGTATGCTACCTCAATGGCACAGGCAGCCATGAACGACGGACTGGATCCTGAGCAGTATGCCAACAACTACGGTCTGACCTTTAATGCAGCTGCAGGTGTTCCTTTCAGTGCTTATGACCCCGCAACAGGTCAGATGCGCCAGTTCACTGCAAACGGTCTTTACGACGGTTTCATCAATGCCAAGCGCACCATGCGTTTCAGCGATACCGACTGGTTGGAGCAGATCTCTCGCACTGGTTTCGCACAGCACTACGATGTATCTATCTCTAATGCTACGGAAAAATCATCAGCTCTCTTCTCTTTCGGATACAAGAAGAACAACGGTATCCTGAAGTACACCGACTTCGAGAGCTTCTCCGGTCGTATCAACACCAGCTACAAGGTGAACAAGATGATCACCATTGGCGAGAATGCTACGATTACCTATTCTAACCAAGTTGACTGTCAGCCGTTGGAGAACGCACTGAAGATGGCGCCCACAGTACCTGTCTATGAAGAGGACGGCGTTACCTTCTCGGGTCCGGTAGGTGGCATGAGCGACCGTCAGAACCCGCTCCGCGAACTTTATCACAACCGCGACAACCGTTTGAAGATGTGGCGTATCTTTGGTAATGGCTACATCAATATTCAGCCCATCAAGGGTCTTACACTGCGTTCCAACTTCGGTCTTGACTACTGGTCGGAGTATATTCACAGCGTGACCTACACATGGCATTCCGACGTGGTGAACAACTCAACACCGTCGGCTAACCTCGGTGCCAAGAACTCAGTGAAGTGGACCTGGTCTAACACAGCTAACTATAACTTCGTGCTTGGCGTGGATCATTCGTTCATCCTGCTGGGGGGTATGGAGCTCCACAGAGACATCGAGGACAGGGCAAATGCTTATGCACAGATGTTCGCCCTTGAGAACTACGACTATATGTATCCCGATGCTGCCACAGGTACACAGCGTGCAGGTGGTATCCAGGAGGGTTACAACCTCGTTTCTTTCTTCGGAAAGGTTGACTATAACTGGAAGGACTTGCTGCTGGCTTCATTCACTATCCGTCATGACGGATCAAGTCGTTTCGGTGCCAATAACCGCTATGGTACCTTCCCCGCTGCAACCTTAGGTTACCGTATCTCACAGCACCTCGGACAGGACTGGATTGATGATATCAAGGTACGTGCCTCTTGGGGACAGACTGGTAACCAGGCTATTTCCAACTATGCTCGCTACGGACTCTATGCTGCTACCTATGGTGGTGGACGTAACGAGTCAACAGCCTACGACCTCGCACTGGCTGGCAGTGGCATCTTCCCCTCTGGCTTCCGTGCTACACAGGCTCAGAACAACGACCTGAAATGGGAGACCACCGAGCAGTGGAATGCTGGTCTTGACTTCACCCTCTTCAACAGCTCCGTATATGGTACGTTCGATACCTATATCAAGAAGGTAAAGGACATGCTCATCAATCCTGCCTATTTAGGTTCGATGGGTGAGGGTGGTGCCAGCTGGCTCAACGGTCCTTCACTCCAGAACTGGGGTATGGAGCTCGCCCTTGGCTATCGTCACACCACAGCCTACGGTCTGAAGTACAACATCAACGGTAACCTCGACTTCTACCGCTCTAAGGTTACATACCTGCCCGAGACAACAACTGGTTCGTATGTACATACCGCCAAGGAGAACCTCGTGGAGTCTGGACATCCTTACGGCTCTATCGTAGGTTACGTGGTTGACGGTCTCTTCCAGAACCGTGAGGAAGTGCTGGCCAGCGGTCAGGAGAATGCCCGCGTGGGCGGTCTGAAGTATGCTGACCTCGATGGTAATGGTATCATCAATGAGCAGGATCAGACTTGGATCTTCAACCCGGTGCCCAACTTCTCTTGGGGTTTGAACGTGGAGCTGAGCTACAAGAACTTCGACTTCAACATGTTCTGGCAGGGTGTTGCCGGTCAGGATGTGTACAACGACCAGAAGTTCCAGACCGACTTCTACAGCATCACCGATGCAGGATCTAACAAGGGTAACCGCATGCTGGGTGCTTGGACAACAGCCAACACCAGCAGTAGCATCCCTGCACTGACAACCAATAATACTGGAAACGAAAACCGTGCTTCTACCTACTTCGTGGAGAATGGTTCCTATGCTAAGCTCCGTCAGGTGCAGATCGGCTATAACCTGTCGAACAGCCTTATCGAGAAGCTGAAGATGACAAGTGCACGCATCTATCTCTCTGGTCATAACCTGCTCACCCTGAAGAGTAGCAGTCTGACCTGCTCTGATCCTGAGAATCCTCGCTGGATGTATCCTAACAGCACCAGCATCACCTTCGGAATCCAGGCAAGCTTCTAAGAATTGAAGAATTGAAGAATTAAAGGATTAAAGGATTAAAGAAGTTAAGAATAAAAGTTTTAATAGCATTATCATTATGAAAACAATATATAAAGCAATATGTGCAGGTCTGATCGTTTGCGGAACGCTGACTTCTTGCAACGATTTCATCGATGTTGAGCCTAAGGGTGTCATCAGTGAGGATCTGGCTATGAGTCAGCCTGAAGAGATGGTAACGGCAGCCTATGCCAAGCTTGGCGACGATTGGTACACTTATCCGTTTAACCTCTGGCCTTACGGCGATGTTTCTTCCGACGACGCCATGAAGGGCGGTTCGGGAACCACCGATACAAACTATCACCCCGTAGAGGTGTGGTCAACACTCACTGCCTCCACTCCCGACCATATGGACGAGCTGTGGTATCACCTTTATTGCTCAGTGAGCCGTTGCAACCGTGCCTTGGTTTCTCTGGAGAACAGCGAGACCATGGACGCCAAGACAAAGGCTATCCGCGAGGGTGAGGTACGTTTCCTCCGTGGTCATTTCTACTTCAAACTCGTTCAGCTCTGGAACCAGGTGCCTTGGATCGACGAGGAGGTATATAAGGTGCACTCTGAGGAGCAGACTCGTAACGACGAGTTCTCTCACGACGAGCTGATGCAGAAGATCGTGGCCGACTTCAAGGCTGCCTACGATGTGCTGCCCGCTTCACAGGCTGAGGGTGGACGTGCCAACAAGATTGCCGCTGCGGCTTATCTGGCCAAGTGCTACCTGACCATGGCTTGGGGTGATGGCTATGAGGCCAACACAGGTGTGAGTCATATCAACAACCAGTATATGCAGGAAGTGCTGAAATATACCCAGGAGGTGCAGAACTCCCAGTATGGCTACCTCGAAGACTACGGTGATATCTTCCTTCCTGAGTACAAGAACTCCAAGGAGAGCGTGTTTGCCGTACAGCACTCCGACTACCAGGATGATAACACACTCTACGGACGTGGCAACTGGAGTAATATGCTGAATGGCTGCTGGGGTATGTGGTCGTGCGGATGGGACTTCCATAAGCCTACCCAGAACCTGGTGAACGCCTTCAAGACCAAGGACGGTCTGCCCATGTTCGACGACTATAACAAGGAGACGGCTTATCCTACTAATGGTGTGCCAACCGCACAGAAATGGGATCCGCGCCTCTTCCACACAGTAGGTATTCCTACCTTCCCCTACAAATACGAGGTGGAATACACCATGACTAAGGACAACTCTCGTACCCCGAACACCTATGGCTACTATGCTTCGCTGAAGGAAGTGCCGCAGCGTTCCAAGGGCGAGACCTTCGATAACCCCTGGCAGGCTTTTGCCATGAACGACTATGTGTTCCGCTACACCGACGTGATGCTGATGCGTGCTGAGGCCCTCATCGAGACAGGTGCCTTGGAAGAGGCCCGCACAATCATCAACGATATCCGTAACCGTGCGAAGAACTCAGTGGCTAAGCACATCGCTTATGCAGCCGACCAGTGCGAGATTGCCCTTTATCCTGCCAGCTACTTCCAGGATAAGGAAACAGCCCGCAAGTGTCTGCAGTGGGAGCGCCGTCTGGAGCTTGCCATGGAGAACGGTCGTTACTTCGACCTTCGCCGCTGGGGTATTGCCTCACAGACGCTGAACACCTTCTTCGAGAAAGAGAAAGACGTGGTTTACGACGGTCAGTCTTATGCTCAGTACTACAAGGATGCCCACTTTACACCGGGCAAGAACGAGTACTTCCCGCTGCCTTACATCCAGCTCTACTATGTGCCTGGTCTCTACACCCAGAACAAGGGATATAATTAAATTGAAAATTGATAATTGAACTTTCGGAGCAGCGAGCGCCAACAAGCTTGCTTGATTGGCCAAGTCGTGACGAAAGTCAACGAAGTTAAAATTATAAGTAATATGAAAAAGTTATCATTCATTATATTAGCGATGTTCGCTCTTGTCCTGACCGCTTGTCAGGACAAGGACATCGACCGCGAGGCTATGAAGCTTGCTGCCCCCGATGCAGCACAGATCACCGGTCAGCTCACAGGCGATGACTACACTTGGACATGGCCGTCTCAGAGCAGCAGTATGCAGGTAACCGTTTACCGCAACGGAACGCTCTCTTCGAGCGAGACGGTCAGTGGTAACAGCTTTACCCAGAAGAACGTACCTACCAACGTACCGTTTGAGTATGTATTCAAATACACCGATGGCAGTAACTTCTCCACGGGTGTCATCAAGAACTATCTGCGCGAGGGTGCCACCAGTATCAGCGGCGTACAGATGAGTCAGGTTGACAAGGCAGGTGGCTACGATGCATTGGTAGTATGGGACAAGGCTCCCGATGCTTCTTCCATCCAGCTCACTGCCACCAACGGCAAGCGCACCATCAACGAGACACTCTTCGGTTCCACCACACAGTATGTCATCAACGACGTGGAGACGGGCGACACCTGGGAGGTTACTTTGGTGGCCAAGAACGACAAGGGTACATCACTCTCTACGAGATCGTCACTCCGCATCGGTAAGACCGCTATCGGCTTCCTGAGCATCTATGCTACTCCCGAAGAGCTGGTTGAGCAGGGTGATGATGATGAGGCTTCAGCTTGGCTGTGGCTGCACGAGACCTATCCTACTGCCCAGTTCGTTCCGTTCAGCAGCATTACTTCTGCCGATGCCGTTGAACCGTTCCGTGTACTCTTCTGGTTGCGCGATCTGGAAGACGTGAGCGAAAGCGACGTATGGAATATCCCAGCCGACGTAGAGGCTGCCACACCTATCATCAGGGAATGGTACAAGGAGGGCGGTTCACTGCTGCTCTGGAGTCATGCCACCGTATATGCGGGTCATCTGGGACGTATCAACCTCGACGACATGAAGGGCAACGACCATGCCTTCGGCTTCGGTAGGGGCGGCATCAACAACGATGTTTGGAAGATGGCTGTAGAGCTCTATCCCGACCATAAGTTCAAGAAGGACCACTCAACACATCCTATCTACAAAGGACTGGAGGTGGAGACCACTCCCGACACGAAGCTCATCGCCTTCAAGGGTCCGGGTTGGACCGAAGACCACAACTGTCTGTACTTCAACCTGCCCAGTCTGTGGACCGGTATCGGTAATGCCGAGGAGGCTTGCTACACACAGTGTACCCAGACCTATGGCGTCTATCCGCTCGGCACTTGGGACAGTCAGATCTGGTGGGTTAGTCAGATGAACGTCTGGGAAGCCCAGCAGGGTAACACAGAGTTCAAGGGCACGCTCCTCTGTATCGGTAACGGCGGCTGCGAGTTCTCTATGAAGAACGCCGACGGTACGCCCGACAAGAGTGCACACCCGAAGAACAATATCTATCAGGACAATGTGCTCACATTGGCTAAGAACAGCTTAGAGTATCTGAAGACAAGATAAAAGGAATCACAATGAAAACAGACTTAAGAAAAGTACAGCACTGCCTCCTCCCCTCTCTGAAGAGGGGACTGGGGGTGGCCCTGTTGCTCCTTTTCATGGCCTGTTCGAAGGATGACCCGAAGCAGGACTATAACCCGCTGATTGATGATCCGAAGACTGAACAGCCGGCAACGCCCACTGAGCAGCCTACACAGACCAGCTACAGCGAGCAATACCGTCCGCAGATTCACTTCACTCCTGCCAAGAACTGGATGAACGATCCCAACGGTATGGTGTATGTGGATGGCACGTATCACCTGTTCTATCAGTATAATCCGCAGGGAAACGACTGGGGAAACATGTCGTGGGGCCACGCAACGTCAACCGATCTGATTCATTGGAAGGAGCAGGCTGTTGCCCTTACCCGTGATGAGTTAGGTGATGTGTTCTCAGGTTCTGCCGTTATCGACAAGAACAATACAGCTGGCTTTGGCGCAGGAGCGATGGTAGCCCTCTACACATCGGCTTCCGGAGTACAGCAGCAGAGCATTGCCTATTCCACCGACGGTGGTAAGTCGTTCACCCGCTACAACGGTAATCCTGTCATCAGGAACAACGACGATAACCTGCGCGACCCGAAGGTGTTCTGGCACGCCGACTCCAAGCAATGGGTAATGGCACTGGCCAAGGGCTGGATGAGAGGAGTAGAGTTCTATGGCTCAACCGATTTGAAGAGCTGGACACATCTGAGTACCTTCGTGGTTGACCTCCCCGGACGACCCAGTCTGCAGTGGGAGTGTCCCGACCTTATCCAGTTCGGCAACAAGTGGGTGCTGCTGGTAAGCGTCAACCCTGGCGGGCCGATACTCGGCTCAGGCACCATGTATTTCGTAGGCAGCTTCGACGGTAAGGAGTTCAAGGCCGACGACCTTAACTATCCCCTCTGGCTCGACTACGGTATGGACAACTACGCTGGTGTTACATGGAGCAATACCGACAACCGTAAGATCATGATCGGTTGGATGAACAACTGGAACTATGCTGGAAATGTGCCCTGCTCACCTTGGCGGTCGGCTATGACCTTGCCTCGCGAGCTGAAGCTCACCGAGCTGAACGGCAAGCCCCTGCTCTGCTGTCCTGTGGTCAGTGAAATCGACAAGATTGCCGGTCAGTGGCAGACCGTCAGCACCGATGCCTTACCGCTCGATGCGAAGAAGTCGGCCTACCAGCTGCGCATCACGGTCAGCATGGATCAGAACACCACCGTAACCCTCAGCAACGGCAACGAGGAGAAGTTCGTGTTCGACGTCAATGCCTCCGACCGTTCCTTAACGGTTCATCGCACCGCAGCTACAGGCAACACCAGTTTCAACGGCAGCTTCTCCATCCCATCGATGAAGGCCCCGCTGAATGTAGAAGGAAACAACGTGGTGATCGATCTGTTTGTCGACCAGTCGTCTGTGGAGCTCCTCACACAGGATGGGGCGATGTCCATGACGAACCTCGTCTTCCCGCAGTCTATCTACGACCACCTCTCGTTCTCCAACGCCACGGGTAGTGCCCAGGTACGACCGCTGAGCAGGATATGGTAATATACACCGTAATCTATTAAAACGAACAATATGAAAAAACTGCTGATAATGATAACCATCTTACTGATGGCGGCGAACGTGAAAGCCCAGGAAGTGCTCATTCTTGGCGACAATCACGCTATGCTGAAACTTGACCAGGGTAGGAAATACTTGTTGCTACCCGTTCAGGAGAAGGAAGAAAACGCGGCTATTGCCGTGATGGACGGAAGAAATGAAATGGTAAAAAGATTGAATGTTCGGCTCGCTGTGGACAAGGTTGACTACTTTGTCCCAGTGGAGCTGAAGGATGCCAAGCTGTTCGAAATCACTTTCCATGGCGACCGTCGTACGAAGGGTGCCATCAAGGATTTTGCCTGTTGGAAGGAGATGAAGTACAGCGACTCCTTTGACACCACTAACCGCGAGCACTTCCGTCCTCTTTATCACCATACACCCGTTTATGGCTGGATGAACGATCCGAATGGAATGTTCTACAAGGATGGCACATGGCATCTGTACTACCAGTGGAACCCTTACGGCTCCATGTGGGAGAACATGACATGGGGCCATTCCACCAGTCGCGACCTGATACATTGGGAGAGTCAGCCCACAGCCATCGAAGCCGACTGGCTGGGTGCTATCTTCTCAGGCTCTTGCGTGACCAACGGAAACGATGTGGTGGCCTTCTACACCTCAGCCGGACAGAGTCAGGTGCAGTCGATGGCTGTATCGAAAGACAATGGACGGACGTTCAAGAAGTACGAGGGGAACCCCGTCATCACCTCCGACAAGCCCGACTTCCGCGACCCGAACGTGTTCTGGTATGAGTCAACCAAGCGCTGGATCATGATTCTGGCCGTGGGACAGGAGATGCAGATCTATTCGTCGGCCGACCTCAAAGCATGGCAGTACGAATCGTCATTCGGTCAGGAGTACGGCAACCACGGTGGTGTATGGGAATGTCCCGACCTCTTCCCCTTGAAGCTTCAGCATTCCGAGAAATGGGTGCTCATCTGCAACATCAACCCCGGCGGACCGTTTGGGGGTAGTGCTACGCAGTATTTTGTAGGACAGTTCGACGGCCATAAGTTCACCTGTGAGTCGATGCCGAAGGTAACGAAGTGGCTCGACTATGGAAAGGACCACTATGCCACGGTGTCGTTCTATAACGCTCCCGAAAACCGTCGTGTGGTACTGGCGTGGATGTCTAACTGGCAGTATGCCAACCAGGTGCCCACCCTGCAGTTCCGCTCAGCCAACAGCATCCCCCGCGACCTCGGTCTGTTCCAATATGGTGAAGAGACATATCTAAGTGCGGTGCCCTCGAAGGAGATGCTGGCAGCCCGCGGCGCCAAGCTCAAGAAACCTGCCGAGGCTTGCGAGATTGTGGTGGATGTGAAAGGCGCTGCCGATATCACCCTGTCGAACGCCAAGGGCGAGAAGGTGGTGATGCGCTACGATGCCCATCAGCATACCTTCACCATGGACCGCACCCAGAGTGGCAATGTGTCGTTCAGCGAGCACTTCGCCTGTACCACCGAGGCACCCACCTATGGCACTATCAAGCAGTTGCGCCTCTTCATCGACCGCTGCAGCATCGAGGCTTTCGATGCCGAAGGTAAGATGGTGATGACCAACCTCGTGTTCCCCTCAGAGCCTTATAATATAATCAAGGTGAAGGGCGGCAAGGCCACCATCTATGAGATCAAGTAAAATAAGGAATAACGAACAATCAAAATCATGAAACAGAACAAATCTATTTACCTTATCCCAGTGATGCTATGCTTCTTCTGCATGGGCTTCGTGGATCTGGTGGGCATAGCCTCCAACTATGTGAAGGAAGACCTCGGATTGTCGGACTCTATGGCCAATGTGTTCCCCTCACTGGTGTTCTTCTGGTTCCTCATCTTCAGCGTTCCCACGGGTATGCTGATGAACAAGATAGGGCGAAAGAAGACTGTCTTGCTGTCGCTGGTGGTTACTGTGATATCCCTGCTGCTGCCGCTCTTCGGCGAGAACTTCAGTATCATGCTCGTGGCCTTCTCGCTGTTAGGTATCGGTAATGCGCTGATGCAGACATCCCTGAACCCGCTGGTATCAACGGTCATGGGTGGAGGTAATCTCGCTTCAACCCTCACCTTCGGACAGTTCGTCAAGGCCATCGCCTCGTTCTCGGCTCCTTATCTGGCCATGTGGGGTGCTACGAAACTTATTCCTGAGTTCGGACTCGACTGGCGTGTGCTGTTCGGCATCTTCCTCGTGGTGGGTGTGCTCTCAGCCCTGCTGCTCTTCGTCACCCCTATCGAGGAGCCCCCTATCGAGGGTAAGCCTTCCACCTTCGTGGAGTGCTTCAAGCTCTTGGGAACCCCCATCGTACTGCTGTCGTTCCTTGGTATTATGTGCCATGTGGGAATCGACGTAGGTACCAATACAACCGCTCCGAAGATCCTGATGGAACGACTCGGCATGTCGCTCAACGATGCGGCTTTTGCCACCTCGCTCTACTTTATCTTCCGTACCATCGGTTGTCTCACCGGCTCGTTCTTCCTCCGTGTACTGAAGATGCGCACCTTCTTCATCATCAGTGTCATCATGATGGCCTTGTCCATGTGCGGACTGTTCTTCGGAACGGAGAAATGGTTGCTCTATACCGCCATTGCCCTCGTAGGCTACGGTAACTCGAACGTCTTCTCCATGTGCTTCGCCACCGCTCTTGAGTCCATGCCCGAGAAGCAGAACGAGGTGTCTGGTCTGATGATCATGGGTCTCTTCGGCGGAACCATCTTCCCCCTCATCATGGGCTTCATGAGCGACGCTATGGGACAGGCTGGTGCCGTACTGGTCATGGCTGTCGGTGTCGTTTATCTGTTCACCTATATAAGAAGACTCTCCCCCAACCCCTCCCTCTAGGGAGGGGAGTAGATAGACTCTTCCAACAATAATCAACAAGAATTCAATATAAACAATATAACAACAATGAATATGGAAAAGCAAAATGTAACTTCACCCCTCCATCACAGGGAGGGGCAAGGGGAGGGTCTCCGGTATATAGTAGGACTCGGAGAAGTCCTCTGGGATGTACTTCCCGAAGGTAAGAAACTGGGTGGTGCTCCTGCCAATTTTGCCTATCATGCAGGTCAGTTCTTAGGTAGCGACAACACCATTGCCATTAGTGCGTTAGGCGAGGATAAGCTGGCCGATGAGACCATCGAGGCTTTGAAGGAGCACGACTTGAACTGTATGCTGCCTCGGGTGCCCTATCCCACGGGCACCGTGCAGGTGCAGCTTGACGAGCAGGGCATTCCCACGTACGATATCAAGGAGAACGTGGCATGGGACAATATCCCCTTCAACGAGGATATCCAGAACATCGCCCGTAACTGTCGTGCCGTTTGCTTCGGTTCATTGGCGCAGCGCAACGTGGTGAGCAGGGAAACCATCCATAAGTTCCTCGATGCCACACCAGCCGACTGTATGAAGATCTTCGACATCAACCTGCGTCAGCAGTTCTACACCCAAGAGGTGATACGTGAGTCGCTGCAGCGTTGCAACGTCTTGAAGATCAACGACGAGGAGCTCGTGCTCATCGGTCGTATGTTCGGCTATCCCGGCTTGGACATGGAGAACAAGTGCTGGCTCATCCTGGGTAAGTACAACCTTGACATGCTGGTGCTCACTTGTGGCACCAACGGCTCCTACGTCTTCACGCCAGGCGTGATGTCTTTCCAGAAGACACCCAAGGTACAGGTGGCCGATACGGTTGGTGCAGGCGATTCCTTCACGGGTTCCTTCTGCGCCTCCATCCTGAACGGCAAACCCGTTCCCGAAGCCCACATGAAGGCCGTGGAAGTCTCCGCATTCGTATGCACCCAGAACGGGGCCATGCCTACGCTGCCTGCTGAACTCCTCAAATAGCGGCTAACGCCGCTTGGTGGCGCGGTGGCGCGTGGGTGCGGTGGCGCGAGATATGCTTCGAGTACAAGTAGTTTGATAATGTATAAGACATATGATTACTGTATCTCTGAGGTGTTCTCGTACCCCCGCACCACCGCGCCACCGCGCCACCGAAGTTATCCTCCTTCCACAAAAAACATTCCACAAAAACCGCCCAATTAACAACCTTTAACCCTCCCCCGTGCAAGATTTCTACCCTTTCCGCATTTATAAGGCAGATGAATCTAAAAACAACGGATATGAAAAAGGTTTTGTTTTACGGAATAACCATGATGGCAATGAGCAGCTTGTTGCTGTCGTGTTCCTCTTCTGAGGATGTGGTGGATCTTGGTACGACCAAGCAAATGGTGAATATGGTGGCTGACCCTAAGCCGGTACAGCTGACAGAGGCTCAACGGGTGTTTGCCAACGATAATAACCAGTTCACACTGAACTTCCTGAAGACGGTGAACGAAACCGATAAAAGCGGTAAGAGCTTTATCTACTCACCGCTCAGCATCACCTATGTATTGGGCATGGTGAACGATGCGGCTACGGGGCAGACCGAACAGGAGCTGGAACAGGTGCTTGGCTTCCACGAAGGAGGTATCCAGGCGGTGAACGACTACTGCAAGAACCTCATCGACAACCTGCCGCAGGTGGATAACAAGGTAACGCTGAACATCGCCAACGCCATATTCCTGAACAAGAGATATACCTTGAAGCAGCAGTTCGAGAAGGATATGCAGAAGTACTACGATGCGAAGGCCGAGGCGCTCGACTTCTCTTCATCCAGTACACTCGGTCGCATCAACGGCTGGTGTAATGAAAAGACAAAGGGCATGATTCCCACCATTTTGGACGAAGTAGATCCCAGAATGATGTCTTACTTGCTCAATGCCATCTACTTCAAGGCCGACTGGACTTCAAAGTTCGACCCGAAGAACACCAAGGAAGAGCAGTTCCAGATGGAAAATGGCTCCACCAAGCTGCCCATGATGCACCAGAACGTGCTGATCAGATACGTGAAGAACGACACCTGTTCTGCCGTTGAGATTCCTTATGGTAATGGCATGTGGAGCATGTTCGTCATGCTACCTGAAGAGGGTAAGACCACCAACGACGTTATCGACTATCTTGCACAAACCACACCTGTGTATGGTTCCCGACCTTATGAAGTGGATTTGAAACTGCCGCGCTTCGAGACATCATCCGATACGAATGACGTAGATGGTAATCTGATAGGACTCCTGAATAAGATGGGCATCAACCTGGCTTTCGATTCGCAACGGGCAGAGATTCCCAACATGTGCGACAAAAACGTCTATATCAACATGATGCGCCAGAAGGCAAAGATCAAGGTGAACGAGGAGGGCTCAGAGGCCGCCGCAGTAACGGTGGCAGGTATGATGGCTAATTCTGCCGCCCCTACCGAACCCCTCAAGGCCATCTTCCATGCCAACCGTCCCTTCGTCTATGTCATCCGCGAAGCCTCTTCCGGCATCATCCTGTTCGTCGGGAAGTTCACCGGGGTGCTTTAGAACCGAGTAGAGGAGTGTTTTCCAACCAGCCTGATTTCACCCACTTATCAGCCTGATTTCACCCACTTATCAGCCTTCTAACCCATCGTTACAAGGCTTGTAGGAATTCGAAGTAAAACTAACGTCGTGAAGGTGTGAAGGATGTAATATCACCCCATTAAATTCCTCCGCCACGATTCTTCTGGTAATCATGTAATTACACTGATATAGCGGAGGAATATGAGTGGGGCTTAAACACCAAAATCTAACCCATCGATTTAAAATGTTCTCAAATTTGTGAGTAACAGAAAGTATTCTTATCTTCTATGTTGCTTTCCAAATAATTGGAAAATATTTATTGTTTATTAACTGTTTGTATTCAATCACTTAGCATGATGCCCATTAGTAAGATGACTT